>JAISWF010000077.1 GCA_031271165.1 Deltaproteobacteria bacterium
TCAAAAAAGTAATCTGGCAGTTCACAGTGGAAGAAGCCCGAATTATCCTGGTTCGCCTTTACCCACAATTAACCTGTTGACTATGTACTAGGTATATGCGCCTTTCCACGGCGCACTAAAAATACAAATAAAGAATGTATAATCTATAAAATAAACTTTTTTAAAACATATTGTTAATTTATGAAGTGCCGATTCAGGATATTTTAGACCCGGGAGCGATTTCGGAAGCCACCGTCAAAAGGGTTAGTCTTTCGCCTCCATCAGAGTCTCGTTGGGTTGCACACAAAACCATGCCCTTAGATTCCACGCCCATAAGCTTAGCTGGGGCCAGGTTAGCAATAACAACGATAAAGCGTCCAACCAAATCTTCTGGCTGGTAGTGCCGGCCGATTCCGGCTACCACAGTCCGTTCGGAATCCCCCAAAGAGACGGTCAGCTTAATCAGCTTTAGGCTCTTAGGCAGAGCCTCGGCCGCCAGAACCTTTCCAACCCGAAGCTCAAGCCGTTTAAAGTCATCAATGGTAATCGTCTCAATGGTCTGCACCCCGTCTTTGGGAGCTTCGTCCAAGCCGGCGGCCTCAGTACAACAAGCCAAGGCCTTGGTTTTGGTCCCCTCCGCCGATTCGGCGTCGGTCTTGGTTTTGTCGGCTTGATTTTTTCCACGAGTTTTAGTCTCAGTGGTCTCGATCCTGGGAAAGAAGGCTGAACCGGCTTTGATTTCCCGACCGTGGCTCAACATGGTCAAAATGCGATCGTTGTCAATAGTTATTTGGGCAGGGTCCAAACCAAGCCGGCGCCACATTTCGGCTCCGGTCGCCGGCATGACTGGCCAAACCAAGGCCCCAAGCAGGGCCAGACCTTTGACCAACCTGGCCATCACTGTTGACAGGCGTTCGGCTTTGGACGGGTCTTTGGCCAAGGCCCAGGGAGCCTCAGAATCAATGGTTTTGTTTAAAAGCCCGACAAATTCCCAGACCGCTGTTAAGGCCGCCCGGGGATTGACCTCTTCAAAATGCTTTGAGTATTCGGTAACCAAATTCTCAAACCGGCGAGCCCATTCAGCGTCATCGGATTGACCCAGCCCTTTGAGGGCCAAGATTGGGACCTGAGAGTGACTAAATTTCTGGAGCATGGCCAGAGCCCGCTGCCAAAGGTTTCCCAGATCGTTGGCCAGATCGCTGTTGTAACGATCGACTAAGCGATCTTCGGAAAACTCGCTGTCAAGCCCAAAGTTCATCTCACGCATTAAAAAATACCGGAAAGGATCGTTTCCGTAACGGTCAGCCATGGCCAAGGCTTCGACGACGTTTCCGATGCTTTTACTCATCTTGCTAAAACCAATTTGCCAGTACCCATGGACGTTTAAATGCTTATAAAGGGGCAGTCCAGCCGACTGGAGCATGGTCGGCCAAAAAATGGCATGAGGCTTTAAAATATCTTTGGCAATGGTATGTTGGGCCACCGGCCAATATTTTTGATAGAGCTCACCATCCGGCCAACCCAAGGCCGAGATATAATTGATTAAGGCATCAAACCAGACGTAGGTGACAAATCCTTCGTCAAAAGGCACATCAATTCCCCAGGTCAGTCGGCTCTTAGGACGAGTGATACACAGATCCTCCAACGGATCCCTTAAAAATCCCAAAACCTCATTTTTGTAACGCTCAGGCCGGATGAAGGTTGGGTTGGCCTTGATGTAATCAATAAGCCAGTCTTGGTAATTACTCATCCGGAAAAAATAGTTCTTTTCCGAGATATATTCCGGCTTGGTCTGGTGATCGGGGCATAACCCGTCTTGGAGCTCTTTTTCGGTATAAAAACGCTCACAGCCAAAACAATAGTGGCCGCCATATTCCCCAAAATAAATGTCGCCCCGTTTATAAACCAATTCCATAAAGGCCGAGACAACCTTTTTGTGGCGCTCTTCGGTCGTGCGGATAAAGTCGTTGGTCTCAATATTTAGCTTGGGCCAGGCTGCTTTAAAAAGGGCGCTGATCTCGTCGGCGTATTGCTGTGGATTTCTGCCCTCGCGCTCGGCGGCTCGGACAATTTTATCACCATGCTCGTCAGTCCCAGTCAAAAGGTAGCTGTCATAACCCAAAAGCCGATGGAACCTGGTTAAAACGTCATTAACGATAGTGGTGTAAGCGTGGCCCAGGTGGGGCTTGGCGTTGACATAGTAAATGGGTGTAGAAACGTAATATTTCATTTTATCCTCAAAAGAAACCAAAAAAAATACCCCGCCAAGGGGCGAAGGTCGTGGTCTTTACAGGGTAAACACTTCAGTCGGTTCCCACTGGGAAGCTGCGGCCACCGGCGGCGGCGACTGTCCAAAGGACGCCAAGGCAGCCGCTAAGGCCAAAGCTGGAGTGTTATTGACTTCCGAAAGATGGGCCAGGACGACCTGCTGAAGATTATGGTGTTGGAGCTCATGGAGTAATTCCGCCGCCTGCTCATTGGATAGATGCCCTTTGCGGCTTCTAACCCTTTGCTTGAGAAAATACGGATAAGGACCGGACAGAAGCATCTGCAGATCGTGGTTAAATTCCAAAATTAGGGCCGATAGTCCACTAAACTCTTGCCTGACCAAGGCGGTGGCCACCCCCAGATCGGTAGCTAATCCCAGCCGATGGCGGCCGCCTTCAACGACAAAAACCGAAGGATCAGCGCAGTCATGGGAGCCGGTTATGGTTTTAACTTTCAAAAACCCGAAATCCAGTGTCTGACCCGGCTCAAAGTGCCTGATAGCCAGATTTTTCAAATGAGCCCCGGCTGCTTCGGCCGTAGGTTGACTGACGTGGACCGTTAAGCCCAGTTTACGGGCCGCCGGACCTACGCCCTGCACATGATCGGTGTGTTCATGAGAGATGATCACATCCCGGACCGAGGCCAAGTTGATGCCGGCAGACTGAGCTCGTTTCTTTAGTTCCACAAACGACAGGCCGTTGTCGACTATTATTGCCCGACCGTCCTCTTCAACCCAGACGCAGTTACCCTTGCTGCCGCTGGCTAATAGACAAAACCGCAAATCTAAACCCCGGTCGAGCCAAAACCACCGACTCCGCGGTCAGTGTCGTCAAGGTCGTCACAGAGTTCGGAAACCGGCCGCCAAACCTTGGAAATAATCATTTGGGCCAAGCGATCGCCCCTTTTGACAACCACTTCCTTGGGCCCCAGATTGATAACCGCCAGCCCAATTTCCCCGCGATAGTCGCTGTCAATGGTCCCGGGGGTGTTAATCAAAGTCAAGCCGTGCCGAAGGGCCATACCGCTCCTGGGCCGCACCTGAGCTTCAAAACCTGGCGGGATGGCCACCGCCCAGCCAGTCGGGATCAGCGTAATGGAACCAGGCTTTAAGGTCAGAGGCTCAGTCACGGCAGCGGCCAGATCCAATCCGGCCGCCCCACTGGAAGCGGCTACCGGCATTGGCCAGTCGAGATCTGAACTTACCCTTTTGAACCTCAGGCGTGGGTTTTGAGAGTTATCAATGGATTCAGTCATAGAAACAATCCCAAAATTTAACTCTGACTCTGAGCATGGTGAGCCGAGCAATATACTAAAATACTCCAAAATAGGTTAACAGCGGTTTTTTTATTCAAAATAAAAAATAACGGAACGGCCAAATTGACAAGCCCAAACCAAACCGGCCAAGGTCAGCCGGGCAGATATGCTCGAAGGACTTAAGCCCCTGACCGAATTTTTAATTATATCAAATTTATCGGAGATTGCATTGACTATTTTTTGGCAAACAATGGTCAAACAGACGGAAATACCTACCGGGTATGCTATTTTTGACCTACGGCGATATTACAAACTGTCTGATTCCAGCTCTGCGCCGATAAAGCGCCAACCTTCCCTCAGCTGACTCACTTTCTCAAAAGCGTCCCGCATCAAGCTGAGTTCCGGCGCCGTTGTACCAAACAGTTCCTTAGGGGTTAGGGAGAAACAACCCGCCCCATCGTAAATTTTGGCGAGGCCGTCTATCTGTCTGTAGCGTGATGAAAGGGCCGAACGGGAACCCAAAAAAAGCGCCGGAGGCAATCTTCGGCGACCTAAGCAACAGGCTCACGTTTTTTTAGCCCCTAATTTGGCCAGGGCCGGTTTGTCCGGGCAGCAGGCTCGCCACTATCAAGGCGCTAAAAATAACCCGATATCATATTCCTCAGACTCTAGAACCAGCTCAAGAACATATTGCCAAAATAAATAAGGAATCTCCAGAGCCTAAGGGGGTAACCTAAAAAAATCTCATTGTAAACTTCGGCAGCAGTTAATTATTGACGCTGGCCTACAAAATAACAAATAAAACATATTTTAGACAACTTGTTTTGTAACTTTTATTAGTTTATTTATAAAATTGCTTTAGTATTTTTAATTATAAATATATTTCAATGCAATATTATGTCAATCAAAAATGCCAAATTTGCGCCCTTTCTTTCCGCCGCCTTGTCCAAGGTCGGGAAAAAAAATCGACCGATCAAATCAAATCTCCTTTTGTAATGTTAAAATAGTCTTTGTCGCGCTATTTAAAGTATGGTATTATTTCTATCGGTCATCCGGTTTAAGATGAACCTCAAGCTTGGTCCTCGACATTTTGGGAGCGGCGTCCCATGGACTAATCATTTTTGCCTGGAACCGTTTATTCTTCTGTGACCAGTCTTCATCATGAGTCAAATCCTCCAGCTCTAGTTGAGTGTTTGTTTCTAAGGTGTCCAAATGGCCGAACTTGTTGCTTTCCGTGAAGATCGTTTGGGTTTTCGTTTTCCAATCTCTCAAAATGCCCTTTTGGGCCGGGCTTCAAACTGCGACCTGATTCTTTTTGATCGCAGTGCTTCAAGGCGCCATGCGGAAATAACTAAATCCGACGATAATTATTTTATTGAAGATCTCAACAGCACTAACGGCACCCTGGTCAACGATCAGCCCATCTCCGAAAGGCTTCAACTGAAACCTTTCGACTGCATCAAAATCGGCCAGGAAATTTATATTTTTGAACCACATTTGGATGTTATCACCGGCCCGGCCCCAGCGGCCCTAATAGTTAACGTGGTCAACGAATCTCAGCAAAATCTGGTGACTGTTCCAGCTCAGGATGCGGCCCAGGTTCTGACCTCTCAACAAGCCGGCTTGATTGCCGCTCTCAACTACTCACTGTGCCAGGCGACCCCTGAAGAAGTCTGCCGAACCGTGGTCCAGTTTCTTGAGAAAAATTTGGGCGCTACAGCGGTATCAATAATCTGGCCCGGAGGGGCTGGAAACCTCGGTCAAACATCATTCTACTCCTTCCCAGAAGACAAACGCCTGCTTTTGAGTCAAGTCCCCTTCCGCCTCGTCACTGAGATGGGACAGGGATTAGTTTGGCCCCACATCATCAACGAGCTTTTTTTCAACTCCGGTAATCGCCACATTGAGGTCATCAACCAACCTTGCCTTCTGGCGCCCCTTTATGATGGAACAAACACTCCCCTGGGCCTGATTTACCTGGAAAATGCCAATGAAACTTTGACCGAAAAGGATCTGAACTTTCTGGCCTCGCTGGCCCAGATGATCAGCCCTTTTATTAAACACTCATTTGTTGAATCTCATCGCGAAGAGGGCCCCAGCCGGACCGATAATACCGTTGAAGCAATCAGCAACCTAATGACCCGCGACAACCAAATTAAGGTTATTTTCTCCACCGCCGCTCAGTTAGCCCAGGGTGGGCGCCCTATTTTTCTCACTGGGGAGGTTGGTACCGGGAAAACCAACCTGGCTAAGCACATCCACACTCAAAGCGGCAAACGTAACGGCCGTTTCATGGATTTAACCCTCTACGGCCTTACCCAGTCCCAGATTGAACTAGCGCTCTTTGGTCAGGAGGGCGGCCCGGAAAACACCTTGGGCATTATAGCCCTGGCCGACAACGGGACAATTTTTTTAAGACACATTGAGTATCTGCCTCTCAACACCCAGCGGACCCTTTTGATGGCCATTGAACAGGGTCTTTTGTTTCCGTTAGGAGCCAGACATTCCCGAACCATCTCGGTGCGCTTTGTCACGTCATCTTCCGCTAACCTTACCAAAATGGTGGAAAATGGCACCTTCCGAGAGGATCTTTATTGTCGTCTGACGGCCATAAATTTGGCCCTGCCGCCCCTGAGAGACACTAAAAACGACATAGAAGGCCTGGCCACCCAGTTTATTGCTAAAGCCGCCAAATTTTTGGGAGTACCTTTTCACTCCCTTGATAACTCGGTGGTCGAATGTCTTCGGGCCTACCCCTGGCCAGGCAACATCACTGAACTTAAATCTGAATGCCAAAAAATGGCTCAGTTCAGTCGTAACGGCCACGTAGTCTTAGACTCTCTGCCGATCTATCTCAGGCTGGCCCCTGACGCCTTCAGCCACGGCCAGCTCATTACCGGTGACACGCTTTTAGGCGAAGCCGAGCGGTGCTTTATCAGTAAGACCTTGGCCACTCACAACGGAGACATCGAAAAAGTCGGCCAAGTCCTGAGCCTTAACCCAGAAGACGTCATTAAAAAGTGCCGATCCTTTGGGCTTGAACCGATGGACTTTCAGCCTGACAATTCTCAGTTTCATTTCATGACGCCAAGTGGGACCAGCATTCCCAGCGAGGAAGAATAAACGCCCTCTCGGGCCAAATCGCCAGCGGCTTTGCCTGGCCGCTGGCCTTTCCATCAATCCTAACCAAGGAGTGTCCTAATTTGGACGATGGCACATCTAAATCGGGAATGCTATCCCGATTGCTTCGTTCCTTACGCAAGTATTCTCTCTCCTCTTCACGCATTGAGGAAGAAATCACCGACTTAATAGACCACGGCGCTGAGAGCGGAGCCATATCCCGCAGCTCTGGTGAAATGATCCAAAGCATTTTCGAGTTCAGCGATACGGTGGTCCGGAAAATTATGACTCCTCGGATCAAGGTGATCGGGATTGATCAGAACGCCACAATCGACGAGGTCATTGAAGTCGTCAGAGAAGAGGGTTACTCAAGGCTACCAATTTTTCAGGGCGACCTCGATCACATCGTTGGTTTCCTCATGGCCAAAGACCTCCTCAAGTTCTGGGGTACTAACGGTTCAGCAACGCTGCCAACCGAACTTTTGCGGCCGGTTATTTTGGTTCATGCCAACCGTTTGATTGGAGATATCCTCTCGGAACTGTTACGGAAAAAAAGCCATTTGGCGGTTGTCTTAGACGAATACGGCGGAACGGCTGGCTTGGTTACCATGGAGGACATTATTGAGGAGATCATCGGTGACATCAACGATGAGTACGATGACGAGGAGATTGAGGACATCAGGCCAACTGAACCTGGCATTTTTTTAGCTACTGGACAGACCAGTATTTCCGATTTAAATGACGTCTTACCAACCCCCCTCCCGGAGGGCGACTACGAAACCTTAGGCGGATTTCTGACCGACCAGGTCAGCCGCGTTCCAGACCTCAATGAGAAAATTGTTTACGGAGATTACGTTTTCCTCATCAAAGCCGCCGATGACCGCAAAGTCGTTGAAGTTGAAATCCACTTAGGTCCCCACGATACAGCCAAACAATCACCCCAAGCTAATTTTGCTCCAAGCCGAGAAGACTGAAAGTAATCCGACTCAGTTTAAGCCCCAACGGTCGGAACTGTTTTAGTCTGCCTTAAGCCGGTTAATTTTGGCCCCCCTGGTTATTGCTGCACCCAGTTTGATTGGGCGGCCTTTTTCAGGCTTTCTTGACTTACTTTAGCTGCCGGGCTTCGGTCTGACTGCCAAACCTGACCGCCGCATCCCCTGATGCTTGGGCGGGTATTTTTTTGGCGGCCGCTTTAGCCCTCAAACCCCCAACCGGACCTGTTTTTTAAAGCTTTAATCTTTCACACCCCAACAATTTAACTTGGCAAGAGTCCCTCAAATGGAGTATTCTTTGAGGTACACCAGTTAAGTCTGCTTTTTGAGAAGCTTGCCAACCCGACATTGAAAAGTATTACGAAATTTAAAATAAAGCCAGCTTTTATATGGCTGAATTGCTAAATCAATTATTTTTATTTTTTTTCATCTAAACATAGTCAATTTAAATTCTATTTAAAACTGTACTTTTTTTAGGATTAACCTAATTTTGACCAGAGGTTTTTTTGGACATCACTAACGTTTGTGTGGAATTGCGCCCGAGCACCCTCAGACCATCTTTAGCTGGCCCTTTCTTTTTTCACAATCAGGTCAATGAATCATGGTCTCAAGATGCTCATAATGCTCAAAATGCTCAAGGAAACCATTTTGGCCCCAATTCTCCGGCCAAATTGACCGGTCCTGTGGTGGTCATCAGGCCTCACTCCGGCCTCAGCGGTGATATCATCGTCGCCGGCTTGGCGGCCCTGGCCGGAGCAGACCAGGAGCTTTTAGACGATCTGTTGGAAAAACTATCCTTAGGCTCTCTAACTGGCCGGGTAAAACTGGAAAAAAGAAGCGTAGAGGGCATAACGGGCTTGGGGTTATCGGTTAATCTGGCCGATGAGCACACTCACCGGACGATGGCCGATGTTAGGGTGTTTTTTGATAAGGCCCGCATCACCGACCGGGCTCGGTCACTAATCTTTTCGGCCTTTGGTCTAATCGCTCAAGCCGAAGGTTTGGTCCACAATCTACCGCCCGACCGGGTGGCTTTCCATGAAGTCGGAGCTGTTGACAGTCTTTTGGACATCGGCTTAGCCGCGGCTCTTTTTGATAGCCTCGATCCGAGCGCCCTGATTTGCGGACCCCTTCCGCTCTCCGACGGGGAAATCAACTGCGCCCATGGGGTATTGCCTTCACCGGCTCCGGCCGTTTCAATCCTTCTAGAGGGGGTTACCGTCAGGGGCTTTAAGGGTCTCGGCGAAACGGTAACTCCGACCGGCTTGGCGCTGCTAAAAAGCTTTGGAGCCGTCTTTGGCCAATGGCCGACCGTGACCATTGAGCGGCAGGCTCTAATTTTTGGAACCAAGGTCTTCTCTGGAGCCCCTAATGGTTGCCTTTTTGCCTTGGGCCGACGCCCGGCTACCGCTTGAAATAAAGCGTCTATCATTAAACCTCAATTAAACTGTCCGCCCTCCAGCGGCCCGGTGGTTAGATGACCGAAAAAGAACTTCTTTACGGACCAGGCGACATCAATTTAGCCCTGACCTCTATGGCCTCCGAGATCATTGACCGCTATTACGAAATCCCGTTTCTGGTGGGCATCCGCCGGGGCGGAGTGACTTTGTCGGAACGTCTGGCCGAGCTGATGGTCCCAACTTTGGGTCAAAAACCTCCCTTAGGCATCATCGACATCAACCTTTACCGCGACGATTGGACTCGGGCCCGTTCCTTTCCCAAGATCGGCCGCACTGAAATCCCTTTCACCCTCGACGACCGCCGGGTTATACTGGTTGACGACGTCCTGTATACCGGTCGCACGGCCAGAGCTGCCTTAGACGCCATAACGGAGTTCGGACGGCCAGGGCGGGTTGAATTGGCAGTCTTAGTCGACCGTGGACACCGCGAAATGCCCATCCAGGCCGACTATGCCCCCTTTGTCCTAAGCACCAGTGCCGAGGAAATGGTTGAGGTCAATTTTTCCTCTGACAGTTTAAGCGACGAAATTGTGCTGCTGCGAGCGCCCAAAAACGGGTAAATCTTCTGACCAGCTCAGACGGCCATCTCGCTTTGATGCTGGTTGATGTTGGTGGCTTTTGATAAACCTAAAACTATAATTAACTATATCGTCAAATATATGGATTATTATTATGGATTATTATTATGGATTTTGACGAGGTACTTGAGTTAGCCTGTCAACTACCAAGAAATGACAGGTTTCGACTAATACAAACTCTGATAAAATTTTCAGCTCAAGAAGAGGCTGAATCACCTGACAGCCCTCCGCTCGACATTCAATATATAATCGAAAGAATCAACAAAAACCAGCCTGCAAGCTACAAATCTCTAGCTAATTTTATTAAATCTATGTTTCAATTTAAAGGCGGAGTTAAAGATGAGGCTATTGATTCTTTAATACAAGAAATTGTTGATAAAAAAATTATAAAAATCAACGGGACTAAAATAACCTATCCCAACACTCCACCCAGAGCTGTTGCCGGTAACCAAAAAAACCAGAAGCCAACCAACAAACCCGACCAGTCCAATCGCTGGACGCCAAAAAAAATAGTGGTTGAGGATGCCCGCTGAGGCCCGCCCATAGCTTCATCGTCAGACCTTATCTGCGGTTAACAAAGCCTAAAACGCTCCAACAAATTTATACCAGTATCGTTAATAGCAAATTTATTTCATAATTTACATCTTAAAGACAAAACTTGATCTTTGCACCATCGCCAGTTAAAACAACTTGGTCTAAAGAGGCAGAGTTACCTGAAACTCAATTTAATTTTGAGTATAAACTTTAATAAATATTTAAGTTGAGTTGCTGTAAGATTCTGCCTTGCGGCCAACGAAAGTCTGCTTGAACCATTAAACCACACTGAGGTAATTTCCCATGAAGAGTAGCTCTTTTCATTTGCTGGCCATAATCCTTGTTTTTTTAGTTTCTGGATGTGCATCGGTGGAAGTGGCCTCTCAACTCGATTCGCTCAAGGCCAAAGAATTCGGCTCTCCCGGTCCAGGCAACGCTGGCGTTTATCTTTACCGCAATAGGGGTTTGATTGGCGTAGCCCTGAAAAAAGATCTCTGGATTGATGGTGAGTGCATCGGGGAAACATCGCCGGCAGTGTTTTTTTATACGGAAGTCGAGGGAGACAAAAACCATACCATAGCGACAGAATCTGAATTTTCACCCAATGAGCTGGTACTATTTTTCGAATCAGGTAAGAACTACTTTATTCGGCAATTTATGAAACTTGGTGTTTTTGTTTATGGGGCTGGTATAGAACAAATCCCAGAAGAGCAAGGAAAAGAAGAGGTGGCTAAGCTCGAAATGGCCATACCAGGCAAATGCAGCAAGTGAACTACCGCTCCCCTAAAGGGAACCGGCTTCTGAAAAGAGGTCGGATGGTTCACAAGACTAAGGCATGGAAACGTGTCTACGTTGGATTAGTCATGACACCCAGGGTTGTCGCCT
>JAISWF010000132.1 GCA_031271165.1 Deltaproteobacteria bacterium
GTTTGGACTGTCGAATGACTTTTGCTCAGGCTTCACCGGCAGCGGCTTTCAAGGTATGTTTATTTAAACTTGTCCCTTCTATTTTATCATTTATATAAACCCGGTGAACGCGTACAAAACGAACAAAAATATTTAACAATAAAAAATATAATATAAATTATAATTAATTATATTGTAGCTAAAAATTAGTATTGTTTATTTATAATTAGTATTTTGATTTATTGCTGTCATATCCAGCTCCGAACCTATCAACTAACTCAGGTTGCCCAACTCTTGGCGAGCCACATTTTGCCACATGGGATCTGGCAAACCTTCCATAATTTCCAACACATTTCGGTATTGAGATTCTAATCCCATTCGTCGGTATGCTCCGGCAATGGAATAAAGAGACTCTCCGCTGGCTTCAGGTGGTCTATTGGCCATGGCCAAGTCAAAATTCCTCTGGGCATCTTGCTGACGCCCCAGTTCTTGGTAAACTTGGGCAACTTGGCTGTACTTAGCGTAGCGATCAGCTAAATTAGCCTGTGGATTTTGGTCGCGCCCCAAATATTCCTCCATGGCTCCTGCCCAATCTTCGACTCGGCCTTCATCAAGATAAAGATTTAAAAGTAAATCCTGAACTTGTTTGTCGTTATCAAGACCAGGGTTTTGGACTATACCGCTTTCCAAGGTATTGAGAGCTTGACCAGTTCGGCCGGCGGTCATTTCGAGTCGGGTCTGATCCAAAAAACTTTTGGCAAAATCTGGATGGCTCGGGTAAGTAGAGCGGAAGACATCGTACAGTGCCCCTACATCGTCAATTCGGCCCATGGAAGCTGCCAGAGCCACCTCGTCAAATAGGACCTGGGGAACTTCTGGCGAATCGGGGTAAGTACGTCTGAAAGCCTCCAAATCTCTGAAAGCGTCAGCTTCAAGGTTAGTGGAGGTCTCAACCGCAGCTAATTCTAAAATTACCTGTGGCCGGTCCTGTCGTTCTGGATAGCGCTGAAGGTATTGACGGTAATGATTGATAGCCGGTTCAAAGCTGTTTTCTTTGATTTCCCGTCTAGCCGTAAGCAGAGTCAGCTCCGGGATGCGATCGTCATCAGGATATAAGTCAAGAAAATTGTTCCAAGCTGCCAGCCCCTCAGCCGAGCGCCCTAAAGCGAATTTGTCTCTGGCTTCTTCCAAAAGTAAATCTGGTTGCCGAGTATCTTGAGGGAATAAATTTTGAAATCTATCCAAAAGAGCAAAGGCCTCGTCAGGGCGACCGTTCCTAATTAAATCACGATATTGGATGATATAGCTTTCTCTGGTTATTGGATCATCGGAATACAAAGCCCGCAATTTTTCCAAGCTTTGATCGGCGGCTTGCGTTCGCTCATCGGCCATTAATTTCCGGTATTGGTCGATAAAGGTAGCCGGGGTACCAGGATCATTAGGGTATTCATTTTGAAAATAACTAAGCGTATCTAAACTATCCTGGGTCCGTCCCAAGGCGTATAGTTCTTCAGCCCGGTTTAAGAGCATATTACGGCTGCGTATATCACCTGGAAATAATAGACGAAAAAGTTCCTCATAACGAAAGGCATCCGGAAGTCGGCCAGCTTTGCGAGAGTCAGCGGCCGTGTCAATTATGGTTTGAGGAACCCTTGGATCGTCGGGGTATTGGATTCTGAAATTTGAAAGCAGGTTCCAAGATTTTTCGATCTCCCCCTGACGGCGGGCTATTTTTGACTGGGTCAAAAGGTATTCCGGGCTCAATTCGTCGTCGGGGTACTGATTCCGATAAGTATCCATCAGATCAGAAGCTTGATCGTAGTGTTTTTGATTGACCAAAATGGTTATGGCGTCGGAAAGAGCGGTCTGGCTGATTGTGGTCAGTGGTAGGACCAAGGGATCGTTTCTAAAGTTGACAAGATTATCTACCGTACCGTTGACACTTTGGCCGGCTATCAGGTGCCCTACTTCGGCAATCTTTTCCTCCACCCACTGAGTTGCTTCGGGGAATTCTTTAATAGTTGACTTCAGCTGCCGGAAAGCCTCCATGGGTTGACCGACTCGGAGAGCAGTTTCAACAATTTGCATCTGGTCGGCTAGGCGCTTTTCTGGAGAATTGGCTTCAATAAGTTTCCAGACGTCCAGGGCTTGCTCAGGTCGGCCAAGGTTTTCATAGCTCTCAGCTAATAATCTTTGAAACCGGAAAAGATCAGGGCCGTCCAAAAATGAGTAATTGTCAGAATTGAGCCGATCGACTTGGTCAAATTGTCCGAGATCAAATCTTTTTTGGGCTTCATTAACTACAGCCCTACTTAATATAGGTTTAGCTTCATCCATTAGGACGCCTTTTGGGTATTTAACTACCAGATCTCGGAGCCATTTGATGGCCTCTCCATTTTCACCATCAGCAGCCTGGGCTTGGCCAATTTTAAGGTAAGCTAGCTGCAGTAATGGAGATTCAGAGGCTTCTTCGATGATTTTATTGTACATCCTGACGGTAGCTTGTCTGGTTCCTCGATCGAGAGCGTCAAAAACTTTTTCAGGGGAGAAAAAGGCCCTCAAAGCCCCCATGTCGGCTAGGCGAATTTGACTGACCAGTCCACCGTCGCGGTCTGGAAAACGGTCTTTGGCCAAATTAAAAAAACTGATCGCTTCATTGGGACGATTCATAAGCTGCAGAGCGTTGCCGATTCTGGCCAGCATGACATCTGATTTTGGGTGGTCGGGCATAAGGTTTAAGGCGTGTTCCAAAAATAAAACGGTCAGATCCGGGCGGTTTAGGTAGGAATAGCTGTCTCCAAGGGCGTAGAGAATTTCCGGGTATAGTTGGAAAATGGCTGGATCAATATCCAAAGCCTCCCTGAATGTTTCACAGGCCTGGCTGTACAAGGTATCTTGATAGTCGGCCATACCAGCTCGGGTCAAAGCCAGCCGGCCAAAGAGATTGGAGGTGCCCATAGCCAGCAGTGGGGCTAGGGTTTTTCTGGCATCTTCGTTGAGACCCATGGCCAGCTGCATATCGGCGGCTCGCAGGGCGGCGAGGGTGGCAAAATTGCTTTCCGGGTAAGTTTCGGCGCATAATTTAAAAAAACCGGCCGCCTCCTGGCGATAATCCATCAGGCGGTTGGCTTCACCAATCATAAAAGCCGCCCTGGGAGAGGAAAAGCTGTCTGGAAAATTATCCACAGCTAGGCGCCAAGCGTCGGTGGCGGCCAAAAAATTGTCTGGCAATCCTTTGGCAAAATAGGCATCCCCCAACAAAAACCAGGCCGGGTCGGAATAGTGGTGGTCAGGAAATTGTTGTTTGAAAGCTTCCAACTTTTCAATACCGGCATCCAGACGTCCAGCGACCAAATCGGAGATGGCTCTTTGGAGCAGTGTTTCAGCCTCGTCCTGACTGGGTGAGTCAACCACGAAAAGAGACAACCCTCTGACAACGTCGCTGAAAATCGGGGGCTCAATCAGACGTTTGTCCAGCTGGTCATAGTTGGCCACCGGTTGGACAGACGTAGTTTCGGTGGCCAGGTTTTTAAAATCCAGTACGCAGGAATAACGGTCCCGGCTGAGAAAATGCCGGACTTCAAATCTTTTGGCGTCCAGGACAATGGTGGCCGTAAGTCTTGGGCCGTCGCTTCTGATCGAGACATTAGATATCAATTCATTGGTTGGGCCGTCAGTAACTCCTCCGTTTCCTACCTCTCCAAAATCTACAAAAACCGTGTCCACATCGTCGCGGCGGACAATGACATCATCCATTTGATCCTGGAAAGTAAAAACCAGGCGGGTATAGTCATCGGTAGAGCCTATGGCGACGTTTTTAAGATCGTTAGCCATAGCCATATCAGCTAAAAAACCTGAGATGACCAACGCCATAAATAAAACGCCCGTTAAAAAGCGGCTGGCGGCCACCTTTCCGGATAGTTTAGCTGGTCTTTTGCGGCGAATCATCATTGAGAATTATGGCTCCGATTTTAAAAAAGTCCCTCTTTTTATATCGGCATTTAAGACAATTACTTGACATCCTCATCTGACCGAAGTCAGAGTATTCAAAGAATATTAAAGTCAATGACCTTTAGGTGCCTAGGCCAGTTTCAGTTCTTTCAAGGGGGAGACAGTACCACAACCAGCATAATCAGGCCGGCTGCGAAAGGATTTATTGAGTTGATGGTCTTTTTCCTTAACCATACGCCGCAAAAATAAAATCTGTCCGAGGGGCTATGGTTGTAAGAGTTCGCCACAGCAGCCTTGAAGGCATTTTTTAGTTGGTGAATTAGGCAGAGGCCTCAATTAGTTGAAAAGCTAATGTTTTGCATTGCTGCACTATTTAGGAGAACCATCTATGGTTAACACTTTATAAGGCCTGGATTTATTATAAGCCGTATTTTTTTAGTTTGTCTAAAAAAGTGGTCCGGCTGAGCTGCAGAGCCTTAGCGGTCTGGTTTTTGACGCCGCCATTGGCTGAAAGGGCGGATTTAATAAGTTTTTCTTCGTATTGACCGACCAAGGCCAAAAGATCAACACCGTTATCTGGAAAATGGATCAAGGGCTCCATCAGGGGGGCTAGGGTCGGATATCCTTCCAGGGCAAAAGCCGGTCCGGAATCTTGAGCCGACGTACCACGATGATCAGCCGATTCGGCAGCCGGCGGTTGTAAATTAGCTTCCTTGACCTTTTGTTGGTCTTTGTCATGGCCAGTGTTGTAATTATCATCGGGCCCGGAAGAAACATCGGCCAGAGGAGCAAAATCTGGCCAAAATGGTTTATCAGTCTCTGAAGTTGCCGCAGCCACCGGGTTCGCCGGTTCTTTTTTAGCTTCGACCGACCCTAAAAGCCTCTGGGGCAGATCGTCGATGGTTAGGAGCGGACCGTCAGCCAAAATAACCATCCGTTCCATTAGGTTTTCGAGTTCCCGGATGTTGCCGGGCCAATGGTAGGCTTTTAAAACGGCTAAAACATCCTGACTCATTGCGGTTACTTTTGAACCTCTGGTTTCTCTGAGGCGGGTCAAAAAGTAGTCTACCAAAAGAGGTATGTCCCCGGCTCGGGCTCGTAAAGGCGGAATAGTCATGGGTATTACGTTGAGCCGGTAATACAAATCCTCCCGGAAACGACCGTCATCCACCGCTCTGGTCAGATCAACGTGAGTGGCGGTAATAATCCGGATATCAACCGAGATAGTTTTGTCACCTCCAACCCGCTCGAATTCGTGCTCCTGAATGACCCGCAGGAGTTTGACCTGGAGTTTGGGACTCATGTCACCGATTTCGTCTAAGAAAATAGTCCCGCCATCGGCCATCTCAAAGCGTCCGGTCCGATCCCTGATGGCGTTGGTGAAAGCCCCCTTTTCATGACCGAACAATTCAGTCTCCAAAAGTTCTTCTGGAATGGCACCGCAGTTGACAGGGATAAGGGGTTTAAGGGCTCTGGGTGAGGTAAGATGGATGGCTCGGGCGATCAGTTCCTTTCCGGTGCCGCTCTCTCCGTGGATCATAACGGTGGAGTCAGTGGCGGCCACTTTTTCGACGATGCGAAAAACTTTCATCAAAGAAGGATCGCGGCCGACGATAAAGCCTCCTTGGAAAGCCGGGGTCCCCTGGCGTTCCGGAGCTGGGCTTGATAAATGGCTTGAATTACCGCTTGAGGCAGCTGAGTTTTTATTGGCCCCTTTGGTCCCCTTGGCTTCGGTGGAACCAGACAAGCTTCCCAGGACGTTAGTAAGGGCTCGGGAAAGTAAAAAAGGATCGACGGGTAAATCAAGAAAATCAGCCATTCCAGAGCGATAAAATGAAGTAACCGATTTAAGATCAAAACCAGAACCCAGGCCAATGATCTTGACAGATGGGTCGATGGCTGAAAGAGCAGCGTTTATTTTCTTGTCTGATTTGGTTGAAAGCGCAGCCAGATCTAAAACCAACACCCCACTATTAAGTTTGGCCAGACCAGTCAAAGCCTCCTCAAGGCTTGTGACCCGTTCCGAGGGAGCACCTCGGTCTCGGCAGGCCTCGGTTATGGTCTGGGCCAGTTTGTCGCTGTTAACCAGCAGCATCACTTGAGTGGGGGTGGAAGTCATCAGTCCGCCTTTTTGGAAAGACAAAGAGGTTCTCGAAATGAGGTCTGCCTGGATTTGTTAAAGCTTAAAATACGTTTGGGACCAAGTTCTGAGCGGCATCTGAGTGGGTCGGTCGATTCAGAAAATGGAGACAAATTTCTACTAATATATAATAATAGCCAGGCCAAAAAATAACAATAATTTTTTGATTTTTTTTCTCTGAGGCCCAGAGAATTCTTGAGAATTATTCGAATGTTGAAATAATCCTAATGAAATAAACCAACCAAGTTCGCAGCTCGGATAAGAAAGCAGATCCTTAGGGCCGCCAAAAAAGAACAAATTAAAATCAAACGAATTTTAGTAATAGTTATTTTGAATGTTTGGTTTTGGCCCGCTTCTGAGCAATCTTAGGGCCGAGCAAGTTTTTTTAATAATTTGGTGAATTAGTTTGTCTCATCCTTAAAAAACCAAATAATATCAATAATAACGACCAAAAATAAATAAAGTCGGATAACGCTAATCTTGTTTTGCAGGTTTTTTTTTGTCATAATGAAGCAGGCTGACTTTTCGTGCCTTTTCGAACTTTGGTCAAGGCCAACAGGACTTGAGGGTGGCGACTCTCGGCAAAAATATTTAAACAATGGAATGGCCGGCGTCGAAAAGCTTGGTCTTTCCAGACCGAGTATCAAGCTATCTTGATATTAGTTTTGTAGTATGGCATTCTTAGGTTTTAGAAGATCCGATGCCCAACTGCCAGTGGAGTCCCTCCTCGCTTTGAGCGTCTTGAGGCGGGCGGCTTAAATAATTGTTGCTATCGGCGGCTTGGATTCTTAACTGGCTGTTACCAGGTAAAACTAGGTCATGCAGCTGGTTTGTGGACGGTCTGCCTCACCGGTTAAACCCAAATCCCCCTCGAAGAAATAAAAGTCCCTTGACTTTGGTTTTTCGTCTAAGTCTCTATCGTTAAGATGGGAGGAGGTCAACATAGGTAAAGTTTTTTCCAATCACGTATGGGCGTTTGTTTTTGGAGGGCCCCTTAATGAGTAATCTAGTCCGACGTTATAATTTTTGTTTGAATCGGCCTGACACTTAAAAGTCCTCAGAGGAAAAAAATTTTAATTGACTGCTTCCCGTATCAAGATATATAGCGCCCTTCCTCCAAGGTCAACGGCTTTAATTGTTAAAACTTGTCGAAATTTTCTGGATGACGGCCTAAAGCTATGGAAATCAACGGTGATTTAGGTTAACATAATAGCATTAACTGGGCTGCATCAGACTATGCTACAGTCGGTTCTTGATTAAGCTAAAAAGCTCCATCTGGCGCCTTCGTTATAAGACCTTAGCAGCTTAAGAACAGCTAAAATGACCGACAGTCGGCTCACGGACATTGAGAGACAACAGTTTTGTCGTTGGGCAAAAAAAACGGTGAACTATCGGTCCACGAAAGGAGTCCGACTAAAAAAGATTGTCAGTTTCCCGGTATAGAGAGGATGCTCCAAACCGGCTTGTTATTGTAGAGTTTTGGCTGTGATAGCCTGTTAACCCTTAGGAATTGCCCTCTTAATATATGACTATCAATGTTTTTGTATTAGTTGATAGTTAATATTATAGAGTCTTCAAGGCCAAACGCATTCACCCACTAGACTACCGTCTAGCTGTTTTCTGATATAAGATTTATAAAGACCCAAAAATGAAGCCTATCATAACCGACCATCTAACTGACAGTGGCCAAAAACCGGCCAAGCCGACCAAGGTTATGGTGGTCGATGATGAAATACTTAATCTCAAGCTCATTCAAGCCATGCTTAAGCCGCAGGGATACGAGGTTATCCTGGCTAAAGACGGTCAGGAGTGTCTGGATAAGGCTAGAGAAAATCCTCCCGATCTTATCCTCCTTGACATCATGATGCCTGGTATGGATGGCTTTAAAGTGGTTGACCGGCTTAAAGCCGAGGAAAAGTTTGCCTTAGTGCCGATAGTCATGGTCACTGCTCTTCAGGACGTCAACGATCGTGTCAAGGCCCTGGAGGTGGGAGCTGACGATTTTTTGAGCAAGCCCGTGGACCGGCTCGAACTCCAGGCCCGGGTCAGATCTCTGTTGAAGGTTAAGGCCTACAATGACCATATGGTCAACTATCGTCAGGAATTGGAAATGGAGGTCCAGCGCCGGACCCTGGAAATTGAGCAGGCCAACCTTTTGTTGGCCAAAGCCCATGAAAAACTCAGGGGAGCTTCTTTGGAGACCATTTTCCGGCTTTCCCGAGCGGCCGAGTTCAAAGACGAAGACACTGGGGCCCACATTATCAGCATGAGCCGGATCTCAGCGAGAGTGGCGGTTAAAATGGGACTATCCAACGCTACCGTCGAGAGCATCCTTTATGCTTCTCCTATGCATGACATAGGGAAAATAGGCATCCCCGACCGTATTCTTTTGAAAAATGGGCCCTTGACCGACGATGAATGGTCTATCATGAGGCTCCATACGGTTTATGGCGGCAAGATCCTGGAAAACAGCGATATTGGCTTTTTGCGTCTAGGAGAAGTCATCGCCCTGACTCATCACGAGAAGTTTGACGGGTCCGGCTACCCCGTTGGCTTGGTGGGCCGGAAAATCCCCCTAGCCGGAAGGATCGTCGCTGTGGCTGACGTCTTTGATGCTTTGATGTCCAGAAGGCCCTATAAGCCAGCTTTCAGTTCCGATCAAGCTATCAGCATCATCAAGGATGGGCGGGGTCGTCATTTTGATCCTGAAGTTGTTGACGTTTTTTTGGAGGACACGGCCGAAGTCCAGAGAATCTGGAACTCTAGCCAGGAGGAACACCAAAATGCTGTCACCGAGACGCTCAAAACAGTCAAATAAGGATAAGACTTCTAAACTTTTTGGCCTGCGCCTTCCTCGGCTCAGGGGCCCAAGCGTCTCTTTTTTCCCTTTTAAAATCCGGGGTTTTAGAATTACTAGCCCCCAAGTCAGTTTCCCCCGAGGGTCGGTCAAGGCCCCGGGTCGGGGCCTGATAAGCTTGTTTTTGGCTTTTATCGGTGGTCTTTTTCGTCGTCGTTAGGGCGCCAATGGGTTTCAACAAATTTTTGGGCCGGGAGTTTTAGCGGTCTCCCTCTCTTTTGACGGCCCGGTTGTCTTCTTTGGCTCTATATTTTTGTCTGCAGCCAAACAGCGTCTTTTGCCCGCTGTTTTTTTTGGCCCATCTTAGAACCTACGCTCCCAAAGTTAAAAATTATGGCTTTTTGAATCTTATTTAAATAATGATTCGGGAGTAGCTTTATTAAAATTTATTATTAGCGCGAAAACAAATATATATTCTTGGTTTTTAGAGGAAAAGATGGACTTTTTAAGACTGTTCTGCATAAGGCACGGCCAGACTTTAGCCACCCCCAACATTTTTAACGGCTGGACCGATGTTGATTTGTCCGAGGAGGGCAAACGCCAGCTGGAGGAGTCGGTAGCGGCCCTCAAAGGGCTGGTCTTTGACGCTGTTTATTCCAGCGATCTCAAAAGGGCCGTCTACGGCGGCCGGCTGTTGGCTCAACAGGCTGGTTTGGAGCTGGAGAAGACAGAAAAATTCAGGGAACTTAATTTTGGGGACTGTGAGGGCCTGACCTTTGGAAAAATTAAGGAACTTTTTCCGACCCTAGCCGAGGAACTGGCGGCCCCCAAGGGCACGGATTTCCAATTTCCCAATGGGGAAACCACTGGGAACTTTCGCCGGCGAATCAGCGAAGCCTTAAAAGAACTAATGGCCCGCCATCCGTCAGGTCGAGTGGCCCTTTTTTCCCATTCTGGGGTCGGCCGGGCGATTTTAGCCGAAACTTTGGGACTGACCGAGCATCAGATGTGGTCCTTTGAGCAGGATCACGCTTCTTTAAATCTTTTGGACATCTACCCCAACGGGGGTCTTAGAATCAGGGTCGTCAACGGCTTTCTTGGCCCCCTTGGTTATCATCAAAGCGGTCCTGGCTATCAGCGCTTGACCGTATTGGACGAGTCATGAGCGTTGATGGTGAAATATCCTCAAAAGATATCCATTTTGCCGACCACCCCAATTCGGTAGGCATGATAACGCCCCAAAAAGTGGTTTTGCCTGATCCAATGGCCCTGGAGGCGGGAGGCGTTTTGGACCGGGTCGAAATGGAGTTTGAGACTTATGGCCGGCTGACTCCGGCCAAGGACAATGCGGTCCTAATCTGTCACGCTCTGACTGGGGACGCCCATGTCGCCGGCTGGGACCCTAATCCAGTTGGAGAGCTCAAGCAATTTCGTAAAACCAAACCTGGCTGGTGGGACCAGATGGTCGGTCCTGGCAAAGCCATTGATACCAACAGATTTTTCGTGATTTGTTCCAATGTCCTGGGCAGCTGTTACGGTACTGTCGGCCCGTCATCAATTAATCCGGCTACCGGTCGTCCCTGGGGACTCTCATTTCCTGTGGTGACCGTGAGTGACTGGGCCAACCAGCAGATCGAGCTTCTAAAGACCCTGGGCATCGAACGGCTCAGGGCGGCTATCGGCGGTTCCATGGGAGGCCAGATGGCCCTGGAAATGGCTTTGGCCCGGCCGGAGATAACCATGGGCCTGATAATCCTTTCAGCTGGCCACCGGGTCACTAATCAGGGCCTGGCCTTTAATGCGGTTGGCCGCCACGCCATCATTCACGATTCCAATTTTCGAAACGGTGAATATTACGAAGGACCAAAACCCCTTTCGGGCTTAGCTGCCGCCCGCATGATGGCTCAGATAACCTATCTTTCCGAAGAAAGCATGGTCCACAAGTTTGGTCGGCGGCTCCGGGGCAAAGATACGCCAGACTTTACTCTTACCGGGATCGAATTTGAGATGGAGAGTTATTTAAACCATCAGGCTGAAAGTTTCGTCAAGCGCTATGACCCCAACAGTTACTTGTACATGACCCGGGCCATGGACTACTATGATGCGGCCCTCATTTGGGGTCAGGGTGATTTGGCGGTCACGGCCGGCCGGATTAAAGCCAAAACCATGGTGGTTTCTTTTTCTTCTGATTGGCTATACCCACCAGAGTTGTGCCGGCAGCTGGTTGCGGCCATGTGTCAGGCCAGGCGGCCGGTTAGTTACGTTAACGTTCCTTCCCGTTATGGCCACGATGCTTTCCTGGTGGAAACAGATGCCGTCAGGCGTCTAATTGGTTCTTTTTTAAAAAATTAGGATTTATTTTGACTAAAAAGCCACACGACAGTATCGACCAAGCAATCCTTGAAAAAGCACCGGTCCCAGATTATCTGGCGGCCGAAGATCCTTTTTCCCGGAAGCTGACCTGCGTCGATCTAATCGACCAGGGGCTTTTGGAGCTTCTTTCCTCCCTTCCGGCTGATCCTCCTTCCTCAAATGAAGCTCGGCATCGCTGGCAGGACCGGGTCATTTTAAATGAGATTCCTCCCGGCTCTTACGTGCTCGATCTTGGCTGCGGACGCGGGGAATTGATGAGCCGCCTGATCAATGAGATGAATGTTCACGGGCAGGCCGTGGAAGTTGACCCGGAAGCGGCCATGGCGGCCATGGATCTTGGGGTTCCTGTACTGAACATGGATTTAAGCGAGATTTTGGGGGATTTTGTCGATGACGGATTTGACTATGTCATTTTAGAGAGCACAATCCAGACCTTAAAGGAGCCGCTGAGGGTCCTTGACGAAATGCTCAGGGTCGGCAAAAAGAGTTTAGTATCTTTTCCCAATTTCGGTCATTGGCGCCTTCGGCTGGAACTTTCCACCAAGGGCCGTATGCCTGTCTCCCCTAGCCTTCCGTACATGTGGTATAACACTCCCAATATCAGGGTGCTGACCTTAAGCGATTTTATGGACTGGGCCCGGGAAAACAAGGTTAATATTTCAGCGGCTTATGGCCTTAATTCCGGCCGGATTGCTCCGATCACCGAAAAGGACAATCTTTTGGCCGAAGAAGTTCTCCTTTTTTTGGAGCGCCCCAAAAAAGTGTCAGAGCTGTAAAATAGAGATATCAGTGCTTTGAGAAATCCTAGGCCTTGAAGATATTTTTGATACCTAAAAAAAGCTTGCTTTTAGGCTGGTCGATATGTTAAATAATTTAGTTCCGGTCTGAAGGATCGGGTTTTTAACAGGTCCACGGAGTATCCAAAATGTCCCGAGTATGTGAATTTTGCGGCAAAGGCCCTCAGAACGGCCATAACGTTTCCCACGCCAATAACAAAACCAAGAAAATTTGGCAGCCCAACCTACAGTCGGTCCGGCATCAAGTCGACGGTCGAACGGTCAAGGTCCGCGTCTGCACTAAATGCCTGAAAAGCGGCCAGATCCATAAGCCATCGCCCAGAAATTTGGCTGAAGTTCTGCCTAAGAATTAGTTCGCCCTTAGCTGGCGCCTTGATAGCCGGAAAACCTAAAAGGCGATTTGGTTGATGCTATCTATTATTGGTGCGATCACAATTTTAGACCCCCGAGTTAAAATGACTCGGGGGTTTTTTGGTTTGAGCTGGCTCCTAAAACTGGACAATCTGTCTAATCAATCTGCTAGCTTGCCACCGCCAAAGTTAATCAGGCCCAATCAGTCTTGAAGGCTTTTTCTCCAGACAATTTTAAACGGCCGGTTTGGCGGGCCCTGGCTGCGGGCAGGCTTCAGGAGCGCCTCACCTCGGCCTTTTGGGACGCTTCCAAGGAACTACCGGTCCCATTGAATTAAGGTTAAAAGCCAACCAGAAGCCTAAAGCCCAAAGATTTGCTCAAATGCGCCGCTTGACATTTGCCGAGCTAATGAGGGCCGGCTGCTAATTGTAAGATATGGCCTTTATATGCTTTACTCAGAGAGAACAATAATTTAAATACGCAGATATTTCCAAAATTATGCAAGTCATTTCCATGGCGGACGAAGAAATTTTTATCGCATCCTGACACAGCGGTCCAATAATGGCCAAAGCTTGAGGTATATATATGGGCCAAAACGAAAATTACGGACAGTTTCTCAACATGTTGGAACTGGTGATGCTCATGCAGCAAAGCGCCCGGGGGATAGGCCTCGACGAGATTGAAAGCCATTTCGGGGTCAAGAGGCGAACTGCCGAGCGCATGAGAGATGCGGTGGCCCGTTTTTTTCCGGCCGATTTTATAGTCAGTAACGATGGTATCAGAAAATACTTTAAGCTCCGGGCCAAAAGACTGGATGCTCTTACCTTGTCATCGGTTGGCGAGGATCATCTGGCCGCCCTGTCCACGGCAGCCGATCTTTTAAGACGTCATAGCCTCGACGACCAAGCTCGGCTGACCGAGGAAGCCCGGGGAAAACTGGCCAGCTTGATTAAAATTAAGCCGTCAGTGGCTGTAAATTTGGAAGATCGCCTCAAATCCGAAGGTCTGGCCGCCTCCCCTGGACCGAAAATGGTCTACCAAGAATCCTTGCTCCGGATTTTAAGAGAGGCCATCATGACCTTCCACCTCATTGAGATCGATTACGCCGCTAAGTCCAGGGATAAACAATGGACTTTAATTCCCTTAGGCTTTTTGTTTGGCGAACGCAACCATTACTTGGTGGCCAGGTATGCAAATACCGACTCCAAGGAGGTCTTTCATTTTATTCTCGACAGGATCAAAGGTGCCCGGCGTCTTTCGGAAACCTTTGAAGAGGATCCCAGCTTTAGCTTGACCTCTCACGCCGCCTTGGCCTTTGGTGCTTTCCAGGAGCCACCTTTTGAGGTCGAGTGGCATTTTAAGTCTGAGGCGGCCAACGAAGCGGCTAGATTTATTTTTCACCCAACTCAAAAACTGACCATCCTCCCCGGCGGAAGCCTCAAGGTAACTTTTACCGCTGGCGGCCGGCTGGAGATGGCCTGGCACCTTTATACCTGGGGAGACCTGGTCAAAGTGGTCAAACCGCAGGATTTTTGGGACCGCCTCCCGCCCGGATACCTGCGGCCACCTCGGTGAGACCAATTGCGGGGAAATGATGAGAGTGTTCCAAACTAGTACACAGTCAAGCGGTTGACTGTGGGTTGGCGAGTTCAAACTCTAAAAGGGCTAGTCCCCCAGATTATTCGATCATAACATAAATTCACAGATAGTTTAAATGATTTATATC
>JAISWF010000150.1 GCA_031271165.1 Deltaproteobacteria bacterium
TTGCGCCCATAATCTGACAAAGCTTTTTAAAAAAGGTTGCGCAATCGCGCAAAATCTGGATTTACGCATGGTTACTGGGCGCGGTTTTTTCTCGGCGCGATCAGGTTTCATAGAAAGCCCGCTTCTTTTTTTTGAAGCGGGCTTTTAGTATGGCCAAGCAGCTTGGCAATAGGTTTAAAACTTACTTTTCATTAGTGGCGGCTTGGGCATTAGTCTCCTGGGCATTGGCCTCCTGGACCTGAGCGATGGAATCGGCGTTCCCGACAACTGACAGAGCCCCTTGGGTGATGACCAGGTATTTTTGGGCCACCTTTTGGACGTCGGCCGGTGTTACCTTACTTATGTCGTTAAGGTATTTGGTATTATAATCAAGCTCCTGGTCGGCCAAGACGAAGCCCAGGGCTTCGTTGGTCAGACTTTCCAGGGTCAGATGGGACATGAGGTTTTCTCCGATGAGGTTGGTTTTGGCCCCTTCGATGACCGCCTGATCGAACTGGGTTTGTCGGCAGCGGTTGATAATCTCGGCAATCGAAGTATAGGATTCGGCCGATTTATCTGGGGCGGAAGCGATGTAAAACAAAAAAGTGCCGATATTAGCCCGAGCACTGTACATGGATTGGACAGAGTAGGCCAAGCTCTTTTGATCGCGCAGTTCAGTAAATAATAGGCCGCCCATTCCGGAGAGGACGGAGTTTAATACTTCCAGGGCCGCCCGGTCTTCAGATTTGACGCCCGGAGCAATAAATCCCAGTATCAGGTGAGTTTGGGAGCGTTCAAGAACTTCAGAGGCGAAATATGGAGTCTGAAGCGGTCCCGGAGACTCAGGCAGGGTAACCGGCGAGGTTTTATCTCCGGCCGGCCAATCGGAGAGTTCTTCTTCAAGGGCCGCCAGCAATTCGTCCGAAGATATGTCGCCGGCTACGGAGATAATCAGGTTTTCCGGGCGGACGATTTTTTGATACTGGCTGAGAAGATCTTCCCGGGTGAATTTTTCCACCGACTGGCGAGTACCGTTGAAGTCGCTGTGGAAGGGGTGTTCACGGAAAAGTCCAAGGCGCTCAAGCCTAAAGACCCGGTCAGCCAGGCTTTCATCAAGAGAGGCCAAATAATCAAGCTGTTCCATTTTTTTAACGGCCAAGTCCTTTTCATTAAAGGCTGGACTGGTTAAGATTTCGCAGAAAGCGCGTAAAGATTGGCGCAAATTTTGGCTGACAAATGAGGCCGACATTCCGGTGGACAGAGACTCGGAATCGCCTTTGATTTCAAGTCCCAGGTCATCTAAGAGCCTGGCGGTTTCCTCGGAATCACGAGCCTGGGTCGCTGTGGTCCAGACTGAGGCCATCAGATGGTTAAGGCCTTCCTGGCCCGGTTCTTCGGCCAATCTTCCAGCTAAAAATCCGGCTCTGATATCCACCAGGGGCAGCGTGGCATCCCTCAAAAACAGTACCTTGGCGCCGTTAGAGAGGGTGAAAGTTTGGAAGTTGCGGGCCTCGGCTGCAGCCGGCCGGGTTGGTTCCGGCAGTTTAAGAGATTTGGCAAGAGCAGCTAAGTCATTTTCTTTAATGGGCTGACTCCCTTCAGGCAGGATCAGGACCATGGTCATGTTCTCTGGGGTAAAAAGATCTTTGGCCAGGATCGCCAGATCCAAGGCTTTGAGTTTGGCCCACAGAGTCAGGTAGGCATCTTTAATACGGAAGTCATCGTTGGACTGCTCGAATTCGCTTAAGAGAAGACCGTGCCGCCAAGGGATTTGCTGCAGGTCAATGAATTCTTTGGCCGTCAAAGCCTTGGCCCGCTCAAGTTCCTGCTGGTCGGGCGGAGCGGTGGTCAGTTTGGTAAGTTCTTTGAGTAGGGCGTCTAAGGCGGCGGTAACTTGTTCGGGCTGGGTTTCAAAACCAGTTAAAAAGAGGCTGCCTTGTTTTTGATCATTTGAGCTGGCAAAGACGCTTGAGGCCAGACCTAGGCGGTTTTTAATGTTTTCTTCAAGTCTTGAGGAGCGTCCAGATGAAAGTATGGAAGCCAGAAGATCTACGGCCGGGGTTAGAGTGTTTCCTGCCTCCGGTGAGTGGAAACCCATGAACAGCTTGGCTAATTGGGCCTCAGGGCTATAGATGACTTTGATGGCCGGCCCGTTTTTTTCCAAGGCCGGAGGGACGACTGCGGTGAGTGGAGTGTTGGGGTTTTCGATGGAACCGAAATATTGTTCAACCAGAGTTTTGGCCGCAGCCGGTTCAAAATCTCCGGAAATTACCACCAGGCAGTTGTCGGGGCGGTAGAATTTGCCGTGAAATTTTAGGGCCGTCTCTCGGGTTGCATTTTGAACAGTTTCGGGAAAGCCGATTATTCGGTGGCTGTAGGGGTGATTGGTCGGGTAGGCCAGCCCATAGAATGCTTCCATTATGATTCGGTCGGGATTGTCTGAACCCATCCTGATTTCCTCAATGACCACCTCTTTTTCCTTGAGGTATTCTTCCGGATCGTAGGATGGATTAAAGGTCATGTCAGAAAGAAGGTCGAGACTTAGTTCAAGTTTTTCTGGGGGCATGATGATGAAATAAGTAGTTTCATCATAACTGGTAAAGGCGTTGGTAGAACCGCCGTTGGTTTCAATTAATTTCGAGATCTCTCCGACTTTTCGGGTTGGTGTGCCTTTAAAAGCCATATGCTCCATCAGGTGAGCCAGGCCGTATTCCTCCGGCGAAGCTTCCGAGGCCGAGCCGGCCTTGACCACCACGGCGGCAAAGACAACTGATTTGCCCTCCTGGGGCGAGAGCAGCACCTTAAGGCCGTTAGGCAGAACCAGGCTCTCTTCGATTGCGCAATAAGCGGGGCCTGAAAGGAGCAGCAGGGTGAAAGCAAAGGCCAGGGCCGGGGCTAGTCTAAGGAAAAATTTAAATAGTGATATCATATAACTCCTTTTCGGTGTTTTACTAATGGATTATTGACT
Source organism: Deltaproteobacteria bacterium (assembly GCA_031271165.1). Classification (GTDB taxonomy): domain Bacteria; phylum Desulfobacterota; class Desulfarculia; order Adiutricales; family Adiutricaceae; genus JAISWF01. Next base: position 2,948 of record JAISWF010000150.1, read on the forward strand.
CAGGCCAAAGTGGCCGGCCTCAGTCAGGGGGCAGGCCAGGCGCTGGAATGGCCATTATAGCCACTCCTAAGGTTCGCTTGGGGCCGATGAAACATTCTGACGGGAGAAGAACCTGGGGTTTTCCCGTCGGCTGTTTTCAGCTTGCAGTTTGGGTACCCAAAAACCTATTTTTTCGGCAATATATTCTACTTCTTCCATGGTGTTGTACCTGGAAAGCGAAATTCTCAGGGCATTGGAGGCTAAATCAGGATTTAGGTTCATAGCCTCCAGGACATGGGAACCTTCCTTAGAGGCGGCTGAGCAGGCCGCACCGGAGGAAACGCTGATGCCTTCGTCGTTGAGGCAGTTGACCAAGTTCGCTCCGTGTCCCAGGCCGGCAAAGACGAAGGAGGCGTGGCCGGGCAGACGGTTGGCCGGGTCCCCGGTCAATTCAGCTGTGGGGACGGCCAGGACCAGCTGGATTAAGCGGTCCCTTAGGCCGGTGAGGAAAAGCCGATTTTTCTTTAGGTCTTCGACAGCTTCAGTTAAAGCTTCAGCCAGGCCTACCACCCCGGGAACGTTTTCTGTGCCGCTTCTGGCCCCACGTTCTTGACCGCCGCCGTCGATCAAAGGGAAGGGGAGTTTGGGGATTTTGACAAACAGAGCCCCGACCCCTTTGGGGCCGTGAAATTTATGAGCTGACAGTGACATCAGATCAATACCAAGCCGGCGGACGTTCAAAGGCAGATGGCCGGTTGCCTGAACAGCGTCGGTGTGAAAAAGGGCCTTTTTGGCGTGGACAATTTGGCAGTACTCCTGGACATCGGAGAAGGATCCGACAACATTGTTGGCGGTCATCATTGTGACCAGGATGGTATCGTCGCGGACAGCCTTCTTAAGGCTTTCTGGAGTCACTCGGCCAAAGCGGTCGGGGGTTAGAAGGGTAATTTCAAATCCACGCTCAGAGAGCCTTTCCAGGGGCTTTAAAATGGCTTTGTGTTCCGCAGCTGCGGACACGATGTGCCGACCGCGTACGGAGCCCGATTCGGCGGCACTGAAAATGGCCCAGTTGTTGCTTTCGGTTCCCCCAGAGGTAAAAAAAATTTCACTGGGCATCGCCCCTAAGGAAGCAGCCACTTGCCGACGAGCCAATTCAAGGGCTTTTTTGGCTTGCCCGCCACATTCGTGGATGGCTGAGGGGTTGGCGTAGTGGTCAGAAAAAAATGGCAGCATGGCAGCCAGGGCTCTGGGTGAGACCATGGTCGAGGCAGAGTTATCGGCGTAAATACGTTTCATTTTATGGTCACTCGGCCAGGGAAGGCCAGTTTTTGAGGGGAAATTGATAAAAAAGGCGGCCTGTTTCTGGATTATGGACTAATGGAAGGGCCGTAGGGTTGCGGCCGCAAGCGGCGGTCAACGTTGGCCCGATGCTGCCCGAAGCTTGGCCCGGGTGCTCTTAAATTAGCACTAAACGGTCAATAAAGAAACCCGTGGAGTATTTTTGAGACTCCATTAGGCTCTGTTTGAAGTCGGCCCTTGGTGAATCAGGGCGTAAGTTCGGATATTTAGCCGCCAAGAAAAAACCACCACCAAAGGGGAAAAAAAAAAACTTGGGGCTTTGAAAAAGGATTGGCGAGGGCAGTTTTTGCCTGTAAATTTCGGTAGGTGCTAAACGAAGAACGGCTGGACCAAAAATATCGGGGAGAGATGGCAAAATTGCAAATTATTTAATCTGAATTCCCGGGCTTTTTGTCACTACAAAAAACAGGGCGAATTTGGACTTTATGATTTGGACTTTAGGTGTTCTTTAAGGTTAACAGGCTCCAATGCTCCTGAATTTGATGGCAATTTAATGTTTAAGTGTCTAATAACATTACTTGCAGTTTTAGTTGGTTCTTTGATTGAGTATGTTTTGTCGCTAAAAATTTTTATTTGAAGGCTGTTAAATAAACGCAAGATATCTATTGTTAAATAATTAGAGTTATATAAAATATTTTGCTCTAAAAGTCAAACATTTTTTAAATGACTTTTTAATTTAGGTTCTATTGGTGTGCTACTGCTTTAGATTGAGGCCGGATAAGTGTAGTGACAAAAACATCGGGAATTCAGGATAGCTAGGTAAGGATGGGATAGGCTATTAGGTATTAATCGCCTCAAGAGTTTGAAATTGGTCGGCCACCTCTGAAAAGACTGACACCAAGACTGGGTCGAAATGGGTGCCTTTGCCGGCAATGATGACCTTGACCGCTTCCTCGTGGGACAGAGCATTTTTGTAAGGACGGTGCGCTGTCAAGGCTTGATAGACGTCGTTGATGGCCATTAACCGTCCGGGAAGGGGGATGGCTTCTCCAGACAGACCAGCGGGATAGCCGGTACCATCCCATTTTTCTTGATGGGTTTCAGCGAAAACCTTGGCATACTTTAAAAGAGCGTGTTCAAAGGTTCGGGCTTCAACTTGATTGAGGAGCTGGACCCCGAGTTTGGGGTGCCTTTTAATCTCTTCGTATTCGTCGTTGGTGAGTTTACCGGGTTTGGCCAACAGCTCTCCGGACAAGGCTAATTTGCCGACATCGTGAAGGCTGGCCGATTGAAGCATTAAATCCAAATCCCAGTTACTGACTTGTTCCTGGTACAGGTTCTTGTCTCTGAGAGCCTGAATCATAATGGACAAGCCTTTGTGGCTGCGTTTTTCTTTGCCGACGCTGGAATCAAGGCGGTAGTCGATCAATTTGGAGACGGTGCTTAAAACCGTGTCGTGCTGGTCAAGGACCTGCTGAGTTTGTTTTTCAACCAATTGTTGGAAATTATCTTCAAATTCTTTGAGTTTGAGGCGGTTTTGTTCCAAAATTCTGGTTTGATTTTCCAGCTGCTGGCGGTGAAACTTGGCTGAAAGATGGAGTTCCACAGTCTTTTGTAACAGTTTTGGCAGCACGGGTTTGGTTACGAACTCAACTGCCCCGAGGGCCAGACCAGTTTGGATGGTCTCCTCGTCATAGAGACTGCTGAAAAATATAACTGGAATATCTTTGTCTTCAGGGCTATTTTTTAGTATGTTAATAGCCTCAAATCCATCCATTTCTGGCATTTGTATGTCCAGTAATATCAGATCAGGCTTTTTTTTGGCCAGAAGCTTAAACATTCTCTTAGCTGAAGAAAGAGCAAAAACTTCATAAGTTTTAGGAAGCGATTCTTTCGCAATTTCTAAATTTACTAAACTATCATCGACAATGAAGATGACAGAATTGTTTAGATTTAATATTGATCTTTTGACCATAATTTACCATGAAATAAAGAATTTAGAACTGTCATTCGTTCATATGGCAGATCGTTTTACTCCGCAGGCTCGAATTGATCGGCTACTTGAGCAAATATTTCGACTAAGGTCGGATCGAAGTGAGTACCTTTGCCGGACAAAATTATGTTAACAGCTTCCTGGTGGGAAACCGGTTTTTTGTATGGGCGCTTGGAGGTCAGTCCCTCATAAACGTCGGCGATGGCCATCAGGCGACCGGCCAGGGGGATGTCATAGCCTCTGAGTCCAAAGGGGTAGCCGGAACCGTCCCATCTCTCGTGATGGGTCCCGGCGAAAATCTTGGCGTAGCGGAGAAAATCGTATTTGTTAGGCTTGGTCTCAATTTTTTCGAGCATTTCCACGCCTAAAGTGGTGTGCTTTTTGACAGTTTCATACTCTTGAGCCGTCAGTTTAGTCGGTTTCATCAGGATGTTTTTGCCAATGGCCAATTTTCCGACGTCGTAAAGCCTTGAGGATTGTAAAATTATCCCATTGTCCCAATCACATGTTTCCGAGTAAAGTCCGTTTTCGTTGATTGCACCAATCAGTACATTGAGATCTCGGCGTTTGAGTACGTTTTGCTCGTCATTGTCGGAATTGTCAACCAGATCGGCTACGGTCTCCAAAATGGCGCTGTGAATGCCAGTGACATTGCCGGTATTTTCATCAACGGTTTCAAGCAGTTTTTCCCTCAGGGTCGTCAGCAGGTCATACTGAGATCTGATCAGGGCGGCCTGCGCTTTAATTTTTTGTTTTTGTTCGGCCAGGGCCAGATGAAATAAGACTCTTTGCTTGAAAAGCAGCCGCAAAAAAGGTTTGGGCAGATAATCAACTGCTCCGCAATTAAGACTTCTGATGGCGCTGTTAACGTCGTGCTTAGCTGTCAGAACGATTAAGGGGATATCGGTAGTTCGGGGGGAATTGTTGAGGTAACGGATGGCCTCGTATCCATCGGCATCATGGAAGTCAATGTCAAAGAAAATCATCTTGGGGATGCGGCGAAATTTAACATAATCAAGCATCCTATCGACGGAATGGAATGATTTGATAGAAAAGTCATTACCACAAATTTCTCTAGCACTAGAAATGTCTTCCGGGTCGTCGTCAACAAACAAGATTTCAGGATTGTTCGAGATCGGGGGTGGTATTTTACAAGAGATCATGGATATAACTGGTGATTTTGATTAAGGCCGACCGCTGAAACCAACAGTTACCTTAAAAGTTAAAGTGATTTATACATGTAGAATGGACTATCGAAAAGAACAAAAAACCTCTTCGGCCGAGTAACCTAAACCGATCGATTTGGTCATCAATGATCGAAATGGGGCCCCTAACCAAAGTGGATCTTTTCAAATCAACAGAAAAATTAAAATTACTAGTGATAATTTAAGAACTTTGGATAAACAATGGTTAAAAGATTGACCCAATTGATTAGTTAGTAATTATTAAATTTTAATGAGCAGTATAAAACTTAAATCGCAAGAAAAAGTCAAATCTAAATAGTTCAAGGCAAAACGAAAAAATAGTTAATATTTTTATTTGTCAATATCGCGATTTAATTAGCCTTAAAAAGCAAAATAAATTTATAAATCATATCTGTTTATTGGAAAAGTGCTTCCAAAAACAGATTTTTGTTTAAAAAGAAAAATCGAATCTACCTGAAGGCATAAGCGAATTTTTACACAAATAAAATGAATAGTCAATAGTCGTCAAGACTTTTTTTTATTTTTTTTTGGCTACTCTAACCGTAATAACAATTGGGTAGGTGTTGGGGTTTATCGTTGGCGAAGCTTTAGGGGAATGAATCAGTTAATCCGTAAGGTTCCAAACCTGAAAATCCCAGAAATTGAAAATTTTGACGGCCGGTTCTGATTTTGATAAAGTCAATAAGCTGGGTAATCAATTACATTGTATACAATTAGATGGCCGTATAAAATTAAATTCAAGAAATTATATGTCTTATTTGTGTTATTTATTATTGTAAGAAATAGAATATAGCCGGATATTAGATTGATTGATTCTAATAATGGATATTAGACCTTTAAATGATGATGGGCCTTGTTTTAAACCTCAGGACCCTGTTCGTTCAGGGTATTTGAACCCAGGGTATTTGACCTATTGTTTCGGCTGGATAAAAAAAACCCGAAAACTGGCCTGGCCGGTTTTCGGGTCAGAAGGTCTCACTGGGATTTTTGGAGGCCCAGAGGTGGCTTGTCCTGGTCGACGGCCGGAGGCGATTTTTTGCCGGTCACAGAGTCGGAAGGGCTTTTCTTCTTTTCCCACAGTAGCAATATGGGGGAGGCAATAAAGATGGAACTCAATGTCCCGACCCCAATCCCGATAATGAGGGCCAGGGCGAAGTCACGGTTGACCGGGCCGCCTAAAAAGTAGAGGCTTAACAGGGCCAAAAGGGTTGTTCCAGAAGTCAGGATGGTCCGTGACAATGTTTCGTTGATACTGCGGTTAATTAGGTCGGCCAGATTGGCCCGGCGGTTTTTACGGCTATTTTCCCGGATGCGGTCAAAGACGATGATTGAGTCGTTGAGAGAATAACCGATGATGGTCAATATGGCGGCAACAAAAGAAAGGGTGATCTCTTTATTTAATAATGAAAAGATTCCGGCAGTTATAATGACATCGTGCATGAGGGCCAGGATGCCCCCGAGGGCAAAGGAGAATTTTAAAATGTAACAAGTAATCAAGGTTACCACTAAAGCGACGATGATCAAGGTTCCAACCCCGACCCCAAAGAGCCCCACCACATAGATGACTCCCAAAAGGATGGCGACAAAAAAGGCCGAGGTCCACCATTTTTGTTCAAATCTGCCTGAAATATAAATAATAATAATTAATATGCTATAATATATGGCATAAAGGGCTTTCTGGCGAAGATCTTGTCCGACCTTGGGGCCGACCATCTCTTCACGCCTGACTTCGACCTTGTCTGCCCCCAGAGCCTCTTTTAAAACATCAATTGTGGTTTGGGATAGTGACCGGCCCTCTCGGCTGACGCCGGAGCTGATGTTGATAAGGTATTCGTTATCTCCGGATTCCCCGAATTTTTGGAGGCTTGAGACGTCAAGCTCGGCCGCCGCTAAACTTGAGCGTAAGGTTTCAACTCCGGGATCTTCGGCCAGGCGGACTTGGAGAAGCAACCCACCTTTAAAGTCTACCCCTAGGTTTAGACCTCGAAAGTAGATAATTGAGAGCAGGGATAACAATATCAACAGTCCTGATACTATAAAAGCATAATAGCGGTTGCCTATGAAGTTTAAGTTAGTTCCTGGTTTTATGAATTCCATGCTCATGGGGCCAAGGTTTCCTTTATATGGCTTTTGGTGGTTGGTCGTTTAGCCGATAACGGATTTAAACGCTCAAATACTGATAGTTTTGACTCGTCTTTGGCTAAGAACAAGATCGAAGATCCACCTGGAGGCGAAGATGGCGGTGAACATTGAGGATGTTATGCCGATGATGAGCGTCACCGCAAAACCCCTGATGGGGCCGCTGCCGAACTGATAGAGGACCATGGCGGCCATAATGGTGGTTACGTTGGCGTCAAAGATGGTCCAAAAGGCCCGGTTAAAGCCTCCAGCCACCGCCCCAGCGGGGCTGCGGCCAAAGCGCAATTCCTCTCGGATACGCTCAAATATTAACACATTGGCATCCACGGCCATGGCCATGGTTAAAACCAACCCGAAGATGCCCGGGAGAGTCAGGGTGGCTCCTAATCCGGCCAAGCAGCCCAGAACAATGGGAAAATTAAACAAGAGCGCCAGATTGGCCACCAAGCCCGAGTAGCGGTAATAAAAAATTAAAAACACTAAAATTAGGATTAGACCCACTAAGCCGGCGGTCAGACCTTGGCGGATGGAGTCCTGGCCCATGGAGGGACCCACTGACCGCTGTTCGATGACCGAGACTGGGGCGGGCAGGGCGCCGGCTCTGAGAACCACGGCCAGGATTCTGGCTTCCTCAATGGAAAAAGAGCCTTCAATGTAGGCTTCTCCATCGGGGATACGGGTCTTGATGACCGGCGCACTGTAAACCTGGTTGTCGAGTACGATGGCCAGCTGGCGGCCCACGTAACGGTCGGTTATGTCGGCAAATTCTCTGGCTCCGCGGCTGTCAAAGGTCATGGTTACCCTGGGGTCCCCGAACTGTTGGCCTCGTACCGCCCGCGAGTCGACCAAAGAGTCCCCGGTCATGAGGGCCTGCCGCCGCAGAAGGTGGGGAATCTTGGTTTCCACTTTGGTCACTGGATCTACCCGGCGCTCAAAGAGGACTTCGGTCCCCGGGGGAGGACCATCACGAAGGGCCTCTTCAGGCGACTTAAGGCCGTTGTCAACCAGTTTGAATTCCAAAATGGCAGTCCGGCCAATTAGTTCGATCGCCTGCTCGGGGTTGGTCAGGCCCGGTAGCTGGATAACGATGCGGTCTTCGCCCTGGGGCCGGATGTCCGGCTCGGCGACTCCAAACATGTCGACTCTGTTGCGGATGGTCTCCAAGGCCTGCTTGGTTGTCAGATCCTTGATTTCGGCAACCATATCGTCAGTATAGGTTAAAACCAGTTTGAAGCCGTCGCGGCTGGCGATCCTGAGGTTGGGAAACTGGTCATTGAGAACAGTCATCAAGCCATCAAGGGAGAGCTGATTGTCTAATTCGACGTTTATATCCTGTGAGTTCTCGTTGGCCAGTTTAAAACCGGTCACCTTGGCGTCGTTCAGCCGGCGCCTGAGATCATCAGTGGTTCGGCGGGCGCTGTTATTGACGGCCACATTAAGATCGACTTCCATGACCAAATAAATCCCGCCCTTGAGATCTAAACCCAGATTAATGGTTTTGGAAGGCAGGATTTTTTTCAGCAATCCGTCGGCCAGGCCGTCATCCCGGCCCATGGTCAACAGTGTCGGGAGCACATAAATAGTACCCAGACCGATGACTAAAAGCAGTACCAGGCCCCGCCAGATGAGATTTTTTGACATCGCAAAGCTTCTTTTTTTGTTATTGTTACGGTATCAGGCGCTTGATGAATACAGCGCCGTTATTAAGATTTTTCGATTTTTACTTTATCGCCGGAAGCAGAGCTGTCGCTGGGCGTTTCCGGGGCTCGAACCACTCCGGCCACGGCTGACCTGGCGATTTTGACCCGGACCTCAGGGGCAATGCGAACAGTCAGTTCCTTAGGGTCAACGCCGGTCACCACGCCCAGTAGCCCTCCGCTGGTCTGGATGCGATCGCCCTTTTTGATGTTGTCGAGCATGTTCTGGCGCTCGCGCTGTTGTTTTTTCTGGGGCCTTAGCAGCATGAAGTAGAAAATCAGGATAAAGCCGCCCATGAGCAGAAACATTTGCATGCCCGAGCCGCCTTGTGAAGCTTGGGCTGAATCTCCCGACGGGGCCGGGGCCATGGCCCAAGCTTGGGCTGCCGTCAGATAGAGGAAGGTCAGCATTTTTATACTCCCTTAAAATTGTCGCTAAATTGCGGATAATTATTTAATTTGATCGGCCCGAGTCCGGTCGCCGGAGGTAAGCCATTAGCCTCATGGTTGTTGGCTCATAAATTGATTATAATAACACATGAATGTACCGTTGATCAAGGCATTTCTAGCCTCTCTCATAAGATCAAGGTAGTACCTTAAATTATGGATGGTTGCCAATCTCAGGTACAGTGGCTCTCGGTTTTGGTGGAGATGGCGGAGGTAGGCCAGGGAAAAATTTTGGCAGGTGTAGCAGCCGCATTGGTCATCTGGTGGGGTGGTTTCAGCCTTATATCTGGCGTTTAAGACGTTGATTTTGCCGCCTCTGGTAAAGAGTTGTCCGTTACGGGCGTTACGGGTGGGCATGACGCAGTCGAAAAGGTCGGCTCCCCGTTTTATGCCCTCCATCAAATCCAAAGGCGTCCCCAGGCCCATCAGGTAGACCGGCTTTTGAGAATCTAAAGCGCTGACGGCTGACTCAATGGCGGTCAGTCTTTCCGCCAAAGGTTCCCCTAAAGCCAGCCCCCCCACGGCCTGACCAGGGAAATCAAGTTCTTTGATGGCCTCGGCCGCTTGCCGGCGGAGATCGGGGTAAAAACCGCCTTGGGCGATCCCAAAAAGTGCTCCTGGGCCTTGCCAGGCCTTTTTGGAGCGTTTAGCCCAGTTAAGGGTCAGATTGAGTGATTTTTCGGTTTCCTCTCGGCTGGCCGGATAGGTGGTGCATTCGTCAAGGCACATCAAAATGTCCACCCCGAAACCTTCCTGGAGTTCGACCGCTTTCTCTGGGGTCAAAAAGATGCTGGAGCCGTCGTAGGTGCTTTTAAAACCGACCCCGTCATCGGTGAGCTTCCTCATCGCCGACAGAGAAAAAACTTGGTATCCGCCGCTGTCAGTAATTATAGGGCCCGGCCAACCCATAAAACGGTGGAGGCCGCCTAAAGCTTTGATTATTTCCGGGCCTGGACGGAGCATCAAGTGGTAGGTGTTGGCCAAAACGATCTCAGCCCCCAGAGCGGCCAGATCGTCTGGAGCGACGGCTTTAACCGAGGCCCGGGTGCCGACCGGCATAAACATCGGCGTTCTGATAAGCCCATGACTGGTTCTGACTTGGCCGGTTCGGGCCTGGGAGTGAGGGTCGGTCGCCACAATCTTAAAAAAGGGCTGCTCGGCCCCACCAAGGGAGGCCTGAGAATTGGAAACTGCCGCTTGAAAGTGGTCTTGGCCGAATAGATTGACTTGGTCTGGCCGGCCGTTTTGGCCGGATGGATTGGATGAGCTCATTTTCAGTATTTTTGAACCAGGCGCAATCCCAGCAGGATCAAGGCTAGGCCTGTCAGGAGGCTTAAATCAGGTCTTTCATTGAGGAGCAGCCAGCCGGCCAGGACGCCAAATACGGGAACCAGGTTGATGTAGGCTGCCGCTCGGTGAGGACCGATGGTGGATATGCCGATGTAAAAGAGTGTAAAACCCAAAGCTGTTCCCCCCAGGCCGAGGAAGGCCAGGGCCAGCCAAACCGAGAGGCTATAGTCGGCGGCCTGTCCGAAAGATTCTCCGGTAGCCGGAACCAAGATGGTTAAAAGGAGCACCGCCGCCAGGACCGACCAAGCGTTGGCGCTTAAGGGGTCGACTCGGCCAAGGATAATTTTGGCGAGGAGTGAATAGGCAGTCCAGCTGAGCGGGCAGCCCAACATGATCAGATCCCCTGTCCCCAAGCCTCCGGCGAAAATTGCTTCTAGATGACCTGAGGTGACCACCCAGGCTGTTCCCAGCAAAGACAGGGCTACCCCCAGGCAGCGGAGAAAAGTTAGTTTTTCTCGAAAAAAAATAACCGAACCCAGGTAAATCAGGGCTGGAGAACCGCAAACGATGACCGAGCCCCGCGAGGCGGAGATCATCGAAAGGCCTCGGATGAAAAAAAAGTTATACAAAACCAAGCCTGTGAGTCCAGAAACAAACAAGCCCAGCCAATCAGCAGGGCTAAGTTTTTTGGCGGCCAGCGATGATTTGAAGGCCATGGGGACGAGAATGAACGCCGCTATAATAAAGCGCCACATCGTGGCGTTCAAGGGGGTGGCTTGCTGTCCGGCGACCTTCCCGGCGGTGAAGGTCAGGCCCCAGACGGCGGCGCATAAAATCAAAAGAGCCTCGACGTAGGGCTTGGCTTTGGCGGTCGAAAGAGACGTGTTCAAATCAGACTTCAGTCCTCTCTCGCCTCTGGGCCGGTCTGGCTTGGCGTCATTTGGGGGGCCGGTGATGGCTTGAAAAAGTGAAAAAATGATTATATGTCTATTTTGGGGGCGGGAACCTGCCCGGCTTTAAGAGTTCCAAGTTCCAGAGGCTGCGGCTTTTTGGTCAGACCTCTTGGTCAGCTTTGGATTGGGGGCAGGATAATCACCTGCGGCCAAATTAGAGGTTTTCTATTGATCGAATGCCGGAAAAGGGCGCGGACTACCCTTTTGAGCGAATCGTAAAGATCTTCGATGTCGGGATCTTCAGGGTTTTGATTCTGGCTCCACTCTTCCAGGGCCAGACGGGCCACTTCTTCAGCTTCGGCCGTGAGATTGGGCTCATCTTCGTAATGTACGCCATGGACCTCAACTTTGGGAGGGGCAGCCAGGCTAAGGTTTTCGGGCTCCAAAACTAAAGTTACGTCCACCAATCCACTTTCGGCCAGCCTCAACCTGCGGCGGATAACTGGATCGTCGGCCTGGCCCAAGCGGCTGCCGTCGACCAGTATTTTTCCGGTCGGCACCGATGTGCCCAGCTGAGCCTGGCCGTCGGCCGAAAAACAAAGCCGCTGTCCGTTGGTTAACACTTTGATTTGTTCGTCTTTCAGGCCGGTATCGGTGGCCAGGCTGGCATGTTTGATCAGGTGGTAGGTCTCACCGTGAATCGGAATCAGATACTTGGGCCTGGTCAAGGCCAGCATCAGCTTTAGTTCTTCGATCTGTCCGTGTCCAGAGGCGTGAATTCGGTGGAAACGATTGTCAATGACGACGGCCCCAAGACTGTGAAACTGGTTGATGATGGTCGATATGGCCCGCTCATTGCCGGGGATGGCTCTGGCCGAAAAAATAATGGTATCCCCTGGTTTGACTTTGATATGTTTGTGTTCTTTGTTGGCCATGCGAGAGAGAGCCGACAGCGGTTCGCCTTGACTGCCGGTAACGACGATGGTTAAATCCCTGTCTGGTAGGGTCAGCCCCTCTTTGATGTCAACCAGTTCATCGTCGTTGATTGTCAAGTAGCCAATTTCTCGGGCCAAGGCGACGTTGGTGAGCATGCTCCGGCCGTCAAACAAAAGGCGGCGGCCGGTAGCCCGAGCGGCGATGGCGGTTTGCCTGAGCCGAGTGAGGCTGGAAGCAAAACAGGCCAAAATAACCCGGCTCTCGGTTTTTTCAAAAATATCGGTTAAGGTGCGGCCCACCTCGGACTCTGATATACAAACCCCAGGGATGTCGGCGTTGGTGGAGTCGGAGAGGAGGGCCAGGACGCCTTTTTCGCCGTAACGGGCAAAAGAATAAATGTCGGTCTGCTCGTTTTCCGGGGCGCAAGTATCGAACTTGAAGTCACCGGTGTGGATGATGACTCCGACCGGGGTAGTTACAGCCAGAGCCAGACCGTCGATAATGCTGTGGCTTACGGCAAGAAACTCAATATCAAAGGGGCCCAGGCTGAGCTGATCGCGAGCTTTAACCAGTTTCAGATTGCGGTTTTGGCAGCGGGCCTCTTCAAGGTGAAACCTGGCCAAGGCCAGTGTCAAGTAAGTGCCAAAAACCGGAACATCCAAATCTTTAAGCAAGTAGGCCAGAGCCCCTATATGATCCTCATGCCCGTGGGTGAGGATTAGGGCTCTAATCTTTTCAGAGTTGTTAAGTAAAAACTTAAAATCGGGAATTACTAGATCGACCCCCGGCAGGTTGGCGTCGGGGAACATCAGGCCGGCATCCACCACCAGCATGTCGTCCCCGTAGCTAATGACCATGCAGTTAAGCCCGATTTCGCCCAAGCCCCCCAGGGGTATTAGATCAAGCGTTTTTGTGGTCATGGGCCAATCACCCGACTCCTAGGCCGGTCTCAAATTTTCTTAGAAGGAATTGAGACCTGAAAAATCGAGGTTGTTGACACAAATGGTCACCGCATCGCTCATGGCCACTTCACTGCCCATGTCCCCGACCAGCTTGAATTTCGAGCCTTGGCCGATGGCCGATGAGCGGTAAACAGTAGTTAGTCCAGGCCGATCGATGACCGACTGGAGGGCGACCCGGCCCACATAATCACCGCTTTCCACGTCGATACTGAACTCCGTTATGTAAATCGCCACCCGGGCCTTGGCTCCGGTTGTATCTGGACCAGCAGTAATCCCTTGGGTGGCGAGTTTGTATTTGACCGCCTCATAAACCAGGGCTTGGACCGTTAGATGGCTCAGGGCGATGGTATTGCCGTTAGGCAGGGTCGTGGTCAGATCTATTCGGCCGGCCTGACTTTCTTTGAGTAAATCACTGCTGGTAGCCTCTGGCCCGACTAGGTTTAGGTCGCGGCGATTGTCAAAGACCAGGAGTTGAACATTGCCCGGTTGAAGAGAGAGCCCTCCTTGTGGTTTGAAGGCCACGTTGAGGGGTTTTCCACCTCCAACTACACAACCGGAGAGAACCACTGCCAAAAGGAGCGTCAAAAGCATTGGAGTGAAATATTTTTTCATCGGGTACCTCATTAAAAATCCGTAAAAAAACGGTTTTTTATCGGCGAAAAACAAGTTTGAGGGCTATGACCGCTGGTTCGGCCGAGAGATAGGAGCCTTAAATTGGATAATGACTGGTTTTAGCGATTTTTGAGCAGATAAAAGCTAATGGCCGCCACCATCAGGGCGTGGTCAATGCGCCCGTCAAGGATCATGGCCTTGAGCTCGTCGATAGTGGCCAAGGACAGTGACATTTCCTCGTTTTCGTCAAAATCGGTCTGACCAGTGGGTGCCGCCTCATAAGCCAAAAAGGTATGGACTCGGTTTGAAAAAAGGGCCGGATTGGGCTTAAAAGAGCACAGCAGCTCTAATCGGGCGGCGGAGTAGCCGGTCTCTTCCATGAGTTCCCTTCTGGCGGTTTCTTCGAGGGACTGGCCCGGTTCAACTACGCCACCGGGAATCTCCAGGCAGAAGTCACGGGAGCCGTGCCGAAATTGGTCGACCAGCAAAAACTTTCCCTCGGCGGTTACGGCCAGAACGTTGACCCACTCAGGGGACTGCAGGCAGGCGAAGGTTTTTTCCCGGCCATCTTTGGGCGAAAGACAGCGTCGGTCTAAGACATTAAAAACTGGGGTCTGGTAGGTTACGGATTCGTCTATCAGCTGCCATTGCTTTAATTGGGTCATGGTGTTCCTATAGGTGTTATATAATTAAAAAGTCAAATCCTCATCGGCTGAAAAGAGCGTTACAGTGAGACCTTGACAATTTTGTAGCGTTTTTTGCCGGCTCGGAGAGTCGCCTGCCCCTCGTCAAGCCAGGCCGCCCCGGCCAATAGGCCCGTTTCTTCTGAGGGCGGGACAGGGCAGTCATTGAGGTAGGCTCCACCTTGGCGGATAAGGCGCCGGGCTTCACCCTTGGAGCTGGCAAGCCCCGCTAAGACAAAGAGCTGGGCCAGATCGGTTTTTTCCAGTTCGCTTTTGGGAAAACTGACCGTTGGGAGATTGGCTTCCACACGGTCAACAGTCAGTTCGCTGATCCTGGAGGAAGTTTGGACTTTCAATTGAGGGTCAGCCGCCCCAAAGGTTCTGGTTGAAGCCAAAAAAGCGTCCGAGGCCGCCTCGTGGCCGTGGCAAATGGCCGTAACCTCATAGGCCAAAATCTCTTTGGCCCGGTTGACCAAGTTGCCGGGGAGGGTGGCCAACTGCCGGCATTCATCCATCGGCAGGTAAGTAAACAGGGCCAGGAGTCTGGCTGTTTCTTGATCGTCTACGTTGCGCCAAAACTGGTAGAAATCGTAAACCGGCGTTTTTTCTTTACTCAGCCAGACTGCGCCGGCGTTGGTTTTCCCGAATTTGTCGCCAGTTCGCGGATCGATCAATAAAGGCATGGTCAGCCCGAATGATGCCCCCCCGTGGACCCGGCGTATGAGTTCAACGCCAGCGACGATGTTGCCCCATTGGTCCTGGCCTCCTAGCTGAAGTTTATTGCCTCTTGTCTCATAAAGCTTCAAAAAGTCGTAGGCTTGCATGACCATGTAATTAAATTCCAGAAACGAAAGGCCCTCTTCCAAGCGGCTTTTGTAGCATTCGGCGGTAAGCATGCGGTTGACCGAAAAATGTTTTCCGATGTCCCGTAAAAAAGGTACGTAGTTTAAGGTCAAAAGCCACTCGCTGTTGTCAATTAGCATGGCCCGGCCGGCTTGAAGATCAAGAAAACGGCTGGCCTGGGGCTTGATGCCCTCAATATTTTTAGCGACGGTTTCTTCCGTCATCAGCTTTCTGGCTTCGATTCGGCCGCTGGGATCGCCGACCATGGAGGTGCCGCCGCCAACCAAGGCGATGGGCCGGTGGCCGGTCCGATCCATCCAGGACAGGGCCATCAGAGGTAAAAGGTGGCCCACGTGGAGAGAGTCAGCCGTTGCGTCGAAACCGATGTAGCCGGTAACTTGTTCCTGTTCGAAAAGAGAGTTTAAAGCCTCCTCATCGGTGGTCTGATAAGTAAATCCTCTCTCTTGGAGGATGCGGTAAGCGTTGAGGCGGACCATCTGGCGGTTTGACTCCTTGCGGGCTGAATATGTGGCGGCCGAGGAACTGGAGCGGGGCAAATCACTGGGCCAGCGAGATGCGGCTTGTCCGGGAAGAATTGACTGCCTTGACAAAATTGGCCGATTTTGAGTCGGGAGTCCAGTCGGTGGTATATCCGCACACGTTAGGTTGGTATACCCGAAAACAAGCCAAAAATCAAGGTAATTGGGACCAAGGCTTGGATGGCGGCCGTTGTGGCAGATATTTTAAAAATGGTCAAGTGGTTTTAGAGGTGGGCGGGTCTTGGAATAAGCAGGAGTGTATGACTTTAAAGAAAGGAACCATTAGGAGACATTAAGTAATTTAAAATATAAATTAATGGTAAAAAAGTTAAATTTTTAAATATAAAATTACCACACTCGAATAATATTAGTTTATTTTTGGCAGCCCTAAAAAACTGGTAGTCCCCAAGGTATATGGAAAAGGTGTGGTAAAATAGGTTAAAATTGGTTTAAACTTTTCAATTCGCTCCTTGTCTCAGGGACAGGCCGGCCTACCTCGGTTGGTCATGGGGCAAGTGGTCAAAAATCTGGCGGTATTCAATAGATGTCCTCAGCGGCAAAAATGAACTGGACAAACATTTTTTACAATAGTAATATATTTACCCATTGTCGGGGCGTGGCGCAGCCTGGTAGCGCAATTGCTTTGGGAGCAATGGGCCGGAGGTTCAAATCCTCTCGCCCCGACCATTTTTAGACTAGTACACAGTCAAGCGGTTGACTGTGGGTTGGCGAGTTCAAACTCTAAAAGGGCTAGTCCCCCAGATTATTCGATCATAACATAAATTCACAGATAGTTTAAATGATTTATATC
>JAISWF010000162.1 GCA_031271165.1 Deltaproteobacteria bacterium
GTATTGATGCTGTTAATAGTGTCCATGTCAGATATAATAGCAAAATCGCTCAGGTGGTGTAAACTCCAAAAGTTGTCTGCAAATCCTGATTGTTGGCGTCAACCCGATATCTAGAAAAATTTATTATATTCAATAATTGATAGTTTGATACAAAATAGAAGCATATATAGCAGGCCATCATGTGATACACACAAGAGATTGTTTCATTGGCCGTAGGTTGACCACCAACAGTGGACCAGGGAGAGTTTTTTAGAAGGCCAAATAAAGCCGGGCTTTCCGAGGTCATAATTTGGCAGTCTGAAAGCTGGGTTATTTTTGTTTATTATATTTTATTGCATTATTTATAGATAATTATGTTACCGAATTCATAATTTTTTTCTGGTCTGTCAGCCTTAAAAGGCAAAAAAATTTAAAATTTTTTATATTGACTTATAATTTTATAAATTATACTGCATATCTTAATGGATTCAGCCACGAAAAAAAATATTATATTGCAATATTAGAAGATGCCCTTCAGGGCAAGCAAAAAATAGTTTAGAAATAATTTTAGAATTTTTTTTTAGTTTTGTTATACTGTTTTGTCTTTTCTTTTTGTTTTTAAATCATGGTCGGCAATAGGCCGCCCCTTGAAGACGTGATTGACTCTTAACGTGAGGTTTGAGTTTGGGGATTTTCCTTGACTTGCCCTGAAAATGTGTTATATTGTAATTAGTTCTCAATTACATTTAGGTAGGGTCGCCAAAAGGCCCGGCCGGCAGGTATGAGACAAGGCTTTAGTCAGACGGTTCTGACGGCAGGCCGGATCGGTTTTTTTTGACCTTATTTATGAGCCAGGAAAAGGAGACTTGTTTATGGAAACGATCATCGTCGTCGTCGTCGTTGTCGCCGCCGTGGCTCTGGCCGCCTACAAGATTTTTGTCAAGCCATCGTGTAGCTGCGGCTGCGAAAAGTGTAAGACTGACAACAAAGACGAACCCAAGTTTGATCCCTTGGCGGAATAAATTTTTTTCTCACCGACTGGATTTATTCCGTCATTTCAAAGACCAAGCCTCAGTGAGGCTTTCAGGAGCATATTATGGCCGAAGCAACTACTCTGCGCCGATTGAAAAAAGGCCAGAAAGCCGTTATTTCCGGTATAACGGCCGAAGGCGAAATGGGTCGCCGGATCAGGGATATGGGGCTGGTTCCTGGTATCAAAATTCAATGTGTGGGCCGGGCCCCTTTAAATGATCCCGTGGCTCTCCGCTTGATGGGATTTACTTTGACTCTTCGTAACCGTGAGGCCGACCACATCAGTGTCCAAGCAGTGGGCGCTTAAATTGGTTGCCTGAAGTAACATTTACTAGCTACTTGCCAGGTCCTTCAGGATTGACTCTATGTACGCATCTAATGTCATTGCCATTGCTGGTAACCCTAATTCCGGCAAGACCACGGCTTTTAACCGCTATACCGGTGCCCGCCAGCACGTGGGCAACTATCCTGGTATTACCGTCGAAAAGAAGGAAGGCTCTGCCCACCTTGATGGCATAGAAGTAACCCTGGTGGATTTGCCGGGGACCTATTCATTGACTGCCTATTCCATGGAGGAGGTGGTGGCCAGACGTGTTCTGGCTGAAGAGCATCCTGGAGCTGTTATCGACGTCGTCAATTCCGGAGTTTTGGAACGCAATCTCTATCTTTCGGTCCAGATGCTAGAACTGGGAATGCCCCTGGTTTTAGCTCTCAACATGATGGATGAGGCCCGAGCCCAAGGCGTCAACATCAATGTCGAACGTTTAGAGCAGCTCACCGGCCTAACATGTGTCCCCACTGTGGCTCGCAAAGGCGAAGGTCTTGATGAAGCCCTCAGGGCCGCTGTGGAACTGGCTAAAAAAACCGGGGGCCGGGTTGATCCCATCATTATCTCTTACGGCTCCGACATTGACGCCGCTTTGACCGAAATGGTTCCTCTGGTCAATTCCGCCAAGCTCTTAACCGACCGCTATCCGGCCCGCTGGATTTCCATGAAATTTTTGGAGCGCGACAAAGAAATTATCGGTCGGGCTCAGAAGGCCAATCCAGATGTCAGTGCTAAACTAAAGGCCATTGCCGACAAGGTTTCGGCTCACCTTAAAACCACCCTCAATACCAACCCAGAGGCTGTCATTGCCGATTACCGGTACGGGTGGATCAGCTCGGTGCTGAAAAACGGCGTTCTTGAAGGAGCCGACGACATCCTCGAACGGACTGCCTTTTCCGATAAACTCGACAAAGTCTTGACCAACCGGGTGTTGGGGCCAGTGATCCTGCTGTTAGTACTTTACGGCATGTATTATATGACCATCCAGTTGGGCGACTACCCCTTAGGCTGGGTGGAAACATTTTTTGAGTGGTTAAGCGAAACAGTGGGCAGCGCCTTAGGCGACGGAGCCCTCAATTCCCTAGTCACCGACGGTATAATTGCCGGTGTTGGAGGAGTTTTAGGTTTCGTTCCTCTGATCATGATAATGTTTTTGCTGATTGCCATCTTGGAGGACTCTGGCTACATGGCCCGAGTGGCTTATATCATGGACCGGGTCTTCCGGCTCTTTGGTCTTCACGGGGCCTCCATCATGCCTTTTATCATCGGCGGCGGTATCGCCGGCGGCTGTGCGGTGCCCGGTGTTATGGCCACCCGAACTCTGAGGTCCCCCAAAGAACGACTGGCCACCATTCTGACCGTACCGTTTATGACCTGCGGAGCCAAGATACCGGTATTTTTGCTTTTTGTGGGCATATTTTTTGAAGGCAATAAACCGCTGATCATGTTCATGGTGACATTGGGCGGTTGGGCAGCGGCCTTGTTGGTGGCCCTGGCCCTGCGCTCGACTTTGATCAAAGGCGAACCGACCCCATTTGTCATGGAACTGCCACCATATCGTTGGCCTACTTTTTCGGGCGTGGTCATCCATACTTGGGAGCGGACTTGGCAGTATATCAAGAAGGCCGGAACGGTTATTTTGGCCATTTCCATTTTAATATGGGCGGCCATGACCTATCCTGGTCTTCCAGACAATCTCCATCACCAGTTCGAAGATCAACGCGAGGCTTTGGTGGCCCAAGGGGGTCTGTCGGATGAGGAAATGGAGGAGAAGACTTTAGCCATTGATAACGCCGAGGAAGCGGCCAGTTTGGAAAATTCCTTTGCCGGCCGTCTGGGCCGGGCCATTGAAACCATTACCTCCCCGGCCGGTTTTGACTGGCGCACCAACATCGCTTTGATCGGCGGCATTGCGGCCAAAGAAGTCGTCATCTCGACTTTGGGGACGGCCTATTCCTTGGGAAGCGTTGACGAGGAGTCGACCAGCCTTTCCGATCAGATCAAAGCCGACTCCCACTGGACCATGGCCAACGCCGTGTCTTTGATGGTTTTTACTCTCCTGTATTCACCGTGTTTTGTAACCCTCATGGTTATCAAACAGGAGACGGCCCGCTGGCGCTGGCTTTTCTTCAGTTTATTTTTCGACTTGGCTCTGGCTTATTTTATGGCTGTCTTGGCCTTCCAGATGCTGTCCTGAGCCGATGGCGCCGTTTAGGCGGCCTGACCTGAAAGCTTAATAAAAAAACCGCCCGGGAAACAGGGCGGTTTTTTTAGTGTGCCCGGCATGGGCGTTATCCAGAGCGGTGAAATGTCCGCTCCAGGCTTGGCAGTAGGAACTGTAGCCAAAAGCAAAGGGAAAACCGTGAGGTTCAACTGAAAGAAGCTG
>JAISWF010000205.1 GCA_031271165.1 Deltaproteobacteria bacterium
ATCATAGCAAAACAGAATAATTTATGCGTTTTTAAAATCAACGATATGAGAAGCTTTAAGCGCATGTTCCCGACAAAAATCATGCCAAAAATCAGGGGTTCCAAAATTAGAATTGCTGGGAGATCGTTGTCATCTGGAAAAAAATAGCCAAATAAATTTTTTTCACACGCCTGATTTGAAAATATTATCTAAAGGAATATTTTTTGTTTTAAATAGAAGTTAAAGTAGCCAATTAAAATTTGTCAAATTATTGTTACCAAGGCCCGAATCGTCCTTTTAGGGCGCTTTTCTTGTTGACGTGCGGGGTAAAACTTCTTATACTTTAACGATAGCTTTATTTTTTTCCATCACTACTATTGGGTTTATATTGGGGGCGGTTTTGATTCGGTTTTTGAGCCGACTCCTCGTTGATTACTTAAGACCGTCCTCTTCTTTCCTTCAATTTGGAGGCTCCTGATGGACCCTGTAATTCTTTCCAGGTTGCAGTTCGCCCTGGCCACCATCGTTCACTTTTTCTTCGTCCCTCTGACTATAGGGCTTTCATTCTTCATTGCCTGGATGGAAACAAAATATGTCAGAACAGGAGATGAGTCCTACAAGTTGCAGGCCAAATTCTGGGGACGTATTTTCCTCATCAATTTTGTCCTGGGCGTAGTCACTGGTATCGCTTTGGAGTTCCAGTTTGGTACCAACTGGGCCCTCTATTCCAAGTTTGTTGGAGACATTTTCGGCTCGCTTCTGGCTATTGAGGCCACCGTTTCCTTCTTTTTGGAGTCCACTTTCATCGCCGTCTGGGCCTTCGGCTGGGAGAAGTTTTCCAAAAAATTTCACTGCGTGGCCATTTGGCTGGTGGCTTTTGCCTCGACCATTTCAGCCCTGTGGATCCTTTTGGCCAACGGCTTTATGCAGCACCCGGTCGGCTATAAGATAGTTGATGGGGTCGCCAGGCTCGACAATTTTACGGCCGTCCTGACCAACACTTACGGCTGGCACATGTACGTTCATACCGTCGCCTGTGCTTTCGTGCTGGCCGCCTTCTTGATCTTAGGCATCTGCGCCTGGCACTTTTTCTGGGGCAAGAATGTGGAATTCTTCCACCAGACTTTCAAACACGCTGCTCTTTTTGCCTTGCTTTCCACTTTAGCTCTGGCTATCACCGGCCACCAGCTGGGTCAGGTGACCGCTGAATATCAGAAATCCAAGTTCGCCGCCATGGAGTCGGTTTGGGAAACCCGCGACCACGCTCCCATGAATCTTCTGACTATTCCCAACATCCAATCTGAGGGCAACTTAGTTGAGGCTTTGCCGATTCCGGGAATGCTGAGTTTTTTTGCCGGTAACAGCTTTGACACCGTCATCACTGGTCTCAACGATATCCCCCCGGAAGATCGTCCCCCAGTCTTTCCAGTGTTTATCTCGTTTAGGACCATGGTCTTTTTTGGTTCTATACTGTTGCTCGTGGCTATTGTGACGTTCATAATCAAAGGGTTTGTACCCAGCTTGGGCTGGGGCCTGTGGGTTTACATCTTTTTGATCCCGATACCGTACTTGGCGGCCCAGCTGGGCTGGATGGTCACCGAGGTCGGTCGGCAGCCCTGGGTGGTTTTTGGCGAGATGCGAACGGCCTTAGCCGGTAGCCCTCCGGTTGATTGGTACCAAATATTTGCTACTTTGGGAGCTATGGCCGGAATTTACGGACTGATCACCGTCACTGGCTTCATTTTGATGATTCGGGCTGCTATCCAGGGGCCCGACAAAATGGCCAAGCACTACGCCTAAAGAGGCCTTTGGAGGAACGTCATGGATTGGTCATGGGTTTTATCGGTAATTTGGTTCGTTCTGTGGGGAGTGCTCTGGGGCGTTTACTTTGTCCTTGATGGCTACGATTTCGGCATTTCCATGTGGATGCCCCTGTTGGGGGCGTCCAGCGATCGGGAGCGCTCGGCCATGTATCAGGTCACCGGTCCGTTTTGGGATGGCAACGAGGTCTGGCTAATCACCGCTGGAGGCGTCACTTTTGCGGCCTTTCCGCTGGCCTACGCGGTCATGTTTTCCACGCTTTACACTCCGCTTATGATTCTTTTGTTTTGCCTCATTCTTCGGGGAGTGTCGTCGGAACTGCGGTTCCAGTGGGATAATCGGTGGTTTAGAATTATTTGCGACGCTTTTAACTTTTTGGCCAGCTTGGTGGCCACCATTCTTTTGGGCGTGGCCTTTTCCAATCTCTTCAGGGGCCTGCCCATTGAGTTTGACACCACCCAGAATTTCCACATGTTCAGGGGTAACCTCTTGAACCTGCTCCATCCCTACGCTTTGTTGGGCGGAGTTCTGTTCGTCCTGATGTTTTTGGTCCATGGTGCTCTGTACCTGACCTGGCGGACTGACGGCGATCTTCGCAACAAGAGCCTTTACATGGCCAAGGCCACCTGGCCGATTTTTCTGTTAGTTTTCCTGGTGTATGTGGTTCTGACCTTTGCTTGGGCGGGGCTTTACAAGAATTTCTTTAGCTCCCCGCTTCTTTTAGCTTTGCCGCTTTTGTGCGCCGTGTTGTTTCTTTATTCTGGCTATCAGATGTACCTTAAGAACAACGTCGGCCGGTCCCTTTTGGCTTCCTGCGGCGGAATTTTGACTCTGACTCTGACCGGGGTCTTGGGCATGTTCCCGAATCTAATTCCCTCAAGGATTTCAGATACCGCCCACCTGACCATTGTCAACGCTTCTTCCTCTCCGAAAACGTTGACCATAATGCTGGTGGTGGCCCTTATCTTTGTTCCCACTGTTATTGCCTACCAGATTTGGGTCCACAAAAAACTGGCTTGGACCATCAAGGGCGATATCTAAGCTCTAAAACCGGCCCCAGGGCTGGAGTGGATTGGCACTCAAAAAAACCCGAGCCGAAATTTCGGCTCGGGTTTTTTACGTTTAATGAAGGCGGACCTGAATTTCTGGTAACCACCCGGGACTGCTTCAGCTCCCCATTTTGAAAAAGGATTGGCCGGCGGCTCTGGCGGCCAAGCTAAAGCCGAATTGCGGCTGAGTTTGCTGCCCTCAGATTCTTCAATTTTTCCCCGCTATTTTACCTTTAAAATTAACAAGATTGCGATTAAAGCAAAGTTCAAGAGCAGGACCCGGTCCAATGGCGAGAAAAGGCAGTCTCCAAAATAAGGAAAAAATCAATAGATTCAATCTATGTCTCAGGTTTAATATTCTTATATGTTAATGTTTAATTAATAATAGACGTCAATATTCATTTAAGTTAAATAACCCCAGCCGAGGATAGTCTAAGTTGACCGGCCAATCAAAATCGGCTCTATGGCTTATTTTCGAGCCGGCCTCGGGCCAGCTCACAAAGATGCGGCTTCCATTAATGGGCCAAAAGAATGAGGCCCCCGGAAAACCGGGGGCCAGGGGGGTGGGCTTGTTCGGGCGGCCAAGGCCGCCCGAAGGGGATTAAAGAGGTGTTTTCGGCAGTCAATTGATAGACCGCCGGGTGGGTAAAATTTTATTGGACCGAATCTGGAACGTCTTTAAGATTGGCAAAAGAATTTTTGTGGAGAGTGTCAACATTAACTTTGGGGCCTAAGATGCCTATTTGTTTAAGTTCAGTGGCGGTAATACCAAAAGCGTTGTAAGCTCCTGATACCGAGGGGATGTAGCGGTAAGTCTTAAGGACAGTGGCATTAAATGCGGCATCGCCGGCGACATACTTTTTTTCCACCTGAATGGCTGCAGTTTCTTCTGGATTTTTTTGGATCCAAGCGGCGGCTTTTTGCAGGGCTCGGGTGTAGCTGGCCGCAGCCTCAGGATCCTTGGCCACCAGATCGGCGCTGACGTAGGCGGCGCAGCAGTATTGATCCTTAAAAGGTGCGTCTTTGGCCGAATCTACCAAAATGGTCAGGTCATATTCCCGGGCGGCCAGGGAAGCCACTGGGTCATTAGCACCAATAGCATCAATGGAGCCCTTTTCAAGCGCCAGAGGCAGTTCAGCCTGAGAGAAAACCACAAACTCAACTTCGCTGTCTTTATCGCCGACCTTAACTCCAGCGTAGGCCAGGGCTCTTCTGGAAAACACTATCGGGCTGGAAGTCAGGCTCGGCACCCCGATGCGCTTACCTTTGAGGTCAGCCGGGGATTTAATGCCAGAATCTTTTTTGACCAAAAGTTTGTCGCAACCGGTGTGCAGGCCGCTGGTAATCTTGATGGGCAGGCCGTTGGAAAGCGGTTGGATGAGGGTGGCCAAAAGACCAAAGCTGGCGTCAATCTGCCCGGAGGAGATAGCCTCAAAGTTGGCGCCGGGAGCTAATTTGATCAGCTCGACTTCGAGACCTTCTTCTTTGAAGAAACCTTTTTCCGTGGCCAGATGGATGGGGCCTTCGCAAAGAGAACCGTTATATCCGGCTTTGATGTGTCTGACTTGTTGACCAAAGGCGGTTTGGGGGGTGGCCGCCAGGACCACAATGGCCAGAAGGGCTAAGAAATGAGCAATTGTTGATAATTTTCGCATAAAGACCTCTCCTAAATAAATTTTTGTAAATGCCGCTTGGTGATGGCGGCCAAGACATGAAATTACCTGTATGGCACCTATATTTGGTAGGGTGGTTCGGTAATATGACCGGCAAAGTTTAAAATTTCCAGAATCTGGCTGCGGAGCTGAAAGAATCCCGGATTGTTTCTGGCTCTCGGCCGGGCAAAGGGTACGGTCAGGATGGTTTCCACCCGGCCCGGATGGGGGGTCATGACTACGACTCGGTCAGAAAGATAAATGGCTTCGTCGACATCGTGGGTGACCATAACCATGGTAATGGCCTTGTCCTCACGAATGCGCAGGATTTCATCCTGCATGTTCATGCGGGTAAAGGCATCTAATGCCCCAAGCGGTTCATCAAGGAGCAATACTCGGGGCTGGTTGATAAGAGCCCGGGCCAAAGAAGCCCTCTGGGCCATTCCCCCGGACAGGTGATGGGGGTAAGCCCGCCCGAACTTGCCTAATCCTACCAGCTCCAGGTACCTAGCCACCGACTCTTTTTGCCAGCGGTAGACCCGGCGGGCTCGGAGGCCGAAAGCGACGTTATTTTGGATATTGAGCCAAGGAAAAAGGTAGGGATTTTGAAATACCAGGCCGCGATCAGCATCAGGACCGTTGATGGTCGTCTGGTCGAGCTCCAGAGTTCCGGAAGTTGCAGTTTCCAAGCCGGCGATGAGTCTGAGTAAAGTCGATTTGCCGCAGCCGGACGGCCCGATTAGAGAAACAAATTCCCCGGCTTTGACCGTCAGACTCACGTTGTCGATTGCCGTAACCAAGGA
The DNA here is from genome assembly GCA_031271165.1 of Deltaproteobacteria bacterium. Lineage (GTDB taxonomy): Bacteria > Desulfobacterota > Desulfarculia > Adiutricales > Adiutricaceae > JAISWF01. Next base: position 5,305 of record JAISWF010000205.1, read on the forward strand.
ACCGTCAGGGTGAGTAAATACTTTTGAGACCCCATCAATAACGATGACCCCGGTGGTAGCGGCGGCCGAGGCATGGGAGCCGGTTAACGGGGCCGGGCCTGAAGCCGGTTTAAGCTCTTGCTGCATCAAACTCTGCTCAATAGCTGCGGCGGTCGCAGCGGTATTATTGACCGGTTCAGCTTGGGTCAAGGTGTCAGGACTGCCGGCCACTTAATCAGCCCTCTTAAGTGCAGGCCCTGATGAGTATTTAATCGGTGCCCAGACAGTTATATTTACGTTTCTTACCATTTGATCATTCCTTTTTGCCAGACCAAGACCCGGTCGCGGATTTTGAAAAATAAGGTGATCAGTGAATAAAACGATAAGGCAATGATAATGAGCCCAGCATAGACGTTGGCGTAGGCCAGCATTTCCCTTTGCCAGTTGATATACCAGCCGATCCCGTTTTTGACCCCGACCATTTCGGCAGTCATCAGAGTCAGAAACGATGAGCAGGCGCCGCTGAAAAGTCCGGTAAAAATGAGGGGCATGGCCGCCGGTATCCCCACCAGAAATATTTGGTACAGTCTTTTGGCGCCTAAGGTGCTGGAGACTTCAAAGTAAGCGTTTTGGACGTTTAAAATACCGCTGGAGGTCATCACCGAGGTCGGAAACCAGACCGAAAGAGCAATCAAAAAAACGGCTCCGGTCCAGGTAGTGGGAAAGGCCACTAAAACTATGGGAATCCAGGCGGTTGGGGGGATGGGCCCCAAAATTTTGATCATTGGGTTGAGCCAGTAAGCCGAAGGCTTGGAAAAGCCGATGGCGATGCCGGTGATGAGTCCGGCCAGGGCGCCGCAGGAAAAGCCGGTCAGCAGTAGTTTGGCTGACCCAGCCAAGCAGTCGAAAATAAGATAAGTAAAATCTTCAACTAAAATCGACAAAATCCGGTCTGGAGTCGGAAAAAAAAGAGGCGGGAGCAGAGTGAATTTACCGGTAACCAAGTTCAGAACGTTTAAAAACAAAAAGGCCGCCGCATAGAATTTGTCCTTTTGCCGAAATTTTTCCAAAGACGCTGGTTTGTTTTTAACAATTAGTGGCCAGATGATAAAAATTGCAATGGTGACATAGAGAAAATACCTGAAATAAGGCCTGTCCACCGGTGGATGTCGGCCGCTGGAGGTGAAAAATACATCCGCCCCGAGGGCCAAAAAAGCTGACCACAAGGCCAGGTGATCGATGAAAAGCTTGCGGACTAAAGCTCCCCAAAGGCTCTGGACGATCTGGGCTGAGCCAGAGGCGCCGCCGCAGCCGGAAGAATGTTCTTTGGCTTGAGGCCCTTTGGCCGCAGTTTTGGTGACTGAGGTAGCCACCGATCGAGCTGCGCTTCCGACCTGGAGATCGGAATTTGGGGATAAATCGTTTTTGACGGTCGCCTCGGTTAAGGTGGTCATTGAGCTCACTTTGATTAAATAATTATTAATATTTTAAGTGTTAAGCATCAAGTGATTGATTTTGAGGCCTTTGGTCAGCCGGCGATAGACCGGCTCGTGACCATTTTGGCTATCTTCCGGCCACACAGGCTCCGACCACGTCCTCCGTCAGAGACAGACCCCCGGAGTAGCCGGTATAGCCTCTTTTGAGGATGGCCCGGTTGGCCACCGGGTAGCTCAGGCTCAGGTGGGCAGCTCCGAGATCGGCGGCCAAGGTCCGTTCCAAAGAGCTGGCGGCGACAAAGATCGGCCGGCGGCTGTTGTAATATTTTTTTTGACCACTGGCCGGCCAGATTTCTTCGGCCATTTTTTTTATTTGGCTGGCCCGGTGTTCAAATATCAGTTTTTCAGGGATGGTCCCCCCGGTTTGGCGGCGAAAGTCCAAAAGTTGATTTTGCTGATCGCTAGATACATCGTTTGTAATGACGGTCAGTTCCGGAACCCAGCCTAAATCCTCAGCCAGAAAATCAGTCAAAGCCAAGCCGTAATTGGCGTCCCCGACTACCAGAGCGTGGCGCTGGGCCTCCATGTCGTTATAGACATCCACAATGGGCTCCAGATAGGTGTAGTGAGCGGTCCCAGCTGAATCAATGATGGAACTGAGCTTACGCGATGGGATTTTTAAGGCTCGGCCGACGAGGCGCAAAAAGCGCTCGGAAGCACCGGCCCCAAAGGGGAGCGGGGCCAAAACGTAAGGCGTTGAGTGGATGTTTTGAAATACCTCGGCTGCCTGCCTTCCGTAAAGGCCAGAGACGACGATATTTAAAGCTGCCTTAGATGAGTTTTTAATTCCGGGCAGGGTGGCCTGAGGTCCGAAGAAAAAATTAGCCCTAAGGCCCAGCAGCTTCAAAAGCTCATCGAGGCCTAAAATGTTGCCCCGCCAGAAGGGATCGAGGGTCGGGGGAACGCCCCAGACGTTGACCAGGGCCGGGTCCTTGGCAGCTGAGGGTTTGACTACCTCCCGGAAAAGAGTCTTTAAGAGTTCCTCGTAGCCCAGATAGCTGTCGCCTAAAAAGCCCGGGACCGAGGCGTGAATCAAAGGAACCTTTTTGGCCTTAAAATCCCGGACCAAGCTTTCGACATCGTCGCCGATGACTTCCGGAAGGCAGCCCGTCAGAATAATGAACAGGCGGCCCTCCATGATCTCCAGAGTGTGGACTATTTCTTCGCTGAGGCGGTCAAGCCCCCCAAAGACGACCTCATTTTCTTGAAGGTTGGTGGAGGGAACCGAAAGAGAAAGGCATTGGCCGGTGACGGCCAGACCGGCTGCTCCATTGTTGGTCCAGGCGAAGTTTCCAGCGCAGCCCGGGCCGGCGTGGAGGATAGGAACGGTCTGAGGCAAGTTGCCAGCGGCGGCTAGGGCCCCTCCCAGGGCACAGGTCCAACGGGGGCGTTCGATGTAGGGAAAAGAGGTCATTGGACTCCCCGATTGCGAATGTGAGAGAAGGGGTTCTCTTGGTACCACTGGCTCCGGTAGGGGAGACTGGCGTAACGGCCAAGACGTCTGTAAAAAGAGCTGTGGGAAAGGCGTCGATGGAGCCTTCTGGCCAGATCGTAGACTCCCTGATATCCAAGGTAGGCGTAGCCACTGTTGTAAATAACTTGGGTCGGGATCCCGAGTCTGGCCGCCGTAGAGTTGCCGTGCCAGTGTCCCAGGAAAATGTCAGGGGGATTGCGTTTGAGGAGGTTGGCCTCTTCAAAGGGTTGGACGTTGGCTACGTTATAAATAAATTCTTGATTGGCCCGAGTCAGCTTTTCAAGTTCAACTTCGGCATATTGGTCAAAGTGAAACGATCTAATGCCCTTGATAATAAAGCCCAGTTCTCTTAAAAGCGACGAAGTGGCCAAAGAGCGGTATTCTCCGGCGGCAATGAAGGCTGTTTTACCGGCTAAAAGGGGTTTGAATTCTTTTAAAGCAAGATTAAGTTCTTTTTCTTCTTTTATAATTAGTTTTTTGGCTTCTTTTTGCCTTCCGGTCCGTTCGGCGACGTCGGTCAGCCAAAGACGGGTGTTTTCGATACCAATGGGCATGTGGTGGATAATATAGGGGACGCCGAATTGTTCCTCCAGCCGGGTTAAGAAATAATCGTCGTGGGTGGGGCAGACGCTGACCGATAAAATGGCCGCCGCGGCCTGATGAAAACTCAACGGATCTGAGAAAACAGGAAAAAAGTTGGTTTTAAGTCCGATTCCGGCCAGAAGGCGAGAGAGCTCATTTTCGTCGACCAAGCCCATGGAGCCCACGTTCATGACGTTGACCGTATCGGGGAGTTTTTCTATTTTCTTCGACGGCTCCGGCATCAGATGCCGGCCAAGGGCGTGGTAGACCACGTCATAGGCGGTGGCCATAAATCTTGATTTAAAGCCCTCGCAGTGGACGGCCATTAGCCGGGCCTTGGTTTGAGGTTGAACCCTGGCCACGATGGCGTCGAGATCGTCTCCAATAACCCCAGGGAGGCAGCCGGAAACGGCCAGAATGACTTCTGGCTTAAAGGCCCGGTCGGCCTCCAGGAGCGCTTCGCCCAACTTGGCTTCTCCGCCTCCGACAACGTTTAACTCCCCTAAAGCAGTCGAAAGCCAAACTACGTCGCCGCTAGAGCGTCCTCTTTGAGCGTTTCCGGCTCTGACGTTGAGGTTATTGCCATTGGCGCAGCTGCCGCAACCTACCGCTCCGTGAAGCAGGACCACAGTTTTTGGCAGGCTGCACATGATGCCCAAAGCCGGCAAAAGAGGGCAAATTGACCCTTGGGTGAAGGAGCGGTCAGCCTGGGAAAATATCGGGCACTCATGGGGTTTTTGGCTCCGGTATTGTTTGGGCGAGGGACAGCTTAAGGCCCCGTGGGCCAAGGCTGTTTCCGGATGGCGAAGCTCTCGGATGGGCGGTATCTTGGCTTCAAAAAATGTCACTTAGCGCTCCGTTTGGTAAATTAAAAGTATTATGCTAAAAATAAATATTAAATTTCAAAATAAAGAAAGGTCTCGGATGGGACAAATCATCCGAGACCTTCAGCAACAAGCTGATCAGCCTTTAGCGGGAGGAACTGCGCAAAAAAAAGACCCCAAACAGGACTATCCCGTCGGGGCCTTCGCTATGATGATCAGCCTGAAAAAATATAACCAAGGGCTGTTCCGGTTCAACCGGTACTTTAAATTTACATTAGACTATCTGTAACTGTCAAGCTATTTTTCGATGTATAATTGTCATTAAATTTGTTTTTGTTGTCCAAGGGCGCAGTAATATTGTCATATAAAGACGTAACATTGTCAAAGACAATGTTGTCCAAGTAGGGCCAGCAATTCTAATTTTGTGGCTTGGACACATTTCAAATTTTGACGGGTTATAAGTTAAATTTTTTCACCGTTGAGATGTACTTTTTTGTAATAAGCTCTCGTCCACCCTGATTTAAAAAAATGGGCGATATTGCCTTTTTAATGGATGTAAAAGTATGATTTCAGCAACGAAAGAATAAATTAGTTAGAAATAGACGTCAATATAGTCACATAATATGACATATTAGGAAGCAATGGAGACGGCGTTTTTGACCGGAGAATTTCTAATAGGATTAAATAGATTTTATTTTGATTTTAAGCTGCATTTGCGAACAAAAATGACTTTTTCACGGCAATCATGGAGGCCTCTGAGGGGTCCGTCAATGGTTACCTGATAGTTAGCAAAAAAACTTGAAATTGGCAAAGATTTTTGATAAAAATAGTAAGGAAAGCAGGTGCATCAAACTATAAGCGTTGCCTGTTTCTTGGTGGCTGGCTTAATGAGCAACCTGTAAAAACCCTCAAAATACTGAACTGATTTACTTTTATTTAATATTTTTATTCAATGGCTCAGAGTGAGATATGACCTCAAAATCCCTATATAGCTCTCGCATGGGCGTGGTCTCTCTCTCTCAGCTTTTTTAGGGCTTAATTTTTTTAATAAAATTAAGCGTATTTTTTTTCAAATCTTTTCTTTCTAACTAGGCCTCCACAAACAAATCGACCATCGTTTTGTTTGTGGAGGTTTTTTTATTAATTAGTTCAAAAAATACATGAACCATTTCAAATATAATATAAAAAAATAGTAATAAAGATTAGTTTTAGTGCTGAATATTATTGTAAGTAAAATTATCATAGAAAAAGAAAAGATATTTTTAGCTTGCGTTTAATGATTAATAAGATTAATTTTGTTTTTAATTGAAAATAAATACTATTGACAGCTGGGTAGAGAGGATATACCCGCTGGAAAACTCAGACCGATAACCACAAGCGCTTTGAGCAGTTCTGGCCTGGGGGAGTGGGAAAAGTTGAAAAGCTCCACTTCTTACCTCGCTCAGGGAGAAAAAAGGCTGTCTGTTGATATTGGGAGTCCATGATAGCTTTGGTCGTTTTGGAACTGTCGGCGTATGTGCCGATCGTCACACAGCGGGAGACAGAACAACCGCCATCAACTGCGTCCTTACTAATACTTGCAACCAAAGTCCCGCCGGTTTGAAGTCAAGAGCCTGGCTATCACCGGACGAATGAACCTTCGAGCCGTCAGGGATGCGATCTGTCCCTCTTGTTTGAACAGCTGGCCATGTCCCTCGGGTGAGAGATGCCGGTCAGTCTGGTGCCATGGGGGAACCACAGAAAACAGACTTTGGCGGATTATCCTTCTTTAGGTGGAGCAGACGATGAACTCGTTGGACTTGTCGAATCGCTGCGGCATCGGCCTCGATAATACTGTCAACCAACTCGGCCACAACTATGAAAGAGTTTTCATTGATATGGACCGGGAAGAACGGCCGGTCATTTTGGCCGGTGCTGGCAAGGGTCAAGAGAGCTGGAGAGAATTGGGGCGTTTAACAAAAGAAGGTAGCGCAAATCCGACTCAAGTTATGAACGTCATCAGGGGCACGTTTCCAGCCTCCCTGGCCTGGGCCTTCGAGCAGTTGCCCTTGGCGGCCCAAACGGTGGTCTGGTTTCATGTCGTCTGAAAACGTACCCGCTTTCTCTTTGCTGCACCTGTTGACGGATATCTGTGACGCCATTGTCAGAGCTGATTACGGCCGGGCCAAAGAACTCTTTTCTCTGACCACTAAAAGTGTTTATCCGGCCGAGATTGCGTCTCTGGCCGAAGCTTTCGGCATGATGCTGGTGAAGCTTGAAGCGCGTGAGTTCGAGAAAGAAGAAATTGCCGCCGGCCTTGAGGCGGCCAGTAAAGAGCTCGACAGATTTCGGCGTCTATCGGTTATGGAAGCGGGCAATAAACACTCTGTCGGTAACAGAAAGCCTTCAAGGCGGAACATGGTCGGCAACAGTGAGGCCATGCGGGAGGTCTTGCGTCTGATTGAGCGTTTTTCCCAAGTCAAATCCACGGTGCTGATTACCGGCGAAACTGGGACTGGCAAGGGCGTCATCGCCACCTTAATGCATTATTCAGGTGAGCGGGCCAGAGGACCATTTGTGGCGGTCAATTGCGCCGCCATTCCTGGGAGCCTTCTGGAAAGCGAACTTTTCGGCATTGAAAAAGGTGTCGCCTCTGGCGTCACTGCTCGTATCGGCCGTTTTGAGCAGGCCAACGGCGGCACTATTTTTCTGGATGAAATAGGTGATATGCCCCTGGAAAGCCAGGCTAAAATATTACACAGCATAGAAAACGGCGTGGTGGAGCGTGTGGGCGGCCGACAGAGCATCCCGATTGACGTCCGCATTGTCGCCGCAACCCACCGGGATTTGGCCGCCTTAAGCGAAAAGAAACTGTTCCGCTCGGATCTTTTTTATCGCTTAAATGTGTTGCGCCTGCATGTTCCCCCTCTACGAGAGCGCCTTGAGGACATCCCTCCGTTGGCTCGGCATTTTCTTGATAGTATAGCCGACCGTAACTCAATGGCCGCCAGAGGTATTGACAAGGAGGCTGTGCGCCTGCTCATGGGCTATCAATGGCCGGGCAATATTCGAGAGTTGGAGCATGAGGTCGAACGTGCAGCTCTGCTGGCGTGTGGTCCGGTCATCACTTCGCAAGATCTGTCACCATTGATACATGAGCAGGCTTCGGTCGCTCCGGCCATCTCCACATATGATTCTCCGGTGTTGCCACATCCTCTGGAAAAATTTACCAGACACACTGTCAATGGCTTTTTGCCTGGCCTGTATCCTCGCACCTTGAGCGAGGCGGAACTGGAAACGGTTAAGGCCGCTCTGGCTGCGGCGGGCGGCAACAAGACCAAGGCTGCTAAAACCTTGGGTATAACTCGCGAAGGCTTCCGCAAAATGCTCAAACGTCTCGGCATCCCATAAATGTTACGCCTTTTCAACACAAATCAATTATCGGTTAGCAGGGCTAAGCCAGAACTTTGCCGGTATTGATTTCCAAAAAAATGGAGACTCAAATAGCCATAACCAAAGCCAGAATGAGAAAAGAGCCCAACCGTCATATCAGTTAGCCTCAATCTGAAGTAATGGCGCTCAAGGGGAAAAAAAGGAGTATATAAGGCGGATAATTCGGCTTGGTCCAAGGCATAATTGTTATTGGGAAGGTTGCGGGCCAGAAACTCAACAGGGGATAAAAGCAAAAACCAGGCTGAAAGCCAGGAGCTTGCGGCAAAGTCAAGCCGTGTTTCATTTCCCCAACGGTAGCCGCCCCAACAAGTGCCTCATCCGCTGGCCGGAAGAGGACGAAAAAGACCTAGGCTTAGGCCAGCAACATTTTGTTGGCAGCATGCTTTTTCCCGGCTAAATACCAGGCCCCCCGCTAGAAAACCAAGGCCCAGCCCAGAAGGAATATATGCTGCCCATATTGATAGATTTCGGAATTGGAGCGGTTATTGATGTATTGCCATCCGGCTTCAATCTGGAAATTGTCGGAGAGTTTTTTTACAGCAAATACTGAGGTCTTCCACTGGTGGTCACGTCGGTCAGGTCCGCCCAATACTGTCGCTGGACCATCGTATTGCTCGACATGCCAGCTAAGACCGAGCATGAGCTCTGTTTTCCAGGGCAGGTTCAGATTTATATTTACGACTGGTTCAAGGCCAGTAAAGTTAAAACGGGGCGTACGGGTGTCGGCCCAGTAGCCTTTGAGGCCGAAAAGCAGGCTGGGACCTTGATCATTGAAAAAATAGCGTCCATATATTCCGCTCCAGGTATACAGTCCATTTCTGTCTCGTAGTTCTTGATCATCGCGATGGTTAAGTCCGCCCCGGAAGATGAGATGCCAGTTCGGCCTTACGGCGTATACCAATGTGCCTTCGCCCCCATATAGACTGACGGAGTGTTCTGAGTTCTCCAGCAAAGTTTCAGCCTTCAGGCGAATCTCGGCCAGAACGTTTTCCCTGGCATAGCGCAACCCTCCAGCCGCTCGGCCGAAGGTCAGATTGCGTCGGGGATTTTTGGCAAAATACCAGCGATGGTAACCCGATACATCGCCCACCAACCACCAGGGGGAATCAGGGGAAGGCCGCCAGGCCATCTCGCCGGTGGCGTGGAGGTAGGATCCCCAAGCCTCTTTTTCTCTACTTTCGGGATCCAAAATGATGTCCAACCCACCCAGTCGTACTGATTTCTGGCTTGGGGCCATAGTGATGTTGCTATCGTAAATGACGCCGCCCGCAAGGCGCACACTTCCGAGCAGGGTAGCTCCCCGCCGCTCCAGAACCTCAAGGTCCTGGCTGAAATCACCTTCGGCCAAGTCCGGGTCAAGCCTCTTGGCTTCGACTAGTTGCCCAGCGGCCAGTTCGTTTTGCCCGGCGGTCTGCAAAGCCGCCGCATATTCCAGGCGTAATCCGGCGTTGTCAGGCACGAATTCCATCACTCGCTCATAGGCCATGAGGGCGTGGGTTATGTGCCCAGCTTTGTGGGCCGTGCGGGCCAATTCCAGGTTGACAGCCGGATCTTCGGGCCATCCCCGGAGCAGGTCCAGATACAAGCGAAAAGCTTCTTCCGATCGACCCGACCCCAGGATTGCCCTGGCCGAGGCCAATCCTTCTTCCAGAGAAAGAAAGCTGCCGGCGCAAACTTGGGAAACACTTGTGAGGGCCAGCGTCAGACAAAGAACACTGGAGGCGATGAGAGCCGTTAACGTGCGCATGTCCCTTCCCAGGTAGGTTATTGCTTTGTTCCCTGGCCGGTACCGGTAATTGAGTCATAGCTCATCACCTGCCAGTCCAGATTGAGGTTGTGACCGTCGGCTTGGCCACGTACGGACAAGCCGTCGCCGACATCGGTCAGGATCATCTGGTTGGGATAAGCTGGAGAGGCCTCAAAATCAAAGGCGCCGTTAGAGCTGACGAGCGCGGAAAATCCCGGGCTACTGACTGCGCTCCAGTAACTGCCAGAAACGGAGGGGCTGGAGGCATTCATATTGACGGAGTTCACCCGGGCGTTTCCAGCCAGATCAGCGATACCGATGGTAAAAGAACCGTTAAAAATGTTTGATAAGGTATCCGTGCCCGTAAGCGCACCATAATACGTTCCGCTGAAACTCACCGGGCCTAAATCAGGCGGCTGCATTAGGCCTAAGTCAGGCAGGTGCATTAGGCCTAAATCCGGCTGGTGTTGCTGTCCGATAACTCCGCCCGAACCCTGGCCAACGCCCAAAAGGCCAGACCCGGAGTTGTTCAATACGGCCGCCAAAAGGCCGGGTTGGGAGTCGGACGAACTGGAGGGCGAGGTCAAGGATGCCAGAAGGTTCCAGTCGGCCTCATTCATGGGCAGGATTTCGGGCCAGCCGGCGAAACCTTTGCTAAAGATCATGACCGTCCCGGATTTACTCATGGTGTATTGCCGACCGTTGCGCCTGTCGGTTACCTCCACCGGTCCGCCGTGGGTCAGATAGACTGAGGAGGCGTCGTCGGTTTCCCGCACCGTGAGGTCGGTACCCTTGATCCCTAGGCGAAGAGTAGGTGTTTCCATGCGGATGGCGGTGGGGTCATCGGTTGCCATGCCGCCGCTGATCAAGCGGGTCAGTCCTGAGGCCACGCTGATGGCGAAAGAGGATTTCTGGCCCGGCGCATAGATATATTCCGAAACTGTGGATCTGGAATCCGGGGCCAGCATGAGCACCGAATCGTCACGGAACAGCACCTGAAGCTTGCCCGCAGGATCGGTGACCAGGGTATCGCCCACAAAGACTTGGCTTTTGCTGGCCAGAATGTCCCGGTCTTTGTTCCTTTCAGCCCAGGCAGTTTTCCGGGCCGCAATGACATCACCGGCTCTTTCCGCACCCCAAGCTTGGCCGGGAGCCGACAGGGCTATTCCGAAGAATAATGAAAAAGCTAAAGCCAGGATCGTTACAAGTTGCGCCGGTGGGGTGGGCCTTATATTTGTGTTGAACATTTCTTTTTTCCTTGCTCATCAGGGAGTTTGTTGACGGATAAATGTGGTGATCCGGGCGATCAAGGAGGCTGAAGGATCAAAACCCATAGCTTCGGCTGTATCCAGATTCAGAGAGAACTTGGCCTGATGAGCGAGCTGCGCCCGCAAGCCGTTGAGATTATCTGGCGTGGGGCTACCCGGCCTGGAATACGCTTGATTATGAGCAAGATCTGGGCCAACGGATGCCTCAACCGTACCGTCGCCATCGGCCGGGCCGTTTTGGCCTAAGTCCAGCCCAAGATTGAACCGTTCCAGGGCCAAGACAGCAGCCAGCCGTCCCAGCCGGGCGTTTTCGCCAGATTCGGGCCAGGAGGCTGGGGCAAGTAAGGCACCCCGATGGACAGCTCCGGGATCCGTGAGGCTCAAAGGAAGAATTCCGCGCTGGCGTAAGATCGTCCAAAGTTCATTTTCGGCCTCTGAAGGAACGCCTGAGCCGAAGCAACCTGAGCCGTCCACCAGCAGGGCGTCGATTTCTTCAAAGAACAATTCATTAACCGCTTCCCGGCAACAATAGTCGTCAAGGCTAGCGAGCTTGACCCAAGAAATTCCAATTTCGTTGGCGGCAACTTCGTTGGCGGCGGCAACGATGATGGATGCTGCTTTGCCACTATCCGGAAGCTCATCAGGCGGCAGGATGAAACCGAGGCGGGAAGCCCCAGTGTACTGGATAAAAGTTTGTAGGCGGATCGACCAATACTGGGATGGAAAGAGATGATAATTTGGCGGTATTTCATCCTGCCGTTGGCTCCGCACCGCTTCTGGTGTACAATCAGCGGTCAGGGCCAAGACCGGCACATCGCGTATTTCTGCCGCTAACAGGGCGTCCAAGGCCCCGAGGCCGGAGACCAGAATTAAAACAGGTTTGGCTTGCTCAAGAAGTTCAACGGCTCGTGGCGCTTGCTGAGGCGTGGCGGAAAAACCGAAGTACTGAGCAGAAAGGCCGCTTGATGCCAGTAGTTCGATAAAAGCCAAGCGGGCCTCATCATTGACTCCCTTCTCGGCTTCTTCAGCGCACCTGGGGCTTTGGCCTCCCTCAATCATTTCAAGCCGCTCCTGACAACGTCCGGAAGCGTCCTCTAGCCAACCAATACGCAAGACCTGGGCCGCTGCCGCGCTCCAGACCGGGAGAGCGGACAAGATCGTCAAACAGGCCGCCACAAGTGTTGCGATCTTTAGCACTGCCAACTCCTTATCGCCAATCAGGCATAGTATTTGCAATATTTATTCCACATCAAGGTTGCAAGGAGCAGGGAAACGCATGAAAATCGAACGTAACTGGCAAGGAAGTTTTCTTGTCCTCGGTCTGACGGGAGAATTGGACGCTGAGACAGCGCCAGATTTTGAAGCGGCGGCGGACAAACTCATAGAGGAAGGTGCGCGGTTTGTCGTCTTGGATATGTCGAAGCTTGCCTTTATCAGTTCAGCCGGCTTAAGGGCTGTGCTGGTTCTGGGTAAGGGGCTGCGGGCTGTGCAGGGGGAAGTGCGCTTTGCCGCTTTGCAGAAAACGGTTGCAGAGGTATTCGACATAGCTGGATTTAGCCGTCTTTTCGGCGTATTCCCGGATGTCGGGGCGGCGCTGGCCAAAACGGGCATGTGAACTCCCACCCTCTCCATAATCCAGAGAACCGTAGGTCGAGCTTTACCGGTTCGTCCACCCGCGTTGATCTGCTCCGGTTACAAAAATCCGTTTTGGATTTTGGCCGACAGTGCGGCGCAGGCGAGCAGAACTTGGCGAGGCTTAAGCTGATTTTGGAAGAAGTTCTTCTTAACATCGGCCAGCATGCTTACTCCAGTGAGCCGGGGCCAATTTTAATTGACGCCAGCCCGGCTCGAAACAACGACATGCGGTTGCTCACTCTGGCGATCACTGATTGGGGGCCGCCATTTAATCCATTGGCCGACAGCCCCGTCCCGAATTTGGACGCCGATTTAGACGAGCGGCCTATCGGCGGGCTGGGAATCCATTTGGTGTGTCAGATGGCCAGTTCCGTATCTTACGCTCGCCTGCCTGAAGGCCAAAACCGGCTTGTCCTCAGTGTTGAGTTATGAACGCTCCGTCGGCGGGCCAGCCTGGACCCTGGTTGATGTCGTTAGGCGTACGCTTGGCTGTGATGTGCGCTCTTTTGGTCCTTTTTACTGCCGCCGCTCTGACCTGGTTCGCCCACAAAGATACCATCGCTTCCCTGCGCAGCACCCAAAGGCGCTCTTTGGATAATGTGCTCTTTTTGCTGGTCCGGGAACTGGATGTCGCTCACCAGCAAGCTCTGCGAGTCAAACTGGAGGCTGTCGAGGCCGCCAAAAATTCACTTGAGCAAGCCGTTTCTTCTGCTGAAGCCATGCTGGAGGCTGGGGCGGACTTAGAGGTCTGGAAGCACCATAGCCCGAACATTGCGGTAAAAATCAATATTTTCGTCTGGCCTTGGTCATCGCTACCGCCTTCGCTTCTTCCAGCGGCTACGGCTCTTACCCCGGATGGGCAAGGAGAGTTCGCCGTCGCCGACAACGAACTGACATTGATGATCCGCCGGGGAAACCTGCTAATCACCGCCACCCGATCTTTGGATGAAGCGGACAGGGCTGGAGTTAGGGGGATGGAGGAAGCGAAGGAACGCTTTTTTTCCCTGCTAAACGAGGTCGAAATTCAGCAAAGTGGATTTGCCGCTGTGTTGAATCAAGCGGGCGACATTGTCCGCGGGCCGCCACAGGCATACGTACCAGAAAAATTACGCGCTACCTTGGCTAGCGGAACCTTCGCCGTCACTCCGCGTCGGATCATGGTTCTCCCCGACCAGAAAGACCCGGCCAGGGAAACGCTATATTTGCTGGACTATTTCCGGCCTTTGAGCTGGACTGTTGTCCTGGCTGCACCCGTCGATGAGATAGAGGCACCGGCTTTACAACTTGTGGCCGGCCAGTTACAAATCGCCCTGATGGTCCTGGCCGGAGGAGCTATTTTGGGACTGTTCTTCGCCCTTCGCGTTTCCGGTCCGATTCGTAAACTGGCTCGTCTGGCCCGGGCGCTGCCCGAACAAGACATCCGCGCTTGGGATGCGCCGGCGCTAGTCAAGGGCCTGCCCCTTGTCCGGCGCGATGAGGTGGGAGATTTGGCCCGCTCTTTCCGGCAGATGGCGACTGAACTGCGGGCCACCGTGCTTGAGTTGGTGGAGGCGACATCACGGCAGGAGCGCATGAATCAGGAACTGCGCGTTGCCCGTGACATTCAGTATGGTATCGTGCCCTCAGTTTTTCCTCATCTGGAGGGGTTGGACATGTACGCCTCCATGATTACCGCCAAAGAAGTTGGCGGCGATTTGTATGATCTGTTTTTACTTGATGAGGACCGGCTTTGCTTCGTCATGGGAGACGTTTCGGACAAGAGCGTCCCCGCCGCCCTGTTTATGAGCGTCGCCGCCACCCTGACCCGCGCTGTTATGCGAAGCGGGCCAATTGAACCAGATGGTGCCCTGGGCCGAATCAATAACTCCCTGGCCGAAAACAACCCGCGTAATATGTTTGTTACCTTGTGCATCGGTGTGCTTGACCGGCGGAACGGGGAATTTCTCTATAGCAGCGCCGGACATATGCCGCCCGTGCGCGTTTCCAGCACCGGAGCTGTCATGCTGCCCCGGACAGGCGATATGGTGGCTGGGGCCATGCCGGATTTGCCCTACGCCCTGATCCGTGACCGGCTGGAAATCGGTGAGGCGCTTTTTCTCTACACGGACGGTATTTCAGAAGCTCGAAGTACAAACCGGGAACTCTACGGCGAAGACAGACTGCTGAAATGTCTGGCCATGGCCGAGCTTTCTTCCGCCAAGGCCATAAACGAGGAGGTTTTGGGGAATGTGGCCAAACACACAGCCGGCGCCGTGCAGTCCGATGATATAGCGGTGATGACGATTTTGCGTTTGAAATAAATGATTATAAGCCAGTTATGACGCCATAACTTTCATGAGTAACCTTAACATTCCTTTGACCGGGACGGTAGCTGTTGCCTTCCCGTCATCAAAGACATTTGCTGTATCCCGCCCAAGGCAGGCCGTCTCGCCTGCCATTTTAAATTACCTGAAGCCCCGAAATTGACGCTAGTACACAGTCAAGCGGTTGACTGTGGGTTGGCGAGTTCAAACTCTAAAAGGGCTAGTCCCCCAGATTATTCGATCATAACATAAATTCACAGATAGTTTAAATGATTTATATC
>JAISWF010000271.1 GCA_031271165.1 Deltaproteobacteria bacterium
GTATTGATGCCGTTAATAATGTCCATGTCAGATATAATAGCAAAATCGCTCAGGTGGCGTCAACTCCAAAAGTTGTCTGCAAATCCTGATTGTTGGCGTCAACCCGATATCTAGATAAGGGGAATATACCGATAGAAACATGCCGACGACATCAAAAATGTGGGCCAAGCTGGGCTGAAGGCGATTATTGATCAGGACTAAAGATTTTCCGGCACTATCATAGTCAATCTCAATGACGACTGCACTTTAAAGTGGGCCGCTGAGCGGTATGGTGCCCGGTCTGCGGGCGGAGGATTTGGTGGCAGGCTTTTCCCAGCTGGGCAGCGAAAAGCTGACCAGCGAGTAATGCCGTTCTGTCAGACCTACCAAAATCTAACCATCAGATTTGGCGCTGACTTTCTGCTTCGCAGAGGCTGATTTCACCCTGTGATTACTCACAAGGCCTGAGCCTTCCTCTCCACAGACTGACACGGCGGAATTCACGGCATAATTTTTCAGATTCATGGCGGCGTTTACATCTCGGTCATGCTACATACCACAATTTGGGTAATCCCAGCGTCTAATGGAAGTGCAAGGGATTATTGTCGGCAAACCGAGCCACGCCCGAGGCGCGGGCAAAATAGGTGGACTGCTTATTGGTCGGGTCAAGCCCAATTTTATTGGCAATCATCATTGCGAGGACTCCACAGCTTTCTTTACTCCATCAAGCAACTTTTGATTCTTGTGCGAACGGGAGCCATAAAGCCTAGCAGAAAACACGGTGATTATTTCCAAAACATCCTTCGCCAGTTCTTCCTCACACGTGGTGTCTTCACCCTGATTTAGAATGACGACTTCAACGCTTTTCGCTTCACAGATAGCGAACACGATCTCCGCTCCAAATCGCAACAACCTGTCACGATGCGTGATTACCAAGCGCCCAATATGTCCTTCAATAATATCGTTGAGCAGTCGTTTGAGTCCTTGTTTGTGGTAATTAATCCCGGAACCAATATCGGAGACAACTTCGAATGTCCAGCCTTGGCGGGCGCAATACAATTCGAGAACCTGCTTCTGTCGTTCCAAATCATTGTTTTGATCATGACTGGAAACATGGGCATAGGCGATAGTACGCCGCTCTCCACCAGAAAGATGACACTGCTCGGGAATAAGTTTAGAAAGGTCATAACGCCTATGTCCAGAAGTCGTTCGAACAGGCGTCAGCTTTCCCGCCGCCTCCCAGCGCCGAAGCGTAGTAATAGAAACACCCAATGCTTTTGCAGCTTTACCTATGGCAACAATAGTATTCATAATGGATATTATTGCATGGGTATGGACAAATGTCAAGAGAGCTGTTCCTTACCATTTCGAGGCTGCGGAAACAGTCAGTTGAGAACCGGGAAACTTTCGGCGCCAGACGGCTTAAAGAGGCATAATCCGGCCAATTCCTAAGCCGTTTCCTTAACCACCTTCAAAACCACTTTGTCATCCTCATGGACGTTAGTTACCGGGGCGGGCAAAGATTTTTTAGGCTGGGTCTCTCCAGCGGGGAAACTTTCGTCGGCAGAAACCTGGCCCAGTTCGGCCATGATTCTGGAGGTCAGCTCCTCGCGTTCTTCTTGGGAGAAAATATGGCTGTTGCCCTCGTGTACAGCCCCCGGAACAATGGAAAGAGAAGAGTAGTTGATGTTCCCGATGACCTTGGCGGTATTGTTGAGATGGACCTCGCCGGTGGCGTAAATATTTCCGATAACAGTCCCAGAAAGAATAAGGTTATCCACAAAAATATCGCCACTAATTTTAGCGTGAATTCCGGTCACCAACATACCTTTGGCGACAATGGCTCCACTGAGCTGACCGTCAATGTTCAAAAGACCGGTAAAACGCAACGAACCTTCTATCTCAACGCTGCTAGCAAAAAACGCATTCCAGACATGCTTGCTGGATTTGCCATTCTTATCTTTCTTACCAAACATTATATTTGCGAAGGCCTCCATTAAAAGAAATTAAAATACAACCCAAGCGGCCGCCAAGGGCTCCGATAAAATCATCAGAACCCGCAGCAGCAATTAAAGTGGTCAGACCAACAAAAAATACCCCCGCAGAGATTTGGGGAGCCGCAAGAAACAAGCGACCGATCCAAGTTGACTGACCTTCGGTCGTCAATAGTTGATTGTGGTAATTTATCACAAGGTCCAGACCGAGGCAAGACCCTTAAAAATGACCTTCAGGGTCTTAAGAACATTTTTAGTTGTACTAGGTAAGAATTTATGTAAATTAATCTCTGACTGATTTCTGTATCGGACTTGATTTTCTGGACTTGAAAAAGGCCTTTCCTTTTTCGGCCAAAAATGGCTCCCACTATTTTTGTTCTGCTTTTAGCCGCTCAGTTTGGCCGCGATTTTCTGATTTAATTTAGTTTTGGAGTAAATCATGCAAAAACGCAGGCTTAGCCCAATCCAATAGTCTCAATCTTAGCTTTGGCCTGGGTCTAGATTTTGCCAGCGGCCAGCTCGGCGGCCGCAAAAGGCATGACCATTTTTTAAAGGCATAAAATATGATTCTGATGGAAAAATGTTAGTAATCTTTACCGTCGGCCCAGGCTCTTGGCTGACTGCTCATCCACTGCCGTCCCCAGCATCTTAAAACGGCCGAGAGCCAAAGCCTCAAAGGTCTTAATCACAAAAGCACAGACATTTGTCAGGCCCACCAGTAGACCTTAAAACATCAGTTGAAGAAATAGCTGCGGCCATACACCGGATTAGGTGAAAGAAGGTAAAGCCAGGTGCCGGCCTTTGGGCGAAAACCGGAGGATTTAAAAACAATCAACTCCGACCAAACCAGCTACCGTTGAGCTAATATTCCCACTACGGCCGCACCAGAGATAGATAACGGAATTAATCACTCAACTAATCAGCATATATACAGGCCATCAAGTCCAAGACCGCCTAATTTAAGGCTTGCAACGCCATTTGCCGGCGTGGCCATAATTGAGCCGTAGCTCAGCGTCAGGCCAACTATACTGGAGACTCTAGCCGCCCTAAAAAAATTTGACTATTTTTAATGTATCGCCCTTGGTGGGACTGCCCGTCACCATGGTCTTAGACACCTTTTAAACCGGTCTATATTAACCGGAAAACCATGCCGCCTCTTGGCCTCATGAGGTCAGCAGCCTGGGCCGCAGCCAACGAGTCATCAAAAATCTAAAGCCGGCGGCCGCACTTAACTCAGGACTGGCCGTCCGGGGAAGCCTGATAATAATAGCAGCCAAGCTGTGGGTAAATAGCTTCCGGCCATCGGACTCATCTTTGGTCTATCGCCGGGAAAAGCCCATAACCTTAGGGCCCCGCCAGCCAGCCTTATAAAGCTCTGAGTACTTTTAGCCAGTCGGCTCAGACCGTTGAATAAACTTGAGATACCAAAGAACAGGCGGCCAGGATTTGGTCTATGGCCGGGAAGTGGTATAATCCAAGTCAATAGAAGACCCGACTATTAAAAATATCTCGAAAGCAGTCGCAAGCCAGGGGGCGTGGTCGGGTCGAAGGCCCATTAGGATTAAATTATTCCCTTTGCCATGACTTGACGACGGAGGGCGGCCTTACGGCAAACTTTAGCCAAAAGTCAGTCCCACCAAAAAAAACAGATTAAGCAATGAATTCCAGGGAGGCCAAAAATTGGAAAAACGATTATTTCCTTCAATCGGCCGGGAGATATCTCTTCTCGGCTTTGGGCTTATGCGCCTGCCGACTTTCGGCGGCCAAGCCAAGAATATTGACTATCCAACTGTGGAAAAGATGGTCGATCGGGCTTTGGAAGCCGGAATCAACTACTTTGACACGGCTTACGTTTATCATGAGGGCGAAAGTGAAACCAATGCCGGCCGCGCCCTGTCCCGTCATAACCGCGCCGATTATCATGTTGCCACCAAACTCCCTCTGTGGATTGTTTCCTCGGCCCAACGGGCGGAAAGTATCTTTGCCGAGCAGCTCCAAAAGCTCCAAACCGATTATATTGATTTTTATCTGGCCCACAATATTGGCGCCAGCAGCTTTAAAATTTTAGAAGATCTGAAAGTTTACGATATCCTCAGCCAAAAAAAACAAGCCGGCCAGATCCGATACCTTGGTTTTTCCGTCCACGACAGCCCCCAGCACCTTGATAAAATCCTGGCCGCCCATGACTGGGACTTTGCCCAAATCCAGCTCAATTACATCGACTGGGTTTCTCTTAAGTCTGAAGAGCTTTACCAAAAGCTAACCGCCAAAAATATCCCGGTGATCATCATGGAACCGGTCAGGGGCGGGGCCTTGGCCAATCTGCCGGCAGATGCTGAAAAGCTGTTGCGCACTTACGATCCCAAAGCCAGCTCCGCCTCCTGGGCTTTGAGATTCGCCGCTTCCCTTCCCGGAGTCATGACCGTCTTAAGCGGCATGAGTGCCCCAGACCAGATGGAAGACAACCTCGCCACTTTTTCCAGCTTCAAACCCTTAAACGATGCGGAACGGGTGATTTTGGATAAAGTCGCCACTTCCTTCCGGCTGGCTAACGCCGTCCCCTGCACCGGCTGCCGTTACTGCATGGACTGTCCGCAAGGGGTAAATATCCCCATTAACCTTTCCATCTATAACCAATACCGGGCCATGATGCTGGAAAACCAGCAGCTGGCGCCACTGATGTTTGGCAACTACTACCGAACTTTGGTTGAATCAGAGCAGGCCGTCAACTGCCTGGCCTGTGGAGAGTGTTCAACTCATTGCCCGCAAAACATCAGCATTAGCGATCACTTAAAGCAAATCGCCGACCTGGCCGCCTCTATTTCTGACTCCTAACCAGCTAAACGATCGATGTTTGTCTCACATGAGCTGAACCGGGAGCTGCTCCAAGTTGCTTGACAGTAACCTTACGAAACGGTTCCCGGTTTACGGAATTTTTCCCGAAAGTCTTTCTCCAGAGGAGAGTGCTGTGTTTAAGACTAAAAATACCATACTTGTGAATATGATCTTTAAAACTCTGGAGCGCAGGGCTGATTTTAGCGATATTCATCGGCATTGGCAGCTCCTTTGGACGCAACTGTAATTGCTTGACCTCCTGGCCCCAAGACCGGCTCTACTTGGCCGACATACCTTTAACCATCTTGTATTTCAGTGTCATCCCACAATGGAGGTCCCAGCATATTCAAGGGCCGGGGGCCTGAAAAATTTCGTCTTTTCTGACCACCAGTGAGGAATAGAGAAAACTGCCAGTGTTTTTGGACCCGTCAGTACATAATCACGTAACCTCGTCGGTCAAGCTGTTATCAAGGAAACGCAAAGCGAGACGGCTGCCAACGCCCCGCAACTGCTCTTTTGCATCGACAACCCCCTAGCCAGAATTGTCCGCCCTGTTCTTTTTAATGGTTACAGTGATATTGGATGACAAAATCATTCGCAGTTTTTAAGTTTATAGCACAGCTGTCCAAGACAATCGTCAGACTGGGTGGTGGATAGGATAAACCCTAGGAAATAAGCCCACCTCATTGTCAAAACGAGCGATTTGAAATACTATCCCCTTTAAGCCAATTCTCCAAGGTGCTGTCCCAAAAAAGGCCTGGGACGCCCTCCCAGGGAGGTTCCTGGTTGAGTACTTAACCCTCTGAAGCCCTTACGGGGCGACGGTTTGAAGGTGTTCAGTGATTCATCTCCCCAAGACAGAGCTGGCCAATGCTTGACTTCATGGGTGTAGCAGCGGATACAACCTGACATCGCTCTACATCACTTATGCCCGTCACCGCAAATCCTTACGGGACAACGACTTAAACTATTTTTTATCCGAGGACAAAATACCTGAAAAGGATATGTTTTTATACCTTGTTATACAAGCGAAACATGCTCCCGAATTTTTGAGGATAACAGTACTGGTCATATTCAACCAAGCTCGGGGCCTTATTTAAATATCTTTAGAGCCGGTTAGTTAAAAAAATGGGCTAGTCATCGGTACTTTTCTCGATGCTTTCTGACAGTCTTTGCTCCTCTTTCATAAATTCCACCAGAACTTCCGTTCGCCCGCCGACTACCAAGGCGACCTTGTATATGTCATGGCCTTTTCCCAAATAGGCTTTGGTATAATTTTTATCATCAATCTGTTTCATGGCCTCCTTGGCTTTGGCCAACATCTTCTGCCGAAGGTTTTTTTTGGGATCTTGGAGCATTATCTGGTTGTCCGAGGAACTCTCGGGGCAGTATTTGATCTCAATGACGAAAACGGTCCCATCCGACGCCGTAAAACTGGCGTCAAGCCTACCGTCTCCGACCGAAACCTCCGAATCAATTTTGACTTCGGCTAATAACATGGCCGCTAGAAAGAGCGAATGATAATAGGCTTCAGCCGGCAAAT
>JAISWF010000003.1 GCA_031271165.1 Deltaproteobacteria bacterium
GTCATTGCCAAATTGTTCAGAGAGGCGATGGGTATGAGTATTCGAGGGTTGAGAAAAAGCAACCCCCAATTCCTCCCCTAGGCTAAAGCCTAGGGGTTGCCTTGGGGAAATTTTATGAATGACATGTGGGATACCCAATTAAGTTCGACCGTTCGGGAGGTCTTAAGGCGTTTTTTGATTCGGCCCTTCCTCAATATTGTGGGACCGAGTCGTAACTACAAGGCAATTTTTACCACGGTTTTTAGTTTATTTATTTTGTTTTATGCATTTTGTGTTTATAAAATAGTCCAGTTACTCAATTTTATTCTATCGGTTGAATCCCTCAAACAAGCCCTAGCCTGGAGTAAACTCCCTTTTTTTCGGCTTGAATACTGGCCTCTGGCGGCCGGTATTTTTTTTGCCGTTATTACCATTATCGTCTCGCTTAAAAAATCGTTGGAACTCACCGCCGGAGATGGAAGCGAGCTGATTGAGAGAATTGGCGGACTCAAGTTGGGTCAAAGATACTCTTATGAGGCTCCATTTGGGCAAAAGCAACAACAAGCTTTGGAAGCGGCGGCTAATGAGCTGGCTGCTGAGTTGAAAATACCCAAACCGAAACTGTATATTCTGCCTTGGGAAAACTCAGTCAATTCCTTGTCCTGCGGCTTGACCCCGGAAACGAGTGCCGTAGCCTTCACCAATGGGGTGATGGCCTATCTCAACCAAGAGGAACTTTATGCCCTGGCCGCTTATGAATTTTTAAGGATAAAAAAAGGAGCCACTGCACTTCAAACCAGGCTCTTAAGTCGGCTATATGGTTTTTTCTTTATTTCCTTAACCGGCCGCTGGTTAACCCACGGCCGTCACTGGCAATGGGTGCCATGGGTGGGAGAGATTGTCCTAAGAATATTGGGGGGGATTGGTTTTTGGCTGGGCAGCTGGTTTCAGGCTTGGTACTCCTACGGCGAGGCCTTGGCCGCTGATAAATCAGCCGCCGCTTTTTTGAAGGAGAAAGGTCAAACAGTGGATATCAGCCGGGTGCTCGAAAAAGTCTTGGGCTGCGCCTGGGAAGGGAGAATTAAAAACGAGGTCATCGCCGATTTGCGGCCTCTTTTTTTTGTTAATCCGGTCTTTGAGAGCTGGCTGAATTGTCATCCCCCGCTTCGGGAGCGCATCTTTGATAACAATCCCGATTGGAAAGGTCATCGGGAACCTTTAATGCCTCCTAATGAGCGCTATTTGGGGGGACGAATAATTAGCGGACGCCCAAGGCGGTAAGAAGTCCAAGCTGAAAAAATCAATCTCTTGAGTATTGAAGCCATTAACTCAGCAACAAGCCAAGCGGCGGGACATGGTAAACCGCCAGCTGGCTAAATATTTTTCTGGCTTCTTCTTTAGTTTACTCTTTGGGGTTTCTTCTTTGGCCTCATTTTTGGCTCCATGCGGGCGGCACTTTGGCAGCAGTCACCGGGCCGTCTGGTGAGGCCATGATGAATGCGTCAGCGTATTTTGGGCAGTTCTTGACCCTAAGCTCTCTTTAATCATGCTTTCTTGGCAGCTGCCTTGCCTTTAGCCGTCAAGCGGTACCTCTGAAATTTGCTGTTGGGTTTGTCCGGCACGGTCATTTCGATTAGACCGCTGGAAAGAAGCGGCCCGATGTTCCGGTTGAAAGAGCGTGTGTCTCCGCTCAGGCCGATAGAAGCAAAGATTTCTTTTCGAGACAGACTCCCGGCTTTGGTTATTCTCAAGATTTCAAAATGGGTATCCGAGAGTTCAACTTGGGGCCTGTCTTCATGCCTGACTTGGTGTGTTTCTTGGTGGTTGACTTGGGGCCTGTCTTCGTGCCTGTCTTGGTGTGTTTCTTGAGGCCTGTCTTTATGTCTAACTTTGTGATTGTCTTGGTGCTTATTATTGGGCTTGTCTTCGTGGTTAACTTGATGCTTTTCATTGTGCTCTACATCGTGCTCTTCTTGGTGCTGCTCCTGGGTCTTGATGGTGTCAAAAATAGCTGCCAGCGTAAATTCGATGAATACGCCGCCGTCATTTACTTGCCTGGCCTCCTCAATCGCCTGATAATACTGGGGTTTATTGTCATAGAAGAACGCTTCCATCGGCAGCCATTCAAAGAGCGACTTCCACTTTGCGAGCGTGAGCGTCTGCCATAGCCGCCCCAGGCGTCCGTTGCCATCGGCGAAGGGGTGGATAGTTTCGATCTCATAAAGCAAGACCGCACTTTTTAGGACAGGATGTAAGGTCGTTTTTTTGGCCCACCTCAATAGTTCTTCAATAAGCTGACTGACAAACTGCGGAAGCTCGCCGCGACGATCGGCCGCCTCGCCGCTGCGGAACTGGCCGGATTCTTTGACCAGTCCGTCCATCATCAGCTGATGGGCTTGGAGAAAGTCCTGGACGTCGTTGGGGTCAAAGGTCATGAGCTTTTCGTAAGCCTCATAGGCGTTTTGGACTTCTTTGATTTGTCTTGGTTCGCCATTAACCAACTGGCCTTCAATCACGGCCGTGACTTGCTCTAAAGAGAGAGTGCTTCCGGCGATGGCCAGCGAAGAGAAAATCGACTGCGCCCGGTTCTTTCGGTGCAGTTCGAGGTTGCGCTTAAATCCGGTGCCGAGTTCAAGGCTCATTACGGTTTCAATGATTTTGGCCAAATAATCGGCGGCTCCGAGGGTTAATGTGTAAGGAGGCTGTTGGGTCATTGACTCGTCCTCATTTAACCTTAAAGTCTGCGATTTAAATACATTGAAGCAGAGTATATGTTTGCCTGAGCTACCGATAACTTTATCAATATATCTGTATATAGAGTTGATATATGGTTGATTTTCGGTTGAGATCTGATCAATTTTCCAGTTCGAGGGTCGTCTTTTCCCAAAGCTCCTCTAATCGGCCTTTTTCCTCGGTCAAAGTGTTAAGTTCCGTCTTTAGTTCTTTGGCTTTATTTTGGTTGCGGTAAGTTGCGGTATCGCTTAAAATGGCGGCAATTTCGTCCGAACGATCCCGGATTCGGGCCAAGTGGTTTTCAGTATCCTCGATGATTTTAAGGAGCGGGCGCCGGCGGGCGCTCTCTTTTTTTCTGGCTTCGGCCGCCTCTTTGCGGTCGACGGGTTTTTCAATTTTGGACTGAGGGGTACTGGCCGGCTTTTCGTCGTCGGCTGGCCCAGGGCGGCCAGGATCGTTTGGGGTAATGGGGGAGGGATTTTTCTGACTGGATAAATCTTCGGTATCTCCCAGCCAAAGCTGGCAGAAATCGTCAAAATTGCCGGGATAAACGGTCAGCCGTCCATCTTCGATCACACCGACCCGGTCGCAGAGGCGGTTGATGAAGTGCCGGTCGTGACTGATTAAGACCAGGGTCCCCTCATAACCACCAAGGGCATCCTCCAACATTTGCCGGCCAGGAATGTCGAGGTGGTTGGTGGGTTCGTCCATAATCAAAAGGTTAGGGGCGGTCATCATAATTTTGGCTAAGACCAGCCTGGTTTTCTCACCTCCAGAGAGGACCGAGATTTTTTTAAAGACGTCGTCACCGCTAAATAAAAAACCCCCCAAGACGTTTCGGAGAGCGCCTGGAGTGAGATCGCCGGCCGTTTTGGACAGTTCCTCAATTAAGTTGTTGTTGGGGCTTAAGGTCTCCATCTGAAATTGTGAAAAATATCCGATATCAACGTTTTGGCCAAGTTTGCGAAATCCCGAGGAAGGTTCGGTCAGTCCGGCCAGTAATTTGACCAAGGTGGATTTCCCCCGGCCGTTAGGGCCCAGCAGAGCCAGCCGCTGGCCCCTTTGGAGGGTCAGGTTCAAATCTTGGTAAACAGTGGTCTGGCCGTATTTTTTGGTGACATGCTTAAATTCGGCTACCAGATCCGGACCTCGCCGGCCTCGGGGCAAGGTCAGTCTGAATCCCGGGTCGGTCCCATCGTCGGGTTGAGGGAGCCGATCGATTTTTTCCAGAGCTTTGACCCTGCTCTGGGCCCGCTTAGCCGAGGAGGCCCGGGCTTTGTTGCGCTCAATAAATTTTTCCATTTGGCGGATGCGGTCTTGCTGGTTGGCAAAGGCGGCCGATTCCGTCGTGAGTCTTCTGGCCTTTTCGGCCAGATATTGTTCGTAGTTGCCGCTGTACAGGTCGGCTCGGCCGTTTCGGAGTTCGATTATCTTTTGAGCGACGTTATTTAAAAAGACCCGGTCGTGGGAGACCAAAAGGAGCGCTGATTTGGAGGTTTTAAGATAACCTTCAAGCCACATCAGGCTGTCGAGATCGAGGTGGTTGGTGGGTTCATCCAAGACCAAAAGGTCCGGGTCCGAGACCAAGAGCCTGGCCAAAACGGCCCGCATGATCCAGCCGCCTGAAAATTCCGAAACCGTCCGGGAAAAATCATCCTCGGTAAAGCCGAGACCGGAAAGGATTTTTTTGGCTTCAGCTTCTCGGGCCCAACCGCCCATGGAATCAAACTGGTGATGGAGCTGGCCCTGGCGCTCGGCTAGCTCCATTAAGCGCTCGGGGGACAGGTGGTCAGAGGAGGCTAAAGCTGCCTCAACCTCATTGAGTTCGTCTTCGACCAACCGGTAGCGGGGATCGGTATCCAAGACCAGATCCAATAGCTTGTTACCGGTTTGGGCGGCGATGTCCTGGGGGAGGTAGCCAAGTTTTAAGCCCTTTTGACGGCTGACCAGGCCTGTGTCGGCTGATTCCTCGCCGGTTATCAGGCGGATAACTGTAGTTTTTCCGGCTCCGTTGCGGCCAACCAGACCCAGGCGTTCCCCCGGTTCAATGGCAAAGGTAACCCCGGATAAAACGTCTTGCCGATCGTAAAAGCGCGAGACACTGGAAAAACTAACCAAAGGCATAAAAATATCACCTTATCCGGCAGGTCAGATATTGACCGGCCAGATTGCAAAAATCTTTTAAATCGTTTTCGTCGGGCTGGCGAGGGTAGCGGGACATGAATTGCCGGTCGTAAACCCGCTCGGGACGGTATTTTTGAAGATAAAGCGGGATCGGCCCTTGGGCGGCAGAAGCGATTTGGGTAATTAAATCACGGTCAACTAAAGGCGTAAGGCAGGTAGTCCGAAACTCAGCCGGCTGGCCGGAGGCGACCACCAATTCAATGGTCTGAATAATTTTTTGGCTGATGGCCGGGTCGTTGGAGAGCAAATGATAGTTTTTGGGGATGGTTTTGAGATCAACCGCCAGATAGTCGACCAGACCATGAGACAAGAGTTGGTCGATTAGGGCTGGGTTGGAGCCATTGGTGTCGAGTTTAACTGGGTAGCCCAGCTCTTTGATAGCCGTCAAAAAGCGGCTGAGATCGTTTTGGATGGTGGGCTCCCCGCCGCTGACAACTACTCCGTCGAGTAATCCCCGTCTTTTGAGAAGAAAAGCCATAATTTCGGTTTCATCCAAGGCCCCGGGGTAGTTCCCGGGGCCTTGGATTTGGTCTGGATTGTGGCAGTAGGGGCAGTGGAAATTACAACCCTGGGTGAATATCACGGCGCAGATTTTGGCCGGGTAGTCAAGGGTCGAGGTTTTAACGATTCCTCCCAGAAACAACCTTCTCCTCCGTAGGTTCGTCCTCAACGTCCTCACTGTCGATTGAGTCCTGGCCTTTGGTTGGCCAGGGGAGCTTATCGGCGTCTAAGTCGGGACGGTCTTTGGCCTGGGGCTGGACCAACTGGAGCCGGGCTCTGGTGGCCAATTCAGTATTATAAGTCTTCCGCAAAGAAAATTCCGCCCTTTTGCCTTCGTTCCATCGGCCGACGGGCCTGAGGTAGCCAACGACCCGGGAATAGACATCGGTCTCGGCCTCGCAGGTCGGGCAGACGTGGTGTTCCCCGGTTATATACCCGTGCTCGGAGCAAATGCTAAAGGTGGGGGTGAGGGTAAAGTAGGGGAGTTTGTAAGAGGAAGCGATTTTGCGGACCAAAGATTTAACCAAGTTAGGATCAGAGATTTCCTCGCCGATGAAGGCGTGGATAACCGTTCCACCGGTGTAAAGGCACTGAAGCGGATCTTGAAGCTCAAGGCACTCAAACAGATCGTCGGAATGGTTGACGGGCAGGTGAGTGGAGTTGGTGTAAAAAGGAGTAAAAGAGATTTTTTTGCTGGGCTCGGATGGCGACAGGCTCCCATTAGCAAAAATCATACCCTTATAGCGCTCCTGATCGAGCCGGGCCAGACGGTAGGAGGTGCCCTCGGCCGGGGTGGCCTCAAGGTTAAACAGCTGACCGGTTTTCTCCTGCAGCTCTGCCAAACGCTGACGCATGTGGTTTAGGATCTTGAGGCCGAACTTGCTGCCGGCCTCGGAGGCAATATCCTGGTCTAAAAGGTTGAGGCAGGCCTCATTGGCCCCGACAATACCGATGGTTGAGAAATGGTTGGCCCAGTATTTACCAGTGTGCTCGCGGACACTCCTGAGGTAAAACATGGTGTAAGGATAAAGGCCGCCTTCGGTGAAGCGCTCAAGTTCTTTGCGCTTGATATCAAGGCTTTCGGCGGCCAGATTAATCAGGCGGTCCAGACGGTTGAGAAAATCGTCTTCGTTGGCCGAAAGATAGCCCAGGCGGGGGAGATTCAAGGTGACTACGCCAATGGAGCCGGTCAAGGGGTTGGCACCAAAAAGGCCGCCGCCCCGCTTGTGGAGTTCGCGGTTGTCGAGCCTCAGCCGGCAGCACATTGAACGGGCGTCATCAGGTGACATGTCGCTGTTGATAAAGTTAGAGAAATACGGGATGCCGTAGCGTCCGGTCATGCGCCAGATGCTGTCCAGGGCGGGGTTATCCCAATTAAAGTTCTTATCGACGCTGTAGGTCGGAATAGGGAAGGTAAAGCATCGGCCCATGGTGTCGCCGGCCATCATAACCTCGGCGAAGGCCTTGTTGAAGGTGTTCATTTCGGCTTGGAAGTCGCCGTAAGTCTCGGGCATATCGCATCCGCCGATGATAACCGGGGTATCGCGGTAAATCGACGAAGGAGACAGATCCAAGGTGATATTGGTAAACGGGGTTTGAAAGCCGACCCGGGTGGCAATGTTGATGTTGAAAACGAATCCCTGGAGGGCTTGATAGACGTCACGGTAGCTCAGTCCGTCGTAGCGGATAAAGGGAGCTAACAGGGTGTCAAAGCTTGAGACCGCCTGGGCTCCGGCCGCTTCGCCTTGGAGGGTATAGAAAAAGTTGACCAGCTGACCGAGAGCCGTGTGGAAATGCTTAGGTGGAGCGCTGCCGATATTGCCGGCGATGCCTTTGAAACCCACCCTTAGCAGATCCATCAGATCCCAGCCCACGCAGTAGACCGACAACTGGTTGAGATCGTGGAGGTGAAGGTCGCCAGAGCGGTGGGCCTCGCGGATTTTCGAAGGATAGATGCGGTTAAGCCAATACTCGGAGGTGATGTCTGAGGAAATAAAATTATTGAGCCCCTGGAGAGAGAAGCCCATGTTGCTGTTTTCCTTGATCCGCCAATCCAAACGGCTGAGGTAGCAGTCCACCAAATCAAGTTCAGAGTTGGCTTTACTGGCCAAGGCTCTCATCTGGGCCCGCTGCTCACGGTAAAGGATATAGGCTTTGGCCGTGATCCGGTAAGTGTCTAACAGGACGTTTTCAACAATATCTTGGATGCGCTCCACTTCCGGCATGTTGCCGGCCAGTTCGGCCTCAGCCAGCTCAATGGTCCTGGCCGTCAGCTCTCTGGCGGTTGTGAGTCCAAATTCTCCGGTGGCTTGACCGGCTTTGGCAATGGCCAAGGTGATTTTCTCGGCGTTAAAGGGAACTTGTCGGCCGTCACGCTTTTTAATGGTCGGGAAAGACATTAACATACCTCATTAATAGATTTTAAAATTATCGAATATAAAAAAATAATATATACTAATAAATCTTTTAGACAATATAAAAATGCAAAATTAGCATCTTAAGGCAAAAATTTTATTAGGCCTTCTGGGAGGCTGGTTGTATGTACCGGACCGGCCCAAAGGGCATCAGGAGGCCTGAGCGAGGCCCAATGGATTACCGATTTTTTCCGGGAAAATAGACACAGTTGCTAGCAATAATGAGATTAAACCCGGAAATACTGATACTTAAAATAAAAAACTGTAGCAGCGAATTTAAATATCTAAAAGACTCGTATTTAGCGTATATTTTTAGGCGACATTAGCTGTAGCCGTTTTTGGCAGTAACTCTAATAAATTTGTAAAAATAGTATAAAAAGAGAAAAATTAAATTTAAAAATTGATAAGGAAGAATGGTTTTGAGCTTTAGCGGCCTGATACCGGACGACATTAAAAGTAAAGTTAAAATATTGATAAATACAAATATTTATTGCCAAAAACTGGAAAAACCCTATAAACTTAGGAAGTTTAAGGGTTTATTGACGCAATCAGATTGAATAGCCTTGGACTTAGTTACAAGGCCGGGCAATTTCGTCTATGTGTGGCTGGCCGGCATTGGGCCGATGAGGTGGAGTTTTAGGTTTTATCACTAATCATTGGGGCGGGTGTTACTTCTTGCCCCAAGATCTTGTTCAAGTTTAAGCAGATTAAACTTTTTTGAATTGGGTTGTCAAGCAAAAAAATGGCCTCTGCCACAATATAGACGGTACGCGGCTTTGAGGGTCCACAATATTTTCCAATTAGAATAGCCGCCTTAAGTCTAGAGTTGGAAGCCGCAAACCCACTGTTGGAGCAGGCCGCTCCTTGCGCAGCTGGACCAAAAAAGGCATAATGCGTTTTGATTGAGGCAAATTGTCGGGCTCGAGTTCAAGTTACATAACTGATCAACCGGTAAAAACCCTCAAAAACCTGAATTCTTAAATTTTTTGTCAGTAATATCAAGAAGTTAAAAATGACAAAAACGAAAAAATAGACTTTTTACTGGTCGATCATAACTTCATTTGGCTAAATTACTGGTTATCAGTTGAAGTAAGTTGCCAGAGGCGGCTTGGGCAGGACCAGGGCCTGGTAAATTAGAGGATAAAAATTTTTGGCTCAGACTGAAGGCCGGCCAAATTTTTCTTCAAGATCAACCGAAACTACTAAATCCCAACTCTGGACCCCCAGGGCTTGGACTTCCAAAACTATAAAATTATGAACCAAAAAAACAGCCCCGGAGGTTTTATGAATTTATCAATGGCCAAAGTTTTGATTTGCTCCCTGCTGGCCGGGTTTCTGGGGTCAGGCCTGTTTTATGTTGTTACCGGAACTACCGACGCCCGGGCTCAGGACCCGGGGCTGGTGACCGCCGGTGAATTTAGACTGACCGACCCCAGCGGCCGGACCAGACTTTTGATGACCCTGGTCCGAGACAAGCCTCGGCTATTTATGCTTGATGGGGAAGGAGAATACAGGCTGGAAATGGGCCTGGGCGACACTGGCGAACCTCACATCTGGCTGCGTGATAGTGAAGGCCACTCGAAAATCCAGGTCGCCCTGACCGGTAAGGGCCTCCCCTCATTTACCCTGGCTGATCAGCAGGGGCGAGACCGGGCAGTGGTGGCCTTGAGTCAATCCGGGGAGCCTACGTTGGTATTAAGGGATTCCAAGGGCAAAGATCGGGTGGCTATGTGGCGGGACGCCAAAAGTGAGGGCATAGCCTTGGCCGACGAAAAAGGGCAGGCTCAGGTTGCCCTTTCGGTGGCCGACGGCCAAAACCCGTCGCTGACTTTTTTTAAAGACGGGACTAGTTATCAAAGCCTGCCCTGACATATCAGTTCTTCAAAAGACCCCACCTTTCAAATAGGGATAAAGGTGCCGCTTAATCCGGTTAACCAGGCCTCCTTTTTCTATCCCTTGACCGGTGGGGTCACCTTAGCCTTAAGTCAGAGCCACACAAAATCGAGCTCGCTGGAATCACCTCGGCCGAAATGGGGAGGCCAGGGATTGGAAAAAGAAGTTTCGATTTCTAAAGGTGGCTCCTCCTGGCTAGATTCAAGTCCTGGAGGGTTGGTGGGTGCGCTAGATGGATCCTGAGCCGGCGTCTGAGGGCTCATCGAAGTTGGTTCTGGAGGGCCGGCCTGGGGAAGCGGTGCGGCCTCTGGCAAAGGAGAAACCGGAGGTGTGGCCACTGCTTCAGGAGCCGGCTCGGCTGTGGCGGCTGGAGGCGTGGGCGCAGGTTCAGCCGGTGGTGTCTGGGTTACCGGTGCCGGCTGGGACGGTGCGGCCGGAGGAGCCGGTTCTGATGCGGCGGCCGGAGGCGTGAGCGCAGGTTCAGCTGGCGGCGGAGTCTGGGTTACCGGGGCCGGCTGAGACGGTGCGGCCGGAGGAGCCGGTTCTGATGCGGCGGCCGAAGGTGTGGGCGCAGGTGCAGCCGGCGGCGGAGTCTGGGTTACCTGGGCCGGCTGAGACGGCGCGGCCGGAGGCGTGGGTGTTGGTTCAGCCGGAGCGGCAATCGGAGCCGGTTTTGGGGGACTCGTAACCGGCCTAGGCGTGGCTACGGTGTCAGGCAGCAGAGCCACGCCGACTATCAGTAAAATGCCATTAATGAGGCTCATAAGGCGAATGAGGTAACCAGAGCTTTCGATTTTACTCCAGTCTTCGTTTTTACGGAGCCGGTGGCAGACTAACCAATGGATAAGGAAAGTTACCGGTGCCAAAAGAACCGGCCAAGCGGCCAAGCCAGCCAGCCACAAGTTGATCAAAAAGAGCCAGATGGCCGGCCAGATTATAAAGTGTAAAAAGGAGGCTTTTTCGCGTCCCAGGCGTAAGGCCAAGGTCTTATGACCGGTAGCCCGATCGGATTCAATGGAGGTCAGGCTCTGAAAAAACATAATGCCGGCCGCCATCAGGGCGGTCGGGAAGGCCAGGGCCACAACTTTGGGGTCAAAGAATTTGGTCAGGGCCATGTGGGTGCCCACAGTCATGATTAGGCCCATGTTTAAAAAGACGAACAGTTCGGCCAATCCCCGGCGTCCGTATTTTATAGGGGGCGAGAAATAAAAGAAACTGGATAACGCCGAAAATATAACTATAATCCATAAAATTTTATCAGTTTTAACTATAAAAATAGCTAAAACTAAGGCTATTGCATAACAAAAAAACAAGGCGGTTTTAAGTTGTCGAGGGGGTATAGGGCTTTGGCCAGAAGGTTCGGCCGTTTCAGTTGGCTTAGCGGATTTGGGGGCTCGGAAAAGGTCGTTGGCAATATTGGTGGCCAGGTGGACCAGAAAGCAGGCCACAATAATCAAGGCGAAAAACCACGGACGATAGATACCATCATAGCGGATGGCGGAAAAAAATCCCAAAAACAGCGGGGCCAGAGCGGCCACAAAGTAGGTGGGGTGAGATATTTTCAGCCAGGCCATTAGGGGAAAACTTTTTTTCTCCGTTAAGATGGCCAGCGGCAAGGCTGGGTCCGGGGTTGGGGATTTTGTGGACTCATCAGCCGCAGGCTGGGGCTCGGTGGCTGTTTGCTGAGCAGGCTGGGGCTCAGTGGCTGCATCGGCCGATGTCTGAGACTCGGAGGTCGGTTGACCAGGAGCTTGGGAATCCTGTGGTACCGATGGCGATGGGACGGCAGCATCGTCGAGCTGGAGGGTATCGTCGGTCTTGGGGGTATCGCTCATGATGGACTCTCTGTAAAGGGTTTCAGATTCGAACCAAATATTGCGTGGTCAGGACAAACGATCGTCCTGCCGGGACCATCGGACCATGAGGATCGTCTGGCCTGCTTTGATATAAGCCAGCGTTAAAAGTAACGGCTACCTTTAACGATTATCAATGAATATAAATAGACATAAAACGTGTTGTTTAAAGGGCCTGGTCAGCCTTGGGTTTTTGGTGGTCTGCTCAAAAGAGCGGCCCTTGAAGGCTTGGAGATTTAAGGCCCCGATTCGGAAAAAAAGAGGCGGCCGCCAGTTCAATACCCTTGGCGTCCAGTCCAGTCAGAGCCCTCTGGCTCCTCTGGGTGGCGTGTTGGACCGGGGTATCACCGAGTCCCAGCCCTTTGACGGAGATGGGACGATTTAGTTTGACTATGGTCTCGGCCACGGCGCCAAACAGGCCGCCGGCTAGAGTATTTTCCTCGGCCGTTAGGATATGATCGGTCTTTTGGGCTACCTCGGTCAGTAAGCCGGTGTCGAGAGGTTTGACGAATCTCATGTTGAGGACCCCGATGGAAAGTCCCTGGGCCTCCAGCTTTTTGGCTGCTTGCATTGCCGGCCAAACCGTTTGGCCGATGGCGGCGATGGTTAGATCTGAGCCGGCCCGCAAAAGCTCAGCCCGGCCCTTTTCAATGGGCTGGCTACTGAGGCGTTCCTGGCCAGTTATGGGTCCCCGGGGATAACGGATGGCCACTGGTCCGTCCAAGGTTAAAGCGAAGGCCAGCATGTCGCTTAGCTCATGTTCGTCTTTCGGGGCCATGACAGTAAAGTTCGGCAGGAGCCTTAAAAAGCTCAAATCCAGGCCCCCGTGGTGAGTGGGGCCGTCTTCGCCTACTAGGCCGGCCCGGTCGACGGCCAGGATCACCGGAAGATTTTGGAGGGCGACGTCGTGAAACAGTTGGTCAAAAGCCCTCTGAAGAAAAGTTGAGTATATGGCGGCCACCGGTTTAAGGCCGGAGGCGGCAAGACCGGCAGCCAGAGTAACGGCGTGCTGTTCGGCTATGCCCACGTCAAAGGCCCGGTCGGGGTAGCGTTTGAAAAAACAGTCCAAACCCGTCCCCTGACTCATGGCCGGGGTGATGACGGCGATTTTGGGATTTCTTTCAGCGGCCCGGACGATAAATTCTCCAAAAACATCGGTGTAGGTTTTTTGGGGTGCGGCCGCAGTGGCCGGTTCCAGAGATTCGGTGCTTCCGATGGCGGCGATCTTGTTGCGGCCAACTCCATGAAAGGTCTGCGGGTCGCTTTCAGCCGGGGCAAAGCCTTTGCCCTTGGTGGTCATCACGTGCAGCAGGACCGGGCGTTTGAAATTTTTAACCTGTTTAAAGGCCTCCACCAGACGTTTAAGGTCATGCCCGTCAATGGGGCCGAGATACTTAAAGCCCCAAGCCGCTAGAAAGGAGGTCGGGGAAATCAAAAAACCTTTGATTGCCTCCTCGGCCCTCTGAAATCTGCGGATTAAGCGGTTGCCCTTCAGCGGCATGATTTTTTCGAGCATGCCTTTGACCTTTTCCCGGAGTAATAGATGCTCTGGAGTGGTCATTTTTAAGGACAGGTACTGGCTTAAAGCCCCTACGTTGGGGCTGATGGACATGCGGTTGTCGTTATAGACAACCAAAAGGTTGGTTTGAAGCGCCCCGGCGTTGTTTAAGGCCTCCATGGCCATCCCACCAGTCAAGGCGCCGTCGCCTAAGACAGCGACCACGCAGTGGTTTTGAGCCAAAAGGTCGCGGCCAACGGCTAAACCCAGGGCGGCAGAAATGGAGGTTGAGGAGTGACCGGTAATAAAAGTATCATAGGGACTCTCGTCGCATCTCAAAAAGCCTGACAAACCACCCTCAAGCCTTATGGTGTTAAAAGTGTCAGCTCGTCCGGTCAGAATCTTGTGAGCGTAAGCTTGGTGCCCGACGTCGAAGACGATGCGATCTTCGGGAGCATTGAAAATATAATGGAGGGCGATGATAAGTTCAACCGCCCCCAAAGATGAGGCCAAATGCCCGCCGTTTTGAGTCACCACCGGTATCATCAGTGAGCGGATCTCTTCGGCCAAGGCCGGGAGCTGTTCGGGGGCCAGTTTTTTGAGGTCGGTCGGATTGTGAATATCAGAAAGCACTTTATCTTAACCCAAAAGCCGAAAAAGCCAGAGTCATCTCTGGGCCGGAACTAAAATAATGACGCCGGATATTGGCGCTGCTTTTCAGCGATTGCGATCAATGGCCGAACTTATCAGTTGGTGTAACTTGGGGGACCCCAAGGTCCCGGAAAGAGCCAGGGCCTTTTCAGAGTACTCCGAGGCCAGTTTAGCCGCCGCCTCGGGGCCGACGGCGGCCACGATTGAGGCTTTGCCCTTTTGAGCATCGGTGCCCACATTTTTGCCCATGATGGCCGGATCCCCGGAAAAATTAAGTAAATCATCTTTGATCTGGAAGGCCAGGCCAGCCGCCAAGCCGGCCTGGGTCAAGCTTTCAATTTGGACTTCGGAACCGCCGCCAAAGATGCCGCCCATTGCCATGGAGGCCGATAGCAGGCGGCCGGTCTTAAGGGTCTCCATTTCCAAGACCGTGGCCAGTAATGGGTCAGTTTTTTCTAAAGCCAGATCCATAGCCTGTCCTCCGACCATCCCAAAAGCACCAATCGCTTCGGCCAAGACTTTGATCGCCTCAAGGCGTATGCCCTGGGGGATTGAGCCGGTCTTGAAGGAGTATTGAATTCCTCCGGCCAGAAGGCCAAAAGCCAGAGTTTGCAGGGCGTCACCGGCTAAAATAGCCGTCGCCTCACCGAAAACTAGATGGCAGGTAGGTTGACCCCGTCTCAAGGCGTCGTCATCTAAGGCCGGCAGATCATCGTGGATTAGAGAGTAGGCATGAATCAGCTCGGCCGCCATGGCCGCTTCAAAGGCCTGCTCGCTTTCACCGCCGACGGCCTCGGCCGAGGCCAGGGCCAATAAGGCTCTCAGACGTTTGCCGCCGGCAGAGATGGTGTAATACATTGATTTGAGGAGATTGGCCACCCCAACCCAGTCTGGCCGCCAAGCGTCCAAGATGACTGTTTTAAGACCCTGGTCAATTTTTTTAACCGCTTGAAGCTGCCAGGCGGCAATTTCATCGGGGGAGGTCTGGGTAGAGGATTGCCGGTCCATTAGAATAGCTTCTTTGGGTCAGCTTCGGGGATGTCATCATCCTCATCGTATTCACCTTCTTCGTCTTCTTCATCGTATTCATCATCTTGATCGTAATATTCGTCGTCAGTCTCCTGGTCGGCCACTAGCTGCGGGTCTGACAGCGGGGTGGAGCGGGGTCGCCCATCAGGACCTTTGGTCAGCTTTTCCAGTTTTCTTTCCGCCTTTCTAAGCTTAACACTCAGTTCCTGACTGAGCTTAATCCCAGCCTCAAAGGCTTCAAGAGCGGTATCAAGGTTGAGGCTTTTATTTTCCAGGTCATTGACGATGGACTCAAGTCTTTTAAGGCCGTCTTCAAATGTTTCCGTGGATGAGGCGGCAGGCTGCTTCTTTTTCGCGGTCATCGGAACTCCAAAAATTAAGGCAGATTTTGTTAAAAGTGGACTTGTTCACTGTAGCCAGACAAACAAAGCGGTCGCAGCCGACAGCAAAATCAGGCCAATTCCCCAGCCCACTGAAGGAACCATGGCCAGAAAAGCCCCTAACAGGGCCATCTGAGCTGGAAATGAGGCGGAGGTCGTAAAAGTAGAGATTGGATCAATCTCTACACTGGCAGCTATCAAGCCGGCGGCCAGACCGGCTAGAAGCCAAAAATTAAGGCGGCCCAGGGCGGCGGTCTGTAAGGTCCCTCTAGCCAGCTGGATTCTAGCGGCCAGAGGCCATATGGCCCCCAAGGCCATCGGCGGGAGACCAAACCTCAGCCAGCCTAAAGTGTCGGCTACCTGGTGGCCAATTGAAACCGGGTAGGCTCCGAAAGCCAAAAAAACCAGGGCCAAACCCAAGGAGGTGACTGGCGAGACTGCGGCCGCCAAAAATGGTCCGATGGTCAGAGCGCCCAGGGCGGCCAGAATAACAATGATCACCGGGGCGGCCCAAGGGCCAATCTCGGGCCAGGGACCGATAACCAAGGCACTGCAAGCCGCCAAGGCGCCGAAAAATGTCGCCGGGACTACGTTTCGGGACAGCCGAAAAGGGACGCTCAGCTCCCGGCCGTAAATTTTTTCCCCAGACCAAAGGCCCAGGTAACGGCTGGGCCAAAGCCTTAAGCCGGCCAAAGGATTTGGCCGCCAAGGAATCAGGCCCAAAGACGAGATAAAAGCCGCAAGACTCCCTATTCCGATCGGTCCGACCAAAAAATTATCGTCCTGAAGCTGACTGCTCAGGGCCAGACCCAAGCCGATTGAAATTAGTATGACCGCCGAGGTGCCGAAAAGCCCTTGGTCTGGGCGGCCGGGAAAAGCCAGGGTACTCATCAAAGGCGGCCCTGAAGCCCAGAAAAAAAAGGCTGGAATAAGCCAAAAAAAATCTGAGGCCCAGCCTGCAGTTTTAGCTTGAGGAAAGACCAGTTCACCGGCCAGAGCGGCCAAAGCCGCCAGAGATAACGTGACGGCGGATAACGGCCGAACCAAAGTATCGTCGCCTTCGGCTACTTCACCCCACCACAAGCCTCCAAAGGCCAAGCTGCCAAATACAGCGAGCCAAACCGGCAAGGGCAGGTTGGTCCCCATCGGCCAACGGGCTTTAAGGCTGGCCAGCCACAAACCCAGGACCAGTCCGCAAAGCGGGAGCCACAAAAAGGTGCCGTCCCATAGCCGGCGGCGGCGGTGACTTTTGAGGAGGGTCTTGGTTAAATAATCAGCCGTATTATTGGTCTCCTATTTCCGCCTTAGGGTTATGACCAAAAGCCTATAAAGGCATTTTTTAGTCATTGCCTTGGCCCAAAATCAAAACAGGCAGTATCTTATCTTATATCTATCTAGGATTATTGGCAACAACTTTGACAAGGGAATGCGGTGGACCTCGGAAACTCTCCAGCTTCAGTCAGGCAGAAGAGGGGCATTTTGGCTGATCTGAGGTTTGGGCGGTCAAAGTTTGGCCGGATTGGGTGCACCATCGCAGGGCGAAATTACCAAATTTTAGGCCTGAGTAAACATGTGCATCTTTGGCCATTAAAGCAGAAAAAATCAACAAACAACATATAAGCATCTCAAACAGCAAATTAGGATGTCTTACG
>JAISWF010000013.1 GCA_031271165.1 Deltaproteobacteria bacterium
GATATAAATCATTTAAACTATCTGTGAATTTATGTTATGATCGAATAATCTGGGGGACTAGCCCTTTTAGAGTTTGAACTCGCCAACCCACAGTCAACCGCTTGACTGTGTACTAGTAAAAAGATCGTCAAATTTCGCTTTTATAGCAATGTATAAAAACATATCCTTTTCAGATATTTTCCCTTGAGTAAAAATGATTTAAGTCAAGGTTCTGTGAGGCTTTGCGGTGACTAGCATCCGTGAAGTAGAGCGATGTTGGATTTTACCAGTTTGATGTGTTCCATTTTTGGTAACGGTTTTTAGATGTCAAGCTTCATATGTTGCTACTTAAATGAAGTCAAGCATTGGCCAGCTTAAGACGTTGCCACTCTGATGATTGACCTTTCTGAAAGTGAGGTGGCCTTAATTCCAAGGGTTTATCCTACCAACCACCAAGTCTGACGTTTTTCTTGGACAGCGGTGCGACAAACTAACTTCGCCCTAACTCTAGACTTTGTTGACTAACTGCTAAGAAGGGCAACTTATTGGAGTTTCTCAAATTCTGAGGCTATATATCCCGCCAGTCTCAAGACCCCCTGAATATCATCTCCCGTTTTTGGCGAATACCCGTTTAAAACATGTTCTGAAGCATAAAGCTCGCAGGGGAGTTCGTCGTCATCAAGTCCGCCTAAAATTACCCCTAGCTTATATAAAGTCAGGCCGGCAATCTTAACGGAAACCACCGACTTGATCGGTGTGCGAAAATTATAGATGGAACAATATTCGCTTGGAAACAATATTTTGGAGCCGACTAGGGAAAGGCTCGGATTTTGAAAGTCTTCCGGACCTTGGCCGGGATTTTCTTTCAGAAATTTGCTTTTTTGCCTCTCGTAATATCGGCCTTCACTGCTGACCAACGACTGCTCCTCGGGCACTCCAAGAGAGAAGGCGATGCCGAACAGCCGAAAGGGAATAATTGCATCCAGAAAATATTGGGATTTATTTTTGAAATAGAAACAGTCAAAAAATGAAATCATCTGCCCACAAGCGGTCCGGCCACAAATTTCACCTTCCAATCCATTTAACCACGGGTAAACGCTTTCAAGGCGCAAGTCGACTAAGGCGCCCTCTAAAACTGGATAGCTGGTCTCACATTCATTCGTTTCGCTGCCGGCTTGATGCCTAATTAAGGCAGCAATGCCCGGAGGAGTCAAGGTTGGCCAAAACAGTAAAAAGTTAAAACCGTCGCTGTTTTGCTCTTCACACATCCAGTCTGGCCGCATATTAGCTTGTGATACTATGTGCGGCAGGAGTTTAACCAAAAGGCCGCTGTCCCCTAAAATAGCTTCCCAAATGTTGGCGTGCCCCTCATAATGGCTGGAGTCCTCTTTATAGTTTTCTGGGTCCGGCGGCGAATTGTTATTTTTTTCGGACATCATTTTTTTCTTTTTTCCGGCTGGAAGCCCGCTGCTTGGAGTTTGAAGGGCCAATACAGCGTCCTTATTGTTATTGCTTTGCCGCTCCCGCCGAAGGTACTTTTGAGTGAAACAAAAAACAGACTCATAATTGGGGAGTTGGGGAGCAATGCGGGAGTATAAGGCGCAACCTGGCCTTCAAAGGCTTATTTTACAATGCCTTGACCAAGGCGGAAAGAACGGGTTGGCTGGAATTTTCTCAAAGCAGCCCATCTAATTTTTCGATTTAATTTTGTAACTATTGAGCTGTCAGGTGCTTAAAGTACCAAAAAGCCACGGCTCGGCTGGTATGGGCAAAATGTGACCGTCCCAATTCGCAGGCAGCGGCCGGCTGCTTTAAGACTTTAATCAGATCTTCAGATCAGGTCAAAAAAATACTGCCAAGCATTGGTAGGGTTTTTTTAGCGGCATCGGAGCAATATCTGAGCATTGCCTGCCGATTACTGGCAATACGTAAGACCGTGTGGTCATAAACCTAAAGGCCGTCCCAATAGAGCTCAGGCCTTCTTTTTGGTCCGGACCGGAAGTCCTGGCTTTTCCTTGCCCTTTTGACGATTGATCAGCCTCTGTTGGAAAATCGACAGGACGTTGTTGACCAGCCAGTACAAGACCAGTCCCGCCGGCATGTTCAGAAGGATCACCGAAAAAACCACCGGCATGAGCATCATCATCTTGGCCTGCATCGGATCGCCCATCGCCGGAGTCATTTTCTGCTGCCAGATCATCGACCCAGCCATCAGAAGAGTCATCACCGGAATGCCGGTCGGAGGATCCAAAAAGGGAACTCGGACGCCAAAATCAAAAAGACGATCGGGCGCCGAAAGGTCCTTGATCCACAGTATAAAGGGAGCCCCGCGCAGTTCCAAGGCATAGTCCAGCACCCGATAAAAAGCTATAAAGAATGGTATTTGCAGCAGCATCGGCAGACACCCGCCCAAGGGGTTAATCTTGTAAGTCCGATAAAGCTGCATCATCTCACGGTTCATGCCCTCACGGTCGTCTTTGTATTTTTCCCTCAGCGTAGCCATAAGTGGCTGTATTTTTTGCATTTCCTTCATCGACTTGTAACTTTTGTTGGTCAGAGGCCACAAGGCCACTTTGATCAAGATAGTTACAATGATGATGGCGACCCCATAATTGCCAAAAATGGCATAAAACTGCCTCAGCAGCCAAGCCAAAGGATTGGCCAAAAACCAGAACCAACCCAGATCGATGCTCCGGCCGAGGTTGTGGCCAGCTTCTTGTAAGGAGGCCGTTTGTTTGGGTCCGTAATAGACGTTAAAATCATAGGAACTATTGCGGCCGGGTTCAAGTTTCAGGGGATAGGAAACCACCACCTGGACCAGACCGGAGGCTTTGTCAAAGCTCTGGAGCCTTAAATCCCCAGGTTTCTGCCAGGCCTCATCGCCTCCGGAAAGCACGAGAGCAGCCAGAAAATACTGGTTCATGTAGCCCAGCCAGTCGGCCCGGGTTAACTCGCCATCAGCCGGGAGTTTGGAGCCGGCCTTTTCAGAGTTGGCAGTAAAAACTTTGCCGCCCAAAAATCCGGCCACCGAATCGTACCGCCCAATGCGGCCAGAAAATGGTCCGGCAGTCAGGCTCATGCCCAGACGGCCCCCGTAAACTCCAGTACTCTCGTTTTTAAGTAAAACTTTTTGGCCTAAAAGATAACTGCCGGCATTGAAGGTAAACTTTTTAACCACCGTCAGGCCTCTGGTCGTCTGACCAGTCAAAGTCAGCTCGCCAGTCTCGTCTGGTCCAATAGTCAGCTCGTGGCGGTCAGCGGTCAGATTTAAGCCGGCCAGATCGACGTAATTTCTGTCTTCAGAAATCAAACGCAGGGCCAGAGATTGACCGGGCTGATCGGCCAGCTGATTAATCATTTGCTGGGGGTAATCCGGGAGGTCAGGACGAATTTTGTTGGCCAGATAGTCGTTGAGGGTCAATGAAATCAGGCGTCCGCCTTTTTCAGAAATTACCGCCGTGTACTGCGGGGTCTTGACCGTGATATCCCGGGCCGGAGCCAGCTGAACCGGCTCCCCACCCGAGCTGGTCTGATCGACCGGAGAGCTGATCAGAGTATCTTCAGTCCGAACGGACGGCTCTGAGCCTGCGGGCAGGGATTCTTCGGTAACTAGGGCGCTTTCGCTTGATTGGGTCTGCGTTTTTTGGACCAGGGACTTGGGAGGCGGCGGAAAAATCATCGGGTAAAGGATATTTACTCCCAGAAAAAAACCCAGCATAGCCAGCATGGTCACTAAAACGCGTTTGTCCATTAATTTTACCTCTGTCCAGGCTCCTGGCCGGGGCTAAAAATCGCCGGGGCATCCACCTTCGGCATTGCCTGGCCATCGTCAATAGTCGGCCCAGGCTTTGAAACCACCGGTACCGGGTCGTACCCACCCTGGTGGAAAGGATGACACTTAACCAAGCGGCGTATGGTCAGCCAAGTTCCCCGCCACAGGCCATGGCGACTTAAAGCTTCAATGGCGTAGGTGGAACAAACCGGATAGAATCGACAGGTTGGGGGGTTGAGCGGTGATATAAATAATTGGTAGAAACGTAAAAGCCAAAGCAAGGGAAGAACCCAAAACCGGGCTTTAGGCTCGGCCCCCATCGGCCCTTTTCGGCCGCCGCCTTCCGGCTCGCCAGCCTGAGGTTCTGGACCAGCCGGGCCGGGGTTGGCGAAGGAATGGCTTTTCACCGTACTTTAGCCTGGGCAGCCTTAAAGACAAGGGCTTTAAGCCGCCGGGCGTCGGAATCTTTGAGCGGAGCTTGCAAAAGGTCAAAACCGGGCCGGGCAATAAAAAGAAGATCGTAGCCCTGGAGCCAACTGGCTCGGTGAGTCCGGAAAAATTCCCTGACCACCCTTTTGAGGCGGTTGCGGACCACCGCCGGACCGGATTTTTTGGTCATCGTAAGGCCCAGACGATTAAAGCCCAACCCGTTAGGCCGGCCAACCACAGTAAAAGCGCCGACCCCGGTCTTAACCGAGCCTGCTGCTTTCATGGTCAGAAACTGGCGCCGCTTCAAAAGCCGGGCACTTTTTGGCAACGACAAGGGTCGGTTCACGGTCTCCCCCTTGGCTATGGGCCGTAAAAAAACTCCCGTCAGACCGCCAGTTTCTGTCGCCCTTTAGCCCGGCGGCGACGAATGACGGCGGCACCAGCTTTGGTCCTCATCCGGACCAAAAAACCGTGGGTCCGTTTTCTCCTGGTGTTATGCGGTTGATAGGTCATCTTCATGGTATCAAATCCTTAAGGCCGGCCCCAAAAGGCCAAAGCCAGGTTTAAGGTCAAAGGAAATAGCCTTTTAAAAGGCCGCACCTCACTTCTTTCAAGTTGACGTCACCTTCCCGGATTGGTACCATAGGAAGTTGATTTGACAAGCGGAGGTATTTTTCAAACAAAATCTTCGGTCAAAAAACAAAAAAATCAGGGCCGCTTACTCGCCTCTGGCCTTTTCCAGGGCCTCAGATTTTTTCTTGCACTCAATACACAAAGTGGTCACTGGCCTAGCCTCAAGACGTTTAATACTTATATCACCGCCGCAGGATTCACAGATTCCGAATTCGCCAGCTTCAATGCGTTCCAAAGCCTCGGTAATTTTTGTCAGGAGCATTCGCTCCCTTTCGCGCAGTCTCAAGATAAAACTGCGATCCGACTCAATGGAGGCTCGATCGGTGGGATCGGGATAGTTAATGGTCTGGTCGTTCATGTCGGCCATTGTCTCGTCGGCGTTTTGAAGAA
This sequence comes from Deltaproteobacteria bacterium, assembly GCA_031271165.1. Lineage (GTDB taxonomy): Bacteria > Desulfobacterota > Desulfarculia > Adiutricales > Adiutricaceae > JAISWF01. The sequence goes on from JAISWF010000013.1 coordinate 5,204, forward strand.
TTTCGTGGCGCTGATTTAACAGGAGTTCTTTGAAATACTTCAGCTGACCTTCATCCATAACTAACCACCCGCTTTGATTTAATGTCCGGATCTTTTCGACTAAAATGGTTGTTCAGCCAAAGCCGTTCCACCAAGGCCGGTTCTTGGACCCAGCCTAAACTGACCGGAGGCCATCGAAAAGATTTCCGCTCTAAATATTTGCCAGATTTTGCAATCCGGTTGGGAGGTCCGACTCAGAGTTTCGGCTGGTTTGGTCCGGCTGATTTAGCCGCTGTGCTGGTCGGCCCTTGAACCCGCCTCAGACCCAGGGAGGCCTGAATCCATTATCATAGCAAAATTTAGCGACCATTGTAAATAAAAAAATGGAACTGGGGCCGGGCTTGAGGTTTTGGCCCTGGAAATTTGATTGCCTAAAGCGGCAGACGCCCCGGTGAGGGGGCTATCTTGGTCTTTTGAGGCTCTATATCTCAAATTGATGAAAATTTCTCAGGCCAGGCTATCGCCAAGGGCCTCATCCCCACCAGCTCCCTTGACCCTGAAGCTCTCTTAATTTATGCAAATGTGAACAGGTATACTCTGTTGACATTTTCCAGCCGGCGGCGGCCCCAAAAAAGGACCTTAGATGCTTAAAACCATTAAAAATATTCCCCGCCGGGCCGTCTCGGCCATGGGCTATTCTCTGGCCGGTTTAGCTATGGCCTTCCGCAAAGAAGAGTCAATCCGGCTGGAGACCATAGCTTTAATTTTGTTAGTGGCCATCCTGGCCCCGATCCCTTGGCCGATTTGGAAAAAAATAGCTCTTATCTCCATCTATCTTTTAATACCACTGACTGAATTATTAAACTCAGCATTGGAAGATATTTGCGATCTAGTTAGTCCCCAATACAACGACAAAATCAAAGCGGCCAAAGATAAAGGCTCGGCGGCCGTGTTGATGGCCATAATCGTGGCTATTATCGCCCTGGCGGCCCTGATTGTCTGCCCTTAAAATGACACGATTTGAGCTCTTTACCCAACAATAGTCATTTAATTATGTATTATCTACAATTTTGCTGATTAATAGATATCTATTTAAAACTTTTTATATTTTTCAATGCATTTTTATACTCTTAACTTTATCCAATAAATAGGCATAATTTTTTTGGAATATAAAATTCTTCACTGAGGCTGTGTCTTTCGTCCAGTCACCAACCACTCTGAAAACAAATCAACTGAAAAGTGTATAGAAACGTTGTGGAAGACAGCGAACAGCTTACTAAATTGTTTTCGCAAATGTGGCCTCACCTTTCTGAGAGACAAAATCCGACAGCAAACTCCACTACCGATTTCACAGCAAGATAAAAACGAAGAGCCGCTTGATAGCTCCATCGTCGAGGTGGGGTGCGGCGCATTTGTCCTCGCCCTTGAATTTGTTGTTGCATTGCCAGATTGTCCTGCGGCATTTGGAATTGCTGCGCCAAATCTTAGAGCCGTACCTGCCGCTGAAGGGTGGCTGCTAGTTTTTGACACAAATCCAGACCACAGCTGGAAAAAAATATTTTGGCCAACAGCGGACTTTGAAGGGGTCACTATTGATGTTGTTGGTTGTTAATCTATAAAATTATAGCTTCGCTTATAACCATGAATTTTGCAAAGTTTTGTACTATAAAGCTTCTGTGTAGCCGGGAGGCCTTGATACAGGCGGATTTTTTCAAAATAACATATTGACATTCCCCCTCTATTAATAGCATAATAGTACTATTAATAGAGGGAAGGGAGTATGGCTATGGCAGGCAGGCCGCCAAGGACAGATGGGAAGCAGCGTGTGTCAATCCACACCAACCATGGATACCGTTATGCAAGCACACAACCCTTCACGCTAGACGCCGAAACAGGCAAA
>JAISWF010000069.1 GCA_031271165.1 Deltaproteobacteria bacterium
TCTCGATCGTACTTGGAGTAAAGTTCTTCAAAAAGTGACTTAAATACTTCGGACGGGGTGGAACCTTCAAGAGTTAAATTTTCACTTTTGGCAATACCTTTTAGATCACGGATTAAACCGCTTTTTACCGTGTCAACACTTTCAGTGTCAATTGCCGCCAGGCTTAACCGAATGACTGGATAAGGTTGCCAGTCATAGTTTGATTTGTAAATCTGGAGCCCTTCAAAAAGCTCCCGGCGACCTCTTAGGATATTGTCCAGGGTATCGATCAGAAGGGATTTGCCGAAACGGCGAGGTCGGGACAAAAAATAGGGGGACTTAGTATTTAAGAGATTGTGGAGTAGTCCGGTTTTGTCGGCATAAATATGCTCTGGTTCGGTTTTTTTTCCGTCTTGGAAACCGCGAATTTCATCGAAGTTTTCTACACCAAGTGGTAATAATAGCATGGTTAAAAGCTCCCTGGCCTCCAGGTGGAGTAAAAAAATGCTTTGAGGCGTGATTCAGGCAATAAACCAACATTTATATTTTAACACCAGACCGGTGTCTTTAGTTTTTCTACGGGATGGTTAGCCGAGAAAGCCCGAGCTTTCGGCCCAATTGGGTGAACGCCGCATTAAATTTAGCCATTGGTTAAGGGAGAATCATCAATTGCTCCGTTGAATGCGCCTGGTGATGGTCAATAGTTTTGGATGCCTCTCATTGTTTAGTTTATTATGGCAAAATATGGAATACTTTACAACATCAATTGATGAGAGTTGGCGGGGTCGAAAACGACAAGCCCACCCAGGCGGCTAGCGCATGGGTGGGCTTGTCATTATAGTTAAGAGAAAAAAATAAATTTTAATTTGAAAATAATATCTAAAAAGCAAATAGATATTTTTTTGTTTAGCATCCTAAAATATTAATAACTTTGCTGTTATGACACTCAGTCCTAAAATAAAGCTTTTCTTCTGGGTTTTTACTTTTATCTCGATCGAAAATGACTAACCAGCCTTCTTTGGCCCTAGCTGAAACGAGATAATTTACTAACTTATCTATGCTCATTTTCAAAGGTTGATGGCCTTTAATTTTAACTTCCACCATAAATTGCTTGTCATTATAGATAGCGCAAATATCTACACTCCCTCTACCTTCAGCAAATTCCCGGTGGACCTTAGCCTGTCCATTTAGAGCTTTTTGCACATAAGCAAAGAGTATGAGAGAGTGTAATGCCTCATCATACATAATAGCGTCCAGATTTTTGTTGTGCTTAGGAAACGACTGCCCATTTCGACACCAGAAATCCTGGAAGTCTTTCAAAAGGTCAGTCATTAGAATGTCCTGAACTTGGAAGTATTTTTTTCGGGTAATGTTGTCATCCAAAACGTACTGAATTTGATCAGTTAATACCCTGCTCATGACCTCCTGGTAGATTTTGTTGGCTGGCCTTAAATCCAGACTGTCACCCGAAGTAACTAGTCCTAAATCAAGACAATATTTCCGATCGTCACTGTTGATCGGTACCTTTCCTTTAATTCCAGCGAAGACGGCATCCATAACGGCAATGACCCTGGGCTCTTTAAGGCGTTCTAAAAGGGAATCAATGTGGGTATCCCGTCGTTTAATCAAGGTTTCAGCGGCATCATCAAAATGTTGGGAGGTAATAACCTGGGTTGGTTTACTTTTCAAATCTTTGGACACGATTTGGTCAGCTAAAGCGTTGACCAGCCAAGGCTGCCCTTCTGACCAATACCAGGCCCTCTCTACAGCCGATGGTTCAAAGACTTGCCCGGTAGCTTGGGTGTGCTGTCCGTAGAGGTCACTGATTTCATTTTGGGTAAAGTTAGCTAAGGTCAAGGCTTCCTTTTTAATGTTGAAGGGGCTGGCTAAACCTCTGGACTGAGATCCAGGTCGGACTGATGTCAAATAGTCTCGGATGTCACGCATACCAACCAGCGCCATGGATCGGGGAAATTTGTTACCAGGTTGGTGTCGAATATTATAGCCATCTCTTATTTGGGCTAAAAAAGTTACAAGACCTGCTTCAGATAAACAATCCGCTTCATCAAAAAAAACTACGAGATCTTTATCTAAATCCTCACAAAGACTATTCAATAATATCTTAATTTTTCTGTCAGTATCTGATATTCCAGATAAATAATTAAAAGATTCAGCTTTTGATCTTATATTGACAACTTGTGATGTTCTCATTGATTCATTTAATTGTGAAAAAATCGTATTAATAGAGTCATTTCTGTCATCAATATTTCTTGTTGTCATCAAGAAACAAGTTAAAGCATACATTTTGCCTTCAGAGTTGATTTTATCTGTCAAGAAATCTAAATACGTTGTCTTGCCAGATTGACGGGGAGCGTGAAGGACGAAATAAAACTTACCTTCGATCATCTCTTCTACGTCTGGCAGTCGATCCAAAACTGGAAGCAGGTAATGTTCAGAAGGGACACATGGACCAACGGTGTTAAACCTCTTGGGAGATTTAGTGGCAGTAGACATATTTCCTCAATACTGGCTTTTGAGCTAGCCAAGCCTGGTTATAACGGGCCAGACGGCCAGTTGCGAGCCTTTGTCCTTTATTTAGATTCTACACCAAGCCCTTATAAAGGGCAAATCTGATCTGGATTTGCTCACCTCATCTTGGGCCAACCATCTGCCAGCAAAAAACTCGAAAAAAAAAGCCGACTCTTTTTAAAAAACCGGGTCCTGCTCGAAAATTAAAATTCCCAAGCTGGTTGTCGATTTTTCAATATGGCCAGTTGTTGGACCTTAGACTAATGGCAAAGCTTGGTGAGTCAAGGATTTTGATGGTTTCATTAAATTTGGTGTCGGCCATTCAAACTCGTCAACGTCCTGAGAGTCTGGCGGCTGGTTTCGGTGCGGGAGGCGCACGAAATTGTTCCCTGGGGCGGTCAATAACCGCCAAGGTTTGGGAAAAGGATATGAGCCCAGGCGAGGGGAGCAAGATTTCCAACATCCCCATTTAGAGGGAACTATGGCGGCGTTCCGTTCTTACGGCCAGACTCCAGAAAATAATTGTTATAGGTTACGGAGGCGATTCGATCCTAAAGCGTTTGTGGCTGGACGGACTTGAAAATAAGCTCCATGGAGCCAGCTCCTCTTTTGGTCCGACTGGCGAAAGGTGAACAGCGGTTCTAGTCTGAAACTTGGTCGGCCGTGCCGGACATCATCAAGTTGAAGGAAGGTTCTGACTGGATGTTCAATAGCCAAAGGGCAAAACCGGCCCGACGGCGAGTTAGGTTCCCCAGCTCTGCTGGTGGTTAGGTGGACAAAGGCGGTTGTTGGCCTTTGCCATGGACGCCAATATACTTACGCCGGAGAATGCCGCCAAGCCGGTCTTGCCTTAACGCTTTGGGCGATAGGTCAGGCCGGCCGAGAAACTAACAGGTATCGCATCGTCGTTAGAAGGCATCGCCGACAAACAGGTGTTGAAATAAAAAAACCGCCTTTTGGGGAGCGGATTTATAAGAGACTTTAAGGAAATAAAAAAATAAATTTATAATTACCTATTGCTTTAGTAGTTTGAGGCCGCCGCAGCCATTCTATTGCTTCCACTATTCATTTTAGCCTCACCCACCCCTCCGCTACATTTTTCTCCGCTAACCCAGAAAATAAGCCCGGCTATAGTACTGACCGAGCCAGAAAAAAACTGGCTAGGTTTTAGGTTTTACTAAAGCAGTCAATTTAATTTTGTAGCTCTTTTTCCCTCTATCTTCCAGTTTTTTAGTTTTAATCAAAAAAATAAAATAGTGTTCTATTTCTAATAAAATTTAAAAAATTATGTCTAGTAAAACAGTGTCGGCAAGAAGGCAACGAAGAGTCCGGCCAAAATTTTAAAAAAAAATTACGACATTAGAAAATAAAAAAAACAACCAAGCTTTATCATCAGCTCAGATTGAAGCGTGAAGTTGAATTGACGAGCAGCCAGAGCGTCTTCTAACAACTTCTAAACCTATTGGGTCGGCTCCCCCATCGACTGTGGTCAGGACGGAGCTAAAACTAAAAAATTAAGGTATTTGATTATGGCAAAAGAAGGATCCGTCGCCCCGAAAGAGCGGGTAAATATCGTTTACAAGCCAGCCACAGGCGATCAAAAAGAGGAGATTGAGCTTCCTCTTAAGCTTTTGGTGGTTGGAGACTTTACCCAGGCGCCTGACAGCCGCTTAGTTGAAGATCGGGCGCCAATCGCCGTCGACAAGGATAATTTCAACGAGGTTTTGAAGGGTCAAAACATTTCGCTCGAATTGACGGTCCCCAACACGCTATCAGGTGAAGAGGGTGATGAGATGAGCGTAAAACTGGCGTTTGAATCCCTCAAAGATTTTGAGCCCGATCAGTTGGTTCAGAAGGTTGAACCCCTCCGCAAACTCATGGAGTTACGTGAGGCCCTCAAGGCGGTTAAGAGTCCCATCGCCAACATTCCGGCTTTCCGCAAGCAGGTTCAGGCGCTGGTTGACGATGACGAAGCCAAGAAAAATTTGTTTAAAGAACTCGGACTAGATAAGGAGTAAAGCCTAATGGCGGCGAAAAGTCAAGGTGGGGCGGCTACAGCTGAGGTGGTCACCCAAGAAACTAGTTTACTCGACGAAATTGTCTCAGCGACCTCGTTTAATCCCGAAGACGAGACCTATACCCTGGCCAAAGAAGGTCTTAAAGCCTTTATCCAGGAACTGGCCGCCGGTAACCGTCAGGAGGTCAAAGTTTCCGGGCCATTGGTCGACGAACTAATCAAAGAAATTGATCGCAAGATTTCCAAACAAATGGACGCCATCATCCATAATGAAGATTTTCAGAAGCTTGAGTCGACGTGGCGCTCTTTGAAATTTTTGATTGATCGAACCGATTTCCGGGAAAACAACCGAATTAACATCATGAATATAAGCAAAGATGACTTGCTAAGTGATTTCGATGATGCTCCGGAAATAACCAAATCGGGTCTGTATAAACAAATATACACCGCTGAGTATGGCCAATTTGGTGGGCAGCCCTTCGGTGGCATAATCGCCAATTACGAATTCGGTCCCGGGGCTCCAGACATTAAATTGCTCGGTTATGCTGCCGCCGTGGCCACCATGAGTCATGCCCCATTTATCGCCTCGGCCGGGCCCAAATTTTTTGGGGTTGAGCGCTGGGCCATGTTGCCTAACCTCAAAGATTTAAAGAGTATTTTTGAGCAGCCCGTTTATGCGAAATGGCAGTCCTTCCGGACATCAGAAGACGCCCGTAACGTTTGTCTGACCTTGCCCAAGTTTTTGCTCAGACTTCCATATTCCGAAGACAATCCCACCAAGACTTTTAATTACGAGGAAACGGTTCAGGACCCTGACATTGATTTTTGCTGGGGCAATACGGCCTTCGCTTTGGCTTCCAAGCTAACCGACAGCTTTGCCAAATACCGTTGGTGTGCCAACATCATTGGTCCTCAAGGCGGAGGCAGTGTCGACGATCTGCCCTTGTACCGCTACGAGGAAAAAGGGGAGACCCACAACAAGATCCCCACCCAGGTCTTAATCAGCGAACGCCGGGAGTTTGAACTGGCTGAAGAAGGTTTTTGTGCTCTCACCATGCGCAAGGGTTCGGATAACGCCTCGTTTTTCTCAGCCAACAGTTGTCTTAAAGCCAAGGTTTTTGCCAATACTCCTGAAGGAAAAGAGGCCGAGACCAACTATAAACTGTCACTCCAGCTGCCTTATATGATGATTATGAGCCGGCTGGCCCACTATATTAAAGTCCTCCAGCGCGAGAACATTGGCACCTGGAAAGAGCGGGCCGATTTAGAGCGCGAACTGACAGAATGGATTCGTCAATACGTTACTGAAATGGACAATCCAGCGGCGGAAGTTCGCAGCCGCCGTCCGCTGAGAATGGCCAGTATTGAGGTTTCTGATGTCGAGGGCGATCCCGGTTGGTACCGGGTGTCGCTGAAGGTTCGGCCTCACTTCAAATATATGGGCGCCAATTTTACTTTGTCACTGGTCGGCAAGCTTGATAAAAAATAGCCAGCCGCCATTTGGCTCAGGCTGTTTTTTTCCAATCCAAATTTTTAGCCAACGAAGAAAAATGGTCAGACCGCAATGAGACTGGTCTGAGCTCTCTCTGGCGAGACCGATGCCCCGATGGTCGGGGTGTTGAGGCCCCAGCGTCCGGTCAACGATAAACCCTCGCAGGTTAGCCTGCAGCCGTTATTTCAAGCCGGGCGAATTTACAAGCTTTTCACGCCCAAGGATAATCCTGGGCGGGAAATCGGAACCCAGATGGTCTGGGCTCTGAAATCGCACCAAAAGTGCAAAAAGTACGCGATGCGCACATTACCAGAGAAAAAAGGAGAAATGTAATGGCTTTAACTGCTTACATGTCAGTCAATGGAAAAAACCAGGGCGACATCAAAGGTGATTGCCCCCAAGGTGGCGACAAGAAGGACAAGATCATTTTGTACAACGTTGATCATCAGGTCGAGATCCCCAAGGACACTCACACTGGCCTGCCGACCGGTCAGCGCATTCACTTGCCTTTGACCGTCCTCAAGCACAAGGACAACGCCTCCCCGAAGTTGTTCCAGGCTTGCTGCAAAGGCGAGCAGGCTTCCGTTGAGTTGAGCTTCTACCGCATCAACGATAACGGCGAGGAAGACAATTATTACAAGATTACCTTGGAAGATGCTATCATCGTCAACCTCCGCGAGTACACTCCCACCACCTTCTTGCCCGAAAACAAGCCCTTCAAGGATATGGAAGAAGTGAGCTTCACCTACTCCAAGATCACCTGGAGCTACACCGACGGCAACATCGAATTCACCGACGACTGGAAAGCCTAAGAACTGATTATCAATTCCTCCAGGGAGCTGTCAGGCGTGGTGTCTGAAAGCTCCTTGGAGCTTAAACTCTAGTTGAGTTTAAATGTACTCCATCACAATATGGCTGAAAATTAATGAAAAATCTCAATATACGGTCACTTCTCGATCGCCTGGGAAGCCAAACCATTAATTATTTGAACAACGCAGCTGGTTTGGCCGTTTCTATGACTTGTCGGGAGGTGACAGTCGAGCATTTTCTGGTTAAAACCTTAGAGGACAGCTCCAGCGACGTGGCCTTGATGGTTGGGGCTCTGGGGGAGGATGACATAGGCTCGAATTTGATTTCAGCCCTGACCGGCGATGTGACCCGGTTTAAAACCGGGGCTGTGGGTCGGCCGGTTTTATCGCCTCTTTTGGTAGAGCTACTTCAGGAAAGCTTTTTGTGGGCGTCTTTGGAAGATGGCGCCGACTGCGTCAGAAGTGGCCATATTTTTACAGTTCTGGTTGGTCGTTCGGGCCGTTTTATGGTCGGTCAGACCTCGGAGCTATTGGCCCAAATTTCCGACGACGAGCTGGCTAAAGCTTTTGCGGCCATCAAAAAATATTCTAATGAAAACCCTCCGGAAAGTTCCGTTGATAAAAAGCTCCCATCAAACACTGCAAGTGGTGGGGGATTTGTCGAGCGTTTTGGCGAAGATTTTACCCAAAAAGCCAAAGACGGTTTAATTGATCCGGTCTTTGGTCGGGAGGCGGAAATACGCCAAATCATCAATATCTTGCTTCGGCGTCGTAAAAACAACCCTATTTTGGTTGGTGATCCCGGCGTTGGAAAAACTGCTTTAGTCGAAGGCTTGGCTCTTAAAATTGCTAATGGTGAGGTGCCAGACAGTTTAAAAAACACGCGCCTGATTGGTTTGGATATGGGGCGGTTGGAAGCCGGAGCGGGCATAAAGGGTGAGTTTGAAAACCGCCTCAAAGGCGTTATAGATGAACTTAAAGCTTCGGCCAGTCCAGTGATCCTGTTTATTGATGAGGCCCACACCGTCATCGGTGCTGGAGGCGCCCAAGGATCAACTGATGCAGCCAACCTGCTTAAGCCGGCCTTGGCCCGAGGAGAACTACGTACTTGTGCGGCTACGACCTGGAAAGAGTATAAAAAATATTTTGAAAAAGACGCCGCCTTAGCCCGAAGGTTCCAGCCGGTATCTTTAGATGAGCCCAATGTAGAGCAAACCGCCGTTATTTTACGTGGACTGAGGGGATTTTATGAAAAAGCCCATCAGGTCATCATCAGCGACGCAGCTATCGAAAGGGCAGCTGATTACTCGGAGCGGTATATCACCGGTCGTTTTCAGCCCGATAAGGCGGTGGATTTAATTGATACTGCCTGCGCCCGAGTCAAGTCCAGTCAAGCGATTGAACCTGGCGAGCTTGAAGATCTTAAAGCCCGGGCCGCAGCCATGCAAAGGACAATTGACAGCCTTAGGCGCGATCTTGATCAAGGACTGGTGGTGGAGACCAAAAAACTAAAGGAATTCACTGACCAAAAGCTTAAGATCGACCAAGAAATTCTTGAGCTTGATCAGCGCTGGCGAACGGAAAAAGAATTGATCGAACGTTTAATTGCTTTACGCGGTGAAATTTTTGTCGATACCGGTGCCCAACCTGTCCAAACTCCTGGCCAGGCAGCGTCCCCAGGCGCACCTGGCCAAGTCACCCGAGCTGTTGAACCATTAGAATCTGGGGAGCAATCAACTCAAGCCCAAGCCTCCCCAAATCCAAACCCCGCCTTTGAGCCCGCCCCAGTAAATTCCTTGAGCCTAAACGATGATTCTATCATTGGACCCGAGGCAACTACCAAGGACTCCCAACGGGCTGAGTACGATTCGATTCGGGCTCAGCTGGCGGCCCTTCAGGGCGACGACCCCTTGATTCATGCTGAGGTCGGTCCGGAAGCAGTGGCCAGAATCGTTAGTGAATGGACCGGGATACCTCTGGGCCGGTTGGCTGAACGTAAGGTCACTGATGCAGCCGGCTTGGCCGCTGAGCTGGAAAAACGGGTCCACGGCCAAAATCCAGCCATTATGGTCTTAGCGCGGGAGTTGACCCTGGCAAAAGCGGGATTAAACGATCCCTTGCGCCCTTTAGGTGTGTTTTTGCTGGTTGGTCCTTCCGGGGTCGGCAAGACCGAGACGGCGATGGCCTTGGCTGAAAGTTATTTTGGTGACGAGCGGGCCTTAATATCGATCAACATGAGCGAGTTTCAGGAAAAACACACGGTCAGCCGGCTGATTGGCTCCCCTCCAGGTTATGTTGGTTATGGCGAGGGCGGGCTATTAACCGAGGCCGTTCGCCGGAGGCCTTACAGCGTTGTTTTGCTTGACGAATGCGACAAAGCCCATGAGGAGGTTTTAAATCTTTTCTATCAGGTTTTTGATCGCGGAATGTTAACTGACTCCGAAGGTAAAACGGTCAGTTTTAGTAACACTGTCTTGGTGCTGACCTCTAACCTGGCCTCGGAAGAAATCAGGCGAGCCGTCAACTGCGTGACTAATTGGGACCTCGAATCGGTTAAAACTGGGATTTGGCCGCTTTTAACTCAAAATCTTAAACCGGCCTTTTTGTCACGGCTTTCTATTGTGCCATTCGGACCTCTGTCAGAGGAGGCTCTGCGAGAAATAGTTTCTGGAAAACTGGCGGCGATTAGAGACAACCTTAGAAAAAACTCAGGCTTGGAGCTAGTTTGGACTCCCGAGATTGAATCGGCGGTTACCGAGCGGTGTTTGGAAGCTGAAACTGGGGCTCGCAACATAGATTACGTCCTCAAACACAATGTTTTGCCGGCTTTAGCCAAGAAAGTTTTAGAACTGATGGGCCCGCAGGAGGGCCAATTAGAACCAACTCGGCTCAGTCTGCAAGTTGATGAGCGTGGATTTTGCCAGGCGATTTGGCTTGAAGATAGCGGCGATGAAATAGAGTCCAAGGATTCAAAAGAATTTACCGGACTGAAGGCGGTCCCCCATAATGGCGAAGATGCCGGCTTGGAAAGTGAATCACCAGATTCGGGCCGCCCTTTAGAGTCAAATTTTGAACCAAACCCGGAGGCCGAAAAAGTGGAGTCCCACGTAATCGCCGGTCGTAGGGGAAATACCAGCCGTACTGGTCGAAAACCCAGTGCTTCCAATGTCGCTAAGGCGAGCTAAGAGAAAAAAAATCCGGCTATTCGCCGGTTCGGGCCTTTATGGCCTGCGACCCAGGATGGTCTTGAGGGCCATCCGCCCGTGATCCGGAACCTGTTTCAAAGGGTCAATAACGGGACAACCAGAACCAGAGGTAATTATTATGGATCGTCCTTCGATCTTCTTTGATTTTCGTTTTGGACAAGGCCCGCCGGCCAACTTGACACCGCAAGTGGTCAGGTTTGAGGGAGCTGGTGCTCTTAACCGGTTGTTTGATTTTAAAATTACCCTCCTCATCAAAAATGATGATTTGAGCGATTTTGACCCCAACATGTCATTAGGCGGCCCGGCTACGTTTACGATTGTCGATGACAAACGGGAAGCTGAAGCGACAGGCGGACAGGGTCCCAAGTCGTACCGGGTTGACTGGCATGGGACGGTGGCTTCGGTTGATCTGGCTGGTGCAGTCAAAGATTATTCTCTGCTTGAGGTTGGGCTGACCTCAATTCTGAGACCTTTATCTGCTCTGCACCAAAACCGGATCCACCTTGATCTCAAAACCATTGATATCATCAAGGAGAGCCTGAAGTTAGGTTCAGTTCCGGAGAAAAATTACGATTTTTCCGGTGTTTCTCTTGATAAGTATCCCGAAAGAGAATTCGTTTTTGAGTATGACGAAGATCTTTGGTCATTTATTTCGCGGTGCTTTGAGCGGGAGGGCTTGGGACTTTTTCATGACCAGACCGGAGACACTGAGGTTTTGAAAATCTCAGACACCCCTGAGTTATATCCCACTATCATTGATGAAGCTGGTGAGGAACTGGCCTTGCGCTTTGTTCCGGTCAGCGGACTGCTTACTCCAGATTCCAAATCCTCGGTCTTTGATTTTCGGGCTCATAAAAAAGTTCCCCCGGCTTCAATCAGACTCAAGGACTACAATTGGCTAAAACCTTCGGTTCCGTTGGAAGTTACGATGGAAGTAGCTCCTTATGGTTTTGGCGAAGTCTATCTCTACGGCGAGAATTTTTCCGATGAAGACGAGGGGCGGCGACTGGCCAACATCAGGCGGGAGGAATTGCTGGCTAAAAACGAGACCTATTCTGGCCGAGTGCTTATTCCTGGTCTAATTGCTGGTCATGTTTTCAAGCTCACTGACCACCCCTTTGACCGCTATAACACCGGTTACCTGGTGACCAGTTTCGTTACCTCTGGTAGTCAGGCTGCTTGGCTGGCCGCCGGACTTGGCTTAGAGCTGGGGGGAGAGCAGATTTATTACTCGCACCAGTTTGAGTGCCAACGGGCCGATGCACCTTTTAGGCCCGAACGGCTGACTGCCCAGCGAAAGATTTCAGGCTCTCTAAGCGCCTGGATCGATGGAGCCGGCTCAGGTGAAGAGGCTGAGATGGATGGGCATGGACGTTACAAGGTGCTTTTCCCGCTCGACATCAGTGGTCGAGAAAACGGCAAGGCCTCCGCTTGGATGAGGTTGGCCCAGCCCACAGTTGGCTCGGGCTATGGCCAGCACTACCCTCTTCATCCAGGGGTTGAGGTTCTATTGACCTTTATCGATGGTAACCCCGACCGTCCCTTGATCACCGGTGCGGTCCCCAATGGTGAAACCGGCAATATCATTTCCGGTGGCCAACACACTGCCTCAGGTCTGATCGCTCGAAGCGGAGGCGGTTTGCTTTTTGATAACGCCTTTGACTCCCAGACGTTTAGCCTTTACTCGGGCAATCTTATGTCCGGCCTTTTTTTCAATTCCAATCGACCGCTAGCCCAAGAAACATCTGCTACTTCTGAGCCGGCTGCAGAGGAATCCAAGGAGCCGGAAGAAAAAGAAGTGGTCAAGGAAGCCAAAAATAACGCTACCACCGCTATATTTAATGCTGATAATGCAGAATTTAACAGTACATACTCAAAGCATATGACTTTACTAACCGGTGAGTCAATTAGCGGCAAGTCTTACGAGATCAAAACCGGCCCCAAGTACTTCATGGATAAAATTCAGTATCTCCAAATGTTCAAAGGGGCTGCGGCCAAGTTTTCGGACACGATTAAAGCCGCCTACGAAACCATAGACGATCCTAGCACGGACAAACGAATTTATAAGGCCAAAGACGACGAGGGTACGGGCAAACCGGGAGATATGGTCATCAAAGTTCTTGACGGGGCGACCACTCTCTCGGATGATTTTTTGAAGCTTTTTAAACTTATGAAAAAATATAAAGATTATAAAGCGAACCCGCCAACTGTATTAGAAGATTCATTTCTTTTTTCTCTAAAAATAGACGGTGATGGGCAAACGTCTAGTAAATGGCAGCCAAAAGAATATGAAATGTCAGATTATTTACTGCTTTTGCAGATTTTAAATTCTGAAACTGGTTTATTTTCGTCTCTGTTTACAGCTGCTAAAACTGCCAGGGAAGAACATGATAATCGAAAAAATGCACCAAAAGATGGAAAAATAGATACAAAAAGCGGACAAGCTTCTAAGAGTATTACAAGTTATTGTAAGCTCAGCAACCAACTTATTGGTATTGTTCAATCAACAATCTGTTTTTTAGTGACTATGAAGGTTATTGAACGACAATATAAAAGCCAAGGCTTTCAGATCAAAAACACTGACTCCTATTTTAACACTCAGTCCAAGACCAATACCTGTATCGCCGCCCGGGGACCGATCCTGCTTGAATCCGTTATTGGGAGCCGGCTGGCCGATATTTTGACCAGCAAAGTGTTCAGGGAAGAGGTTAAGGACAGAGCTGACTACCTCAAGCCTGAGTATGGCGAAACCACCAAAGAAGGAGAACAGTTCGAGAGCGAAAAGGCTATTTTAATGCGGACTATCCTTCAAAGGACCTTGGCCGAGGAGATCAGCCAGCAGGCTGATAAAGCCTTGGTCCACAAAGCCGGGAAAGTGGCTCAGTTAGTCGTCGGTGAGTCCAAGGGCAGCAATTTCCACACCAAAGTTGGAATCTATCAGCAACTGAGTACAACGGCGTCAAAAGCCAAAAAGTTGGATGAAGAACAGCAAAAATTAAACAAAGAGCTCGGTTTGGATATAGCTATCAACTCGCCTATTTATATAGCCGAGACTGCGGCCGTCAAGGCCCAGCCGCTGCTGGAATTCGAAAAAAGCTTTAAAGATGGAATCTTGATTAAAACCCGCGAGCCTAAGCAGCCCATTGTCATGGAGACTGATCTCACCGATAGCGATATAACGATTCGGAAAAACCAAGACGGTGTAAGCGAAGCTGAGGCCAGACACTTTAACTTCAGCGATAAAGATACCACACTCCAAGACCACAAAGATGCCTTTTTAAAATTTGAAAAAGACAAAAGCGAGTTCCGTTTTAATCCCGATAACTCTATAGTTCAGGAGAAGGACAAGCTTACGGTCAGTGTTGCCAAGAAAAATAAACTCACGGTTACTTCTGACAAAGCCTTCCTTGAACATACTAAAACCATGCAGCTGAAGACAGGGCAACAAATGACTCTATCAATGAAAACTTTTCAAGTTAATTGCCAAGGTACCGCCACTGTCAAAGCCAAGATAATCAAGCTGTGTTAAAGAGGGAGGGAACTAAAATGGTCAATCCTACCGAAATTAATGCTCCTGGCCTTTGGCAAAACCGGATTCTTTATCGGTATAAAGGCCACGACCGTCTGGCGTGTTCGTTTTTTTTAGGGTTCTCTCTTAGACAACCAGGTCACTTGTTGGAACCACAAAAGGCCATGGAAGCGGCTCTTGAAGCCCTTGGACCTTACGAAAACCTGGGTCTGGTCTTGGATATGGGTGTTCCCAAAAAGGAGGCTGAGTTTTTGATGGCCGCCCGGGCTTGGGCCCCGGATGGTAAACCGGTTGAGGCTCTGGATGTGAGCATGTCAGTGGGCTCTTTGCGGCGCGACTTTTTGGTTTTAGGTTTTAGGGAGTCCAGGGAACCAGTCCCTGGTCCCCCCTTGCCTTTCGTCGCCCAGCCGCTGAGTTGGGAGACGACTTTTTATGAGCCCGATGTTAACCCTTATGGAATATCCCCCAATCAGACCATTATTCCTCAGCTCGGTCGGGCGGCTGGCCCAATGGTCTATGACGCCGCCTTTGACCGTCACGGCCGAACGTTAAGCGTTCCCGCCATGGTTGGGGCGCCGGCCTGCCCTCTTCCGACTCCGCCGCTGTCCGCTAGAGCCAAAAATAGAGGCACTTTCGATCGGGCTTGGCTGCTGACTAATAGTCCAGGTTTTCCTGACGATTTTGACTTTGATTTTTTTAACTTGGCTCAAAAGAGTCAAAGGCTTAAAAATAACTTTTTTAGTGGTGATGAGAAAATATCATGTCTCCACTTGCATCCGGAGTTTGAGCGCTTGGATTCGGCCCTTCCAGGCCTGAGGTTAAGATTTTTTATAGGCCGTTATAGTGGAATCGAAAATAATAGTTACGACTTCTCCCAGTCACTCGATGCTCAAACTGATGAAAGTCTATTTCAGGAGCTCAACTGGTCGGAAACCAAGCCCAATTTGGACACGGTTTGGCTTTTTCCTGAAAGAGCGGCCGGTCTCATGATCTGGCATGCCAGTTTAGAGGTCCCCGACGAGATGGCCTCAACTGTAGCCAACTTGGTGGCCGTTTTAGAGCCCCTTAATGACGCTCCCGGTCTGTCGGTTGAACTTATAGAACGGGCCCAAACTGGAAATTTCCTGGCCTTTCCCTTTTTTGAGCCTGACGATGATGTTGATGATGATGATGATGATGATGAGCCATCTGATGAACAACAAGTCGGACGGGAGGAGGCCGTTATCAGCGCCTTGGCCATTTCCAGCCCGGCGCTTGCGGTACCGACTTTAGCGGCAGCGGCTCCTGCTGCCCCAGACTTAAGCCTGCCAGACCCGTTAGACTCGCTTCCGACGCTGCCAACTGAACCGGCCATTGTCGATCCAGAGGCCATAATCGACGAGGGCCGAAAATTGTTGGCGGCCGAATTACCAGAACTCAATGCAATAATGAAAGCTAACGGTTTGCCGGAAATAACAATGGAATCCATGGAGCCGTTTATGCGTGAGACCAAAGCTAAAATGACTATGGTGGCGGCTTCAATGAGTGAACCTGGGGCAGCTCAAGTGGCTAAGGATCCAGATAGTCTGGTCTCCGGTTTAATGGCTTTAGGGCTCAGTTCAGGGGAGGCGGCTGGCCTGGAGAAGGCAGTTAAACTTGAAATTCCTTTAAGGAAGATGTTTGAAACCGAAGATGAATATCTGGCGGCCGTAAGTAACTACCGTCAGAACTGGGCTGGTGCTCTTGGGATTTCCCCCAGTTCAGCTGACAAACATATAAATTCAGTGATGAGTGCCGACCGCTTTACTATGACCGGCAGCGCTACGGCCTTGGCCGGACTTTTTATCCCCGGTTTTGATCCTAACTCTTCTGACGCTGAGGAATTTGCCCACAAATTACTTGATTATCGGCCTGGTCCCAATGAGATGCTGACCTCAAGTCTAGCCACATTAGGCTTTGAGCCAGATCAAATTGAGCCAATGATCGATGTTTTGGGAAAAATGGAGACCGAGCTCTCTGGGCCGCCGCAGTCATTGAGTTCGACTCAGGCCACACTATTTAGCTTGGGCGGGCAACTTGAGTCGGCCATGGGATTGGCCCCCGGGCAAATTACCTCGACTCTGAATACAAATATGGATCTTCTCAAATCGGTCATGTACGGTTCCAGTGATTTGGGTGCCCAGTTGGGGTTTTGGGCTACAACTTGCCCGCTCCTTAAGCAGGCCCTTCCGGCCATTGAAAAAGCCCGGCTGACAAACCCGGCTGGATTCAGTAGCCTGGTTGAAATCGGCCAAAGCTGTGGACTTAGTGATCCTGAAGCCTTAATGATCTTGAAAAAAATCGATCCTTTAAATCCCTACCAATCAGAACTTCCACCATTAGATTCAAGTGACTCGGAGTTGATAACTGACACGGTTATCCCGGAGGCCCTGGTCCCCGAGTTTCCGGGACCCAGTCATGTCTTTGTCTCAAGGGACGAAGTATTGGCAACTTTGGCCAACCACCAGTTTCGTCAAACCGAAGGTTTTGGGGCGGCTTTTATCGGTTCGAGTCTGGTTGGTCTAAGCATTGGTGGGGCCAATTTTGCCTCATTGGATCTCAGTGGAGCTGATTTTACCGATAGCGATGTGACGGGTTGCGATTTTTCCGGTTGTAATCTTAACGGGGCCATCTTTGATGGGGCGACAGTTTCGAAGGCACGTTTTGATGAGGCGGTGCTGACCAACACCTCCTGGGCCGGGGCCTATGGTGAAAAGCTAAATTTTTCGGGCTGTAATCTGGCCGGAGCTAACTTTACCGGGGCTATGGTTCCAGGGGCCAACTTTGAAGCCTCCAATTTAACCGGAGCCGACCTCAGTGAGGCGACTTTGGGCCGTGATTTTCGTAAGGCCTGCTTGGAGCAAGCCATTTTCGGACTCGGGGATCTGTCCGGGGCTAACTTTATCGGGGCCCGATGTGCCGGAACTTGTTTTACTCAGATGGACTTGAACGCCGCTACGTTTGACCGCTGCGATATGACCGGGGTTTCCATGAACGAGTGTCTTTTGACTAAAGCCTCCTTTGAGGGAGCTAAAATTGAGCGCGGACGGTTTGATAGCTGCCAGCTAACCCAGGCTTGCTTTAAAGACTCATTTTTGGATTGGGCGGTATTTGATAACTCTAAAGCCGGTGAAGCCGACTTTACCGGTTGCCGGGCTACCGCTTTGGAAATGTCTGGTCTCCATTTGGTCCGGGCCGTCTTTCGCGGCGGGTATTTGCGAGGGGCCGGTTTTTCCCGGGCCAATTTAGCTGGGGCCGATCTTTCAGGAGCCGATTTATTTGAGTCCTCCTTGGGGAGCGCCGACCTGAGAGGGGCTAATCTAGCCGGGGCTTCATTGTATGGGGCCGACCTGTACCGGGTCAGAATTGATGATCGGACCGTGTTTTTCGGAACCGATCTGGGCAATACCAGCCTGTCACTTGATGGCGTGGCCGTGGTCGGGTGAAGCAACTTTGGCTTTCATTGCCGGCACTTTAATCATGTCCAGGTCATCGGGTAACTGATATTTATGGATAAATCGAAAACTAAGCTAACTTTGGTCTCCCCACCAGACTCGTCGCCCAATAACGCTGCGGCCAACAGTTCGGGGGAATTCAATAACCTCAATGAGCAGGGTGGGGCCCAGGATGATAAGGCCTCCCCTGACCCTCAAATTGTTGATCCAGCCCTTGAGCTGGGACTGGAAGAAGAAAATGGCCCTTTTGAAGGGGTCGATTTTTCTGAAAATGATTTAACCAAGCGCGATTGGAAAGAGGTCTGCTTTAGCCACTGTAATTTTGCAAGGGCTGTTTTATCGGATTCTTCGTTTACTCAATGTTCTTTTTTGGCTTGCGATTTTACTGGCAGTCTTCTGAGTGAAACTGTTTTTTCGGAGTGCCGATTTGAAGGAGTCCTTTTTAAAGATACTTGCTTTAGCGACGGCTCATTGTATGCCAACACTTTTGAAGGCTGCCACTGGGAAGGAACTAGCTTGTTTAAAGCTATCATTGAGGATTGTTTTTGGTCGGCCGGGACGGCTATGGTCAACGTTAATTTGACCAGTACCGCTTTGATCAACTGTCAGGCCAGTGAGTTGACCTTGACTGATTGTGCCCTTACGCTGACTATGATTGAAAATTGTCAGTTGATCGGACTAACCCTCAAGCAATGCTCCTGTGTCCAAGCGGTGGCCGAAAACTTGGTCGTCCCTGGGCTTAAGGCCAGTTTTTGTGATTTTACCAAGGCGACATTGGCTGGAGCTAATCTTGATGGGGCCGATTTGACCGGTTGCAATCTGAGTCAAGCCAAGCTCATGGGTGCGTCCTTAATTGATTCGTGCCTCCGAGGGGCTAAAGCCGAGCAGGCCATTATCACTAACGCCAGCCTCATGGGGGCTGATTTAACAGGAATTAAGGCCTCAATGGCTGATTTTTCCCGTTCAACTTTAGAAGGGGCCAGCCTAGAGCTGGCCGATCTGAGCCAGGCTAATCTCCACCGGACCCAAGGGATACCTTGGGATAAAAGCTCGATTAACATTAGTGGAGCCCGCCCCACTGACCCCGGCTTGGCTAAGGCCGAGGATTTTGTGCCAAAAAGAGGTTAACATGCCGTCATTACCGCAATCGGACCGTTATCAGTATCTGGCCACAGCGATGGTCCTTGAGGTCTTAGAAAATGAAACCTACCGCCTCGCTTCTGATACGGCCGAATTTATAGCCAAAAGAGCCTACTCTTGTCTAGTCCGGCCCGAAGTCGGAGATTTGGTCTTATCCTCAACCGTAGGGTCTGACAGTCACTTGCTGGCTATCTTGGAAAGAACTGAAGGCGCCTTTGGCTGCCTTGATCTGCCCAGTTCAGCCCAGCTCAATGCTGTTGATCTGGAGATCAAGAGCCAAAGCGTTCGGTTGACCAGCCGCGAGGCCGAGATTAAAAGCGGTCGCTTGAAAATGGGTGGCGGCTTGCTGGGCCTTGATTTTACGCTCCTGAACTTTACGGCCAAGCAAATGATCGTCGTGGTCCGTAACTTGGTCCAGAGATGTCGGCGGCTGAGGCTGGAGGCCGGTCAAAATGCGGTTATCAACTCCAGCCGGATGAGACTGTCGGGTAAAGACGCCGTAGCCGTAAGCGGTCGCGAGATTGATCTGAAGGCCGATGGCGCCGTCAAGGTTGACGGACACAAAATCATGCTGGGTTGAGATTGTTAAAACCTGGACGGGTTTTAACTTAAAAGTCCAGCTTGCTTTGGTAATCCATCATTTTGTGAGTAACTCTTTCAATCAGCCGGATAATCCAGCCGGCTTTAGCGGAGCCATGCTATGTTCGCTCTAACCGTCAAAGGCGGGGTTGGCACCTCCGGTCCGCCAGATGTGTGCAAAACCCCTACGCCTGGCGGACCGGTGCCCATACCGTACGTCAATATTTTCCAGAACTCCAATGCCAATATTTCAACTGTGGCCAAGAAGGTGCTCATTGTCGGCGCCATGTCTCTGACTATCAAAAGCAAGATTATGCTATCCAGCGGAGATGAGCCAGGGACTTTGGGCGGAGTAAAAAGCGGTACATTTATTGGGCCCTGCAAATACCAAAATTCCAGCGGTAGCTCAATAGTCAAATTCGAGGGTCAAAAAGCTCTCCCAATGGGAGCGATGACCGAACAAAACGGGGTCTCCAATTTTAATACCATTGGCTGCTGTCCAATGGCTGCGCAAACCAAAGTAACAGTTGCTAAATGACCGATTCCCCACCCCTAACAGCTGAAATTAACGACCTCCTCCAAGCGGTTGGCCCAAGCCCGTCAGAGCTGGGAGTCTTGGAGCCATTAAGTGATCAGCCCCCAACTCTATCAAGTTTAGCGGCCTCGCTCAAGCTGCCCTTAAATTGCAGCGGTGGTTCAAGACCCCATATCGGGCCTGACGGCCGTCCTCCGGCCGGCCAATGGGCCGCCCGGGATGAGCTTTCGTCACCTCCAGAACTGGTCTGGGCCGGGCTTTCGGCTCTGCTTAAAAGCCTGGAACTAAAACCAGGTCGCCGGCCTAATGTGACTGCGGCCTTAGTTGACACTTTGGTCGCCCAGACCGAGCAGACTATGGCTACCCTCTTGGACGCAATTGTCCATCACCAGGCTTTCTCAAGTTTGGAGAGGATTTGGCGCTCGCTTTGGTTTTTGATTAAATCGGTCAATTTTGAACAAAACATTATTATTGAGATCTTAAACGTCTCGGCTAATGATCTGCTGGAGGATTTTGAAGACAGTCCTGAGATCGGCCGGGCCGGTTTGTTTCGGATCGCCTATATCTCGGAGTACGGCCAGTTTGGAGGTCAACCCTACGCCGCCATAATTGGGGCTTATGAGTTAGGTCACGGTCCCAGGGACATGAAATTATTGGAGTACACCTCCATGGTTGGGGCGACGGTGCATGCCCCGTTTTTAACCAACGTTGGACCGGCTTTCTTTGGGCTGAGGACTTTTCAGGAGCTGGATAACGTCCCGGATTTAAAAGGTGTTTTTGAAGAGGCCCGTTTTACTCGTTTTCGTAGTCTAAGGGACAATGAGGATAGTCGGTACTTGGGCCTGTGTTTGCCAGGGTTTTTGCTCCGGGCCCCGTGGTCATATCGGTCCGGCGGCCTGGGTGACTTTGATTATGAAGAAAGACAGCATGACCGCTCTGATTTTTGCTGGGGTTTGCCGGCCTTTGCTTTGGCCGGGAGACTGGCTGATAGTTTCGCCAACTTTCGCTGGTGCGTAAACATCATAGGGGAAAAGGGCGGCGGTCTGGTTAAGGGACTTGAGTCGATCGACTATGCCTCCATGGGCCGGACTCAGGCCCGAATTCCGACCGAATGTCTGATTGCCGAGCCAACCGAATATGTCCTTTCCAAAGAGGGATTGATCTCCATGGTAACTCGCCGCCAAACCATGGATGCCTGCTTTTTTTCAGCCAATACTCCGCTTAAGCCTAAGCGTTATAATGCTTTTGATGGTGGGCAGGAGGCTACTTTAAACCATTATTTATCAACTCAATTACCATACATGATGATTGTCAATCGTCTGGCCCATTACCTTAAAGTTCTCCAGCGCGAAAATATCGGCTCCTGGCGGGAGCGAACCACGGTGGAGTCGGAACTTAACCGTTGGATCAACCAGTACGTCACCGAGATGGACAATCCCACGCCCGCTATTCGCGGCCGGCGGCCGCTACGGTTTGCCCAGGTCGATGTCCGGGAGGTTGAGGGGCAACCTGGTTGGTACAAAGTAAATTTAACGGTTAGACCGCATTTTAAATATATGGGGGCGACCTTCAGTCTTTCAGTTAGCGGGCCGGCCGAAAAGATGGAATAATCTTTGGAGTAAAACGGCAGAGCTTTGGTGAGCAACGGAGAATGGTTATGCGTTCAAGATTGTTAGAGCGCCTCAGGATGATTGAGTCCAATCCAGGCGAACTACATACCAATAACCGACAGTTGGTGATGGAGTCAGTAAAAAATTATTTGTCCAATATTTTAAATTCCAGGCGGGGCTGCTCGGAAAGCGCCCCAGATTTTGGGATTCCTGATTTCGTAATGATTGGCGGGGGTGACGGACCAGAGGGGCTGAGGGATTTTGAGAAAAATTTAACTCTTTTGATCGCCAAATACGAACCTCGTCTGGTAAATCCACAAGTCTCTCACGTGGGCAATGAGGCCATAACCGGTCGTTTGGAGTTTATCTTAAGCGGCTGTTTAACGGTTGATGGCCACGAAAGCCAAGCCGTCTTTACGACTTATATCGGTGGTGATGGCCAGATCCATGTGGTGGCCTGATTTAACCCGAGCAGTTCAAATTATTTAAGTCCACATAACCCCCCTAAAAATATGATCAAAAAGTACTACCAAGAGGAACTGGCCAATCTGCGTGAGTTAGCTTTGGATTTTGGCCGAGCTCACCCGGCCTTGGCCCCCATGCTGGATTCCAAAGGCTCAGACCCGGATGTCGAGCGATTGCTTGAGGGCGTGGCCTTCATGTCTTCGTTGGTCAGGCGGCGCCTCGACGAGGGCTTCCCTCGGATGGTCGAGGCCTTGATGGAGATCATGTTCCCGGCTCTCATCAAGCCCATTCCAGCCATGACCTTGATTCAGTTTTTCCCGGCTATTGGTTTTAATGAAGCGACCTCGGTTCGTCGTGGAGCTCAATTGGCTTCAGTGCCGGTTGATGGCGTCAAAGTCAGATTTGCTACTACCACCTCATCGGAGATCCTCCCGGCTCAGGTGGTTAAGGTAAAAACCAGCCAACGCCACGGGGGTGAGGGTTCCATTGAACTAATAATTCGGGGGTCAGCTCCGGTCGGGCAGTGGTGCTCCCCGGAACTGGTCATTCACCTGGCCGGCGATTATGGTCCGGCCGCCGAGCTCAGGCGGCTATTGCTTCGTAAAACGGCTGGGGTGACTGTCAGCTCAGGCAGCCTTAATTTTCAACTTGGACCAGCTGCTGTTCAGTCTAATGGTTTGGATTACCGGAGTAATTCCCAGGCTGCCGATCAATTTCTTTTTGGCTATGGGTTGTTGCGCGAATATTTCGCCATGCCCCAAAAATTTATGTTCATCAGAGTTACTGGACTTGATAATTTGTCCAGCTCAACTGAGCCAAACTTGAGCTTGGTTTTTAACCTGACCGGCCTCAAAGAAAGCTTGGCCAATTTGAAACCAGAGCTTTTCCTGCTTAACGTCGTCCCGGCTATCAACCTGTTTCGCCACCCGGCCAATCCCATCTCAGTCGATCACAAGCATGACGAATACCGGCTCACCGCCCAAAGAGAAGAAGCCGAAAAACTATCGATTCATTCGGTTCGAAAAATTACGGCCACTCGATCCGATGGGACCGAGTACCAATACGCCCCTTTTGACTATTTCTCCCAAACCGATGATCGGCTTGGGTCATATTGGCTCCGGAGCGAGAATTCGATTAGGGCCAACCAGACCGACCGATTTATTAACCTGGTTTATCGCCGAGATCAAGGTCAACTGTTAAAAGAGACCCTGTCGGTGGAGCTGGAATGTTTTAACCAAGGGGTGACCGATTTTTTGCGAGTCGGTGACGTCCGGGAACCGACCGATACCTCGCCAGCCATGGCCGTCTTTTCCAACATTATAGCGCCAGTCAAGGTCACCCCGGCCCTCGAGGGTGAGGAGATGCTGTGGCGTCTTTTGTCGCATCTCCATGTTAATCTTATGCCACTAGCAAATATTGCGGCATTAAAGGACATTTTAACAGTTTATTCTGGAACTAATGATATAGATCCACTGCGCAAAATTACTAATGCCCGTAAAGTGGCGGCCTTAAGTGAATTGAGGGTCACCAACGAAGAGCACTTTTTTCGAGGCTATCCGATTCGGGGAACGGCCTTGGAACTGGTGGCTAACGGCCAAGATTTTGCGTCGCTAGGCGATCTTTGCCTTTTTAGCGAGGTTTTGGCTACTTATTTTGGCTCCTTTTTATCCCTTAATACTTTTTCTCGCCTGACCGTGATTGACAATGCTACTCACGAGGATTTTCGATGGCCGGCCCGACTTGGTTCGAAAAAAATTCTCTGATTGACGAACTTTTTCGTCAGCCCAGTGAGTTTTCCTATTTCCAGACTTTAAGGCTCCTGGCCTTGGTGCGCCAAGATCAGAATTTGCCTTTGATGGATATGGTCCGCCGAGAACTTTTAGTTCAGGCCGATTTGTCGATGGCCTTCCCGAGTTCGGATCTGGTTAAGATTGAGAAGCTCAAGGTGGGGGGCAGCGCTCAGGAGGCGCCGGGGCCGGGTAGTGAGGCTAAGGAAACTCTTGTCAGTGGTGACAGTTCCCCTGAAGCTTTAACTCGCCGCTGGCTGAGGCTGACGGTCAGCTTCATGGGACTTTACGGGTCAGCTTCACCGCTTCCGCCGATATATTCCAAGGAGGTTATCAGCGAGGCCTTTGAAGACATTACGGTGTGCCGAGATTTATTCGATCTGATTAGTTTGCCCAGCTATCTCAACCATGCTGAGGCCTACTTTCATGACCGGCTACCTTTTAGGCTGCTGGAAGAAGGCGATCCGTCGACGCGTTTTACCTTGTCATGCCTGATGGGGCTGGGCCACCAGAGTCTTCGCGGAGACTATGCGGGAGCCGAGGACATATTCCGGGAGCTGTTCTTTATGGCCCGGCACTCCCGGTCGGCCCAAGGGTTGGTCAGCTTGCTGACCCGGCGGTTTGGGCTGTCTCGGGTCAGTTTGACTCAATGCGTTCCTCGCATCGTGCCGATAGGGGAACCGGACCGGATCCGCTTAGGGGTGCCCGGGCCTGGAAGCCTGGGGGAAAACGCCTTGCTGGGTCATGAGACTAAAGATTTGCGAGGCAAATTTAATATTATCATCCGGGCCGATACTCCAGAACAGTTTATTGAGTTAATGCCTGAGGGGAAATTGCGAGGCCGTTTGGAAAGTGCGGTCGATGAATACATTTCTGAACCGCTAATTTACGATCTGGTTTTGCGTTACCATCCTGGTGCGCAGCGGGGTCTGGTCTTGGGCGAGGGTCCTTACCGAAGGCTGGGCATTCATGCCTTTGTCTCGCCGCCGGAAAGGAGGTTATATCGGCTGGAAAGTCCCCAAATCGGCGGTTTTCGGAGGGTTTCAAACCAGCCGGAGATTCACGGTTGGAGCCAGAAAGTGGAAACTATGACCATTGATCTGATGGCCGCCCGGGCTACGCTTGGGTCCGGGCCGGACGCTGACCGGGAAGTTAGCAATTCCATGACCATGGAGGCCGAGGTTGCCTAAGCGACATAGCTTTAAATTTATGGGTCTACCAGGCCAGGGCTCAAGGCGACCAACGGCCAAGGTGGTCTGGTTGGCGGCGATGATCGTGGCTATAGGGTTAGTCTGGGGCGGCTGCGGAGCTAAGGAAGGTCCAATGACTCCCCCACCGTCCCAGCCGGCCGACACGGTGGCCACGATAAATTGGACTTACGCACCTAATAGTATTAATTTAGGCCTCATAGCTGAAACAGATTTAAATCTGACTGATTTATTGCCTCACAGTCTCAGCCTGTGTATCTATCAGCTCAGTGAGCTGACTTGGCTGCAGGTCGCTTCGTCAACCAGGCAGGGCCTGGAAGACCTTTTGGCCTGTTCTTCAAATAGCCCCGGGGTGGTCAGCGCTGAGAGGCGTTTTATCCAACCGGGCGGGCGGATGGATTTGTCATTTGACCGGCTGGAGAAAACCCGCTATCTGGCGGTGGTGGCCGGTTTTAGTGCCATGTCCGCCGACCGGAGCATAAAGGCTTTACCTATTCCCATCAAAGACGGCCGCAAATACCTAATTTTTAAGACTTTTGAGCCGGACAATTTTGAAGCCTGGCTGCTCCTTAAAGCCCAAGCCCTCCACTTATTCTTTAAAGACTCAAGTGATTTCGGTCGTTCAGTGGCCGATTTGCCCCGGATGCCTGAAGAAGGCCAACCGGTTTTGACCAAAGCTGAGGCCAGGGCCGAGAGAATGGCTGGCGGCCTTAAGAAACTGGCCGGCCCAGACCAGACGACTGCCCCAGCTCAAACAACGCCTTCGTCGGATCTGGGTTTGGCCGAGGTCATTGAGGAGCCGGTGGCTGAAGTTAGAACCCTGACTAAGGGTGATATTATCAAGACCCTGCCGACCCCCGATATTTCGGGAAGCAATCAACCGCTGACCACTCCCAGTTCCTCCAGCGCTCCAACCACCAATAATCAGGGCCGCAACGGCCAACCTTTTAGCGGCCCTCTTTAACTGGACCCAGTGTACGGGTGAGGGCGGCTGAGAGTATGGGCCGGCTTTTTTTCTTCACCGCTTCAGCCAAATAATTAAATATTAAAAGATAACTATGTCACCTAAGCAAAGTAATTTAGCTATAAAAATATTTTATTAAATTTAACAAAAATTTGATGAGAGGTCCAAAAAATTTTAATAACATATTGATAAGATAAAAACAAAAATTTTAATGAATTATTAGTTTTAAATTTTGATTTTTTCATAATATCCACAGAAAAGTAAATTAGATCTTTATAGCACTGCTCTGGCCCCTACTTCTGGCCCACGTAAAAAATGGCGGGACAACCACTCATGGCTTATGACTGTGAAATTAACTGGCGGCAAGGTACCTTTCTTGAACCCCAGCACTTTCAGCTTCAAGAGCTGAGACACCGGACTGATCTAGCTTATATCATCGGGAATTTAGAGCCTTACGGCTGGGGACTGACCAAACTCCAAATCAACGCTAATGCTCTGCAAAATGGTTTTTTTGAAGTGACCGAACTGGAGCTGTGGTTAAGCGAAGGTCGGAGAATTATTTTTCCAGGTAACACCAACCTGCGGGCCAGTGACTATCGCCTGGCCCTGGCCGAAGAGGCCCTGACGGTTTATCTGGGGATCCCGTTTTTTCATCTCACTGGCGATAACCTCAACCCCAGACACCTCAGGTCCCCAGATGCGGCTAGAGGCAACAATATTTCCGGGCCGGCTAAATATCTTTTCACCGAGGCCAATGAGCCGGAGTTGGTGCCAGATCTGCTGGGAAAAGGCCAGGCTGGTCGGGTTGAGATGCTGACTTACAATGTTGGCTTGATTTTTGGTGAGCCAGCCCGGGCCGCCGATGACTCGGTCTTAACTTTGCCGCTGGCCAAGTTAATCAGGGAAGGTGAGACGGTCAAGCTGGAAAAAAATTTTGCCCCCCCGGCTCTGACATTATATTCCAGTCACCCAGTCAGGGATTTAATTAAAGATGTCTATGACATGCTCCAAGCTTCGGCTGGGCGTCTTGATGATTACCGGGTCGACCCCGGGCAGTCCCCGCGTGATGAAAGCGGCGGCCGAACTCAGGTCTTGGTAACCCTGCTGGGGGTATTGGGTCGCCATATCCCAATTTTTCACCTCCTTTTGGCGGCCCCGGTTATCCACCCATACGCAGCGTATGTGCGTATGTGTCAATTGTATGGTGAGCTGGGAGTCTTTTCGCTGCGGGGAGCCGGTCACAGCATTTCCCGCTCAGTTTTTACTCCCCCGAACTACGATCACGACAATTGCTGGCCCGGCTTTGAGATGCTGGCCAGCGTCATAATCAGACTGCTGGAATCGATCGCCATTGGGCCAGAAATGGCCCTGCCTTTCGAGCGCCACGATGAATTTTTTGAACTGCTGGTGCCGGAAGAAATTGGAGAATCGACCACCTGTTGGCTCACGGTCCGAACGGATCAGGGAGTTGCCGAGACGGTCGACTTTTTTTTAAAAGCCGCCCGGCTTGGCCCCAAGGAAAAAATGGGTACCTTGATTGCTCATGCTCTCCCAGGGGTGGCTCTAACGTGTCTAAAAAGTGCCCCCCCAGGTTTCCGGCAGCGGCCGGACACGTTTTGGTGCGCAATTAGACAAAAAGATCCTTTGTGGTCAGAGGTCATCACCAACCGGTCGGTGGAGGTCTTCTGGGACTCGGCTCCGGAATCGGCTCAGTTGTTTCTGGTGGCCGCCAGAACCGGCGAGTGACCTAATTAAGATAAGACGGACTGCTGGAAGCTTTCATTTAGTTGTATTTAGCCGCTTGATTGGACAATCCCGCTGCGGTGGTCTTCACTTTACGACCAAAATAAGATGAGGTGGCCGGGTTTATATGCATTTTTTCGAAAGATTTTATTCTATCCTCAAGCCGGTGCTGGATGCCGTCTCTGGCCAAACGCCCACCCCGGTTTGGTCGGAATTGTCAAATTTGATCATCGGGCGCTTGCGGCAGGAGTGTGACCGGCCGTTGCCGCCTGATTTTGAGGCCGGTGAGGCCGAACTGGCCAGATTTCCGTTTTTGGCCTGGATTGACGAAGCAATCTTGACCTCAGGGCGGTCCAAGGCCGAGGATTGGTATCGTTACGGGCTCTTGAGGTCCTACCGGGGAGTGTCCGAGGGCGGCGATCATTTTTTTGTCAACTTGGAAAATATTCTCCGCAGCCGGGCCCGGGGCTTGGTCAGCGATACTGATTTAGCCAACAATGTCCGCACTGCTCTCATTGAGCCGGAATCTCACGACCTAATCCTCCCTGGCCGAGTCAGGCTTTCCGGGCTCCCTGGGCTTTGGCTCAAACCAGGGGCAGGGCCCAATGCGGTAGTTGAGGAAATCTTAGACTGTTATGCCATTTGCTTGCGAATGGGTTTTCGAGGGCGTCTGGCTGAGCCAGGCTACGCTGAGACCCGCCGAACGCTTTTGGAATTGGCCCGACTGCAGATCGAAACGGCCCGAAAATTACGGCCCATTAGGCCAGTTCCCATCAAGTCAATTCCCATCGAAACCGGGGCGGCTCTCCAGAGCGGAAAGTCAGTCTTGGTTGGGCAATCTGAGCTGATAAAAGGACCGAGCTACAGCAATAATATAGAGGGAAGTTTAAATAATAATTTTGAGGGCTTATCTTTTGATGCTCAGCGGGCTGGCCCAAGCGGCCGGGACAGTTCCCCCAGCGGCCAAGCCCGGTCGGTCCGGTCGGCTTGGTCGGCCCAACATGGTGGCCGAGGTTGGATTTTACTTTTTATTCTGGGACCAAGTTTGCTGACCGCTTATGTTTTTTATAAAAGCCTTATAATTATAGATAGTTTCCCCTTCTGAACAAAGCTTGGCTAAAACCGGTTTTTGATTTGGCCTGGCTTTGGGTGATCAGGCTAGGGTAACCACCCGGGAGCGTTAGCCTGATCCAAATTGTTTTAGCGGCCGCCTGATCCAGATTTCCTCTCCCCAACTCCACCGCTTTTCCTGCTGAGAGGGCAGTTTTGAAAAAGTTTTTCCTGATTTTGACTTTAACTCTTTTAGCCGCCATCGTCGGCCTGGGCCTGATGTTTTTGGCTTGGCTTTTCCATTGGAGCATGTGGCTTGGCTCTCTGGGGCCGATTCTGTTTTTACTGCTGCCCGGGCTTTATATCCTCATCAGTCGGACTTTAGCCTGGCGGGAGAAAAAAATATACGAAAAAAGTGTGCTTAAGCGTGAAAGAGCCGTAGCTGGGCCGCTTGACAATGAGGAAGACTCCGAACTAGTCAAAAAATGGGATGACGGCCTCAAGTCTGCCCAGGAGTTAATCCCTGGCGGAGTCAAATCAAATTTTCCCTGGTACATGATAATGGGGTCATCCGATAGCGGCAAATCGTCGCTTTTGGCGGCCTCTGGTCTGGTCAATAACCCCGGCCGGGGTGACGCCAATTATGATCGGGTCGAATTTAAACCCAAGAGCGGTTATGACTTCGTTTTTTCCGAAAGCGGCGTTTTTTTAGACGTCGGCGGCAGCTTTCTTGACCAAACCGGGGCCGAGACTATCTCGGCCTCAAATCGCTGGACCAAATTAGTCGAGCTGATCGCTAAAACTCGGTCCCGGCGCGGACTGGCCGGGGTTATTGTTACTGTCCCGGCCGATCGTCTCAAGCCGGGCGGGGAAGCTCTGATCCACGATTACGCCTGCCGGCTTCGCAACCGGCTGGCCAAGCTTACTTGGGGCTTAGACCGCAGTTTTCCGGTCTGGGTGGTGGTCACCAAAACCGACCTTTGTCCAGGACTTGGCCGGGCTCTGGCAATTTTAGAACGGAAGGGAACTTTAGCCGGCTCGGCCGCTGAGCCCAAGACTCTTTTTGGCGGACCTTTGGCTCACCTGGCGGCCGGCAATTTAGCCGCTGCCTCCAGAGACGCTATTTTGGATAATTTGGAAGAGCCCGGCGCCTTGGCCGATCTCCTGTCGGCTCCGGCTTCGGCGGCGGCTCTGGAGGCCCCGCTTAAGGTTTTTATGGAGGCCTTCAGCCAGGCCGTAGGGACCATTTCCCGTCCCCAGGTGACTGGAGTCTATTTTTGCCGGGTGGAAAAGGTTCACCAAGTGACGGCGGTGGAGTTTGGGCCCGAGAATGTGGTCGCAGCCGGAAAAGATTTGGTGGATGGGCACTCAGGGCTCCAGCCGGAGACCGGAAGCGGTTTTTCAGATGATGATCTGAGGTATCCAGCCGCGCCTTCGGTTATCATGATGCCCTCAACCGCCGGGTTCCGGCACAGTCAGAACTTAAAAAAGCTGCTGGGCCCGGTCCTGTCGTCCCATCACCCAATGGTCAAGCCCCTTAATCTTCCCGGCACGGTCAAGCAAAAAAAACTCGGCTGGGGGATCGCCCTTTACCTGTTGGTCCTTTTTATCATCTCGATTCTAATTTTGGTTAACGTCAGTCATAATCGGGCCATTAGTACAGCCGTAGCCTCGGCCCGTTCGATGACCATCCCCCGCATCAACCTCGGCGAACTCGATTGGGCCTACGGCCAAAGCCGGCTCATTGACCGGCTCAATGCCACCGTTAAGGAGAGGTTTTGGCCGGGGCTTGGTCCTTACCGAGGGGGCGAGTTTATTGAGCATCTGACTTCTTCTTACCGCCGCGAGTTTGAGACGGTGACCGACAGCCTGGTTGACGGACTCGACAGTCAATTAGGGTCGGCTAGTGATCGTCAGTCGCCAAATTTTACGTTGTCTCTGAGGCAATTGTTGTGGCTGTCCTCAGTTTTTCGTGAATTTTTGGAGGGCAATAAAGACAATTTGGGCCGGCTTTTTGAAGCCTTTCCGGCCTTAACGCCGGATTTTAATGGTCCCAGCCGCCGCTACTGGAACTTAGTCTACAGCGAGCTGCTTTGGGACTATCTGGGCCGTCAGCCTGACCGGGAAAAGATCCTCAAATATCTTAACCGGCTGGAACTCATCATAGCCCGGGGAGTACCCACGGGCAATGACGATAACCTCGACTGGCTTACTGGCTGGGTCGATAATCTCCCGGAGAGCCGGGCGGTGAGTTTGGCCAGCGGCCTTGATGGTTCGGTCTTGTCTAGGCTGGTCCGTCATGGAGCTTTGGCGGAATTAGCCCCCTCGTATACCGCTCGTGGTCGTCTGGTGGTCTTTGGAGCTCTCTCTCAGCTCCGGCGCCTTTACCGTTATCCCGAGGTTTTTGAAAACCGGGCCGAGGAATTTTCCCAGGCCTACGAACGGCGCTATCTGGGGTATTGGAAAGATTTTGCCAGAGCGTCGGTTGACGCCGGCCGGAATCTGGAAACCCCCAGTGAGCTGAAAATATTGTTAGACAATGCCATCCGCCTGCTCAATGAGAACCTGGAGGACTTTATGGGTCAGCCAGAGACACCAGCCTGGATCCTCAATTTGGAGCTGGAAACGGCTCAGGGACTGGTCCATCGGGAGGTCTCAAGAGAAGCCAAAAGTGACATTGGTGGGCTCTCGGGCTTGCTAGAGAGCGCCAATTCGCTCAGCGATGATTTAAGCGGCCTCAGAAAACTACTGGAGCCCGTTCACTATCAGGATGCCGAACTTTTAGGCCGGGTCATGGGAGGCTCTCAGCCGTACAAAGACTATCATGCGCTTTTGGAGACAATTACGGGGGCCATTTTCAATAAACCCGAAGATGCCATGGTCATTGCAGCCGCCCACTTTGGGGGAGCAACTTTTGGCAATGCCGCTGAATCACCATTTTCTTTGGCCGAGACGGCTTTGCGCAGGTATCTGACATTTCAATACTCAGATAATGATAACATCAACGATGACCCAATCCGGGATCTGGTTAGCGTTCAGCTGGTTGGGCTGAGGCGTCTATTGGTCAACAGGGCGGCTGAGACTTTGGGGCGCCACTGGGAAAACGAGGTCCGCTCTCCAGTTAGATTTATGACTGAGGGCGAAGCCCGAAGACGCTTATATGAGCCGGGTGGGTTAATTGACGTCTTTTTAGCTGAGCGAGCGGCGCCGTTTTTGAATCGGCATGGTGACATTTACACCTCGGCCGAGTGGGAGGGGATCCGTTTTCCCTTTACCTCAGAATTTCTAAGTCTGATCGCCGTCGGCCGCTCGGCGCTTAATCCGACTGAGACTTTGGAAGCCTCTTATGATACCCGAATTGATGTTCAAAATGTCAGCGTCAACCCCGGAGCCAAAGAAAAGCCGGAGAGCGTGATTATCACGCTAAAGGCCCCAGACGGGATTCAAAAGCTGGAAAACTATAACTTCCCCAGCAGCAAGGTTTTTAAATACGAACCCGGCAAATCCGGAGAGCTGACCATTGATATTTCTTTTCCGAGTTTGGCTTTGACCGTCGCTTACCCTGGTTTTGACGGGTTTGCTTTTTTCCTGCGCGATGCGTTTAGTGGTGAGTATATCTTGACCCCCGATGATTTTCCGACGCAGGCTGAGCGTCTCAGGCAAGAAGGCGTGGAAGCCATCACCATCCGGATGGCGGTTGAAGGCGGACTTCCGATTTTAAGATTCGTCGATTTCGCCGAAGCTCCTGAGCTGCCGGTCAAAATCACCGATCCTGGGCTGATTTGAGGGATATTCAATGAACGGCAGCATCTCCAGATATTTGACCGCGCTTTTGATTGTCTGGGCGGGCCTGATGTTTTTCGTTCTCCACTCATTGGGTGAGCCAGCCCAGCCGGTGCCCAGCCCGGTCGTTCGCCGTCCCCAACCTCAGCCCCCCAAGGCGGCGGAAGTGGCTCAGCCGGTGATCGTCAAAGAAGAACCTCCAGCACCTCTGGCGGTTTCGGAAGACGAATTAGATGGCTACCAGCCCTGTCCAGGGGGAAAAAGCCTGGGCCAGATGAATTTTAAATCTCTTGAGGGCCACTATGACGGGCAAGGCCGGTTTGTGCTCAAAATCCCGTATCAGGGAACGGTGGGTCAATACCAGGTTTTAGAAGATCTAAGCCTGCCGAGGCCGGTCACGGCGGTTGATTTTCAAGGTCAAATCAGTGCCTCAGTCATCAAGTTTCAGGCCCCTTTGGAGCAAGGACCCGTTGGAGCGGTAATCATAGGTGATCATAAACGCTTTCACCGGATCAGTTTTAACTACCAGTCCCATTCGTCTCCCGTGGCGGTTGAGAAACAAATCGTCTGCCAGCCCGAGACCAGCACCGGAGGTGAGATTGCGATTCGGCTGACCTTTAGTCCAAGGACTTTGCCGACCCCATGACCGAGCCATTGATTGGCAGCCGGGCGGTCCGCAATATTGCCAAGTCAGCGACTCAGGCCTTGGCCGGTAATCGACCGGCTGGGGAAACAATTCGCGATGAGGAGAGGTTTTTAAAACTGCAAACCGAAATCGCCAGACGAAGCGGACCGGGGTCCAGTTCGGCCAGAGTCGACTGGGCTAAAGTTGTAGCCTTAAGCGGCTGGCTGCTTCGCGAGCGGGGCAAGGACCTTGTGGTCGCCGTTTGGCTGGCTTCAGGCCTGACTCGAACCGGGGGATTGGAAGGTCTGAGGGCTGGGGCGGAACTATTGGTGGTGATGTGCAGCCGTTTTTGGGCGACCATGACTCCGACCTGTCAAAGGTTAGGGCCCAGGCTGAGCTCTCTTCAGTGGTGGGCGGCGGAATCGGCTGAGTATTTAAAAGAAATGGCCCAGGAAAACTCCGGCGCTCTGCCGCCGCCTGGACCCTATAGGGCCATCATTAATCAACTGAAAAAACTGACTGTTTTTCTTGACCGTGCGGCCCCTGGGTGGGAGCCGGGGCTGGCTAACCTCATCGAAACATGTGAGGGCCTAAGGCGCAAACGCCGGCTTAAATTTCTGAAAAGAGTTCTGGTCTTTTTTTTACTGGTTTTCATTATGTTCGGAGCTCTTTTTTTAGACGTCCGTCCGGCCGCTGAACCGGTCTTTTTGCCGGCCGATGAATTGACCGGGTACGTCCAGCTGCCCCGGTCAAATGCTTCTGGCTGGGGCCTGATTAGCGATTGGGCCGGGCACTATGACAGTCAGGGACGGTTCATAGTTTGTCTGCCTTTAACTGGGAAAGCCGGCGCGGTCAAAGTCCGTAGCGATATGGCCGGACGTTTTCCAGTCACCGCCGTTGATCTGACAGGCGATTATCATTTTAGGCAATCAACCTTCAAACCTTTCGAGCTGGGGCCGGTCAGTTTTTTGCGGCTGGGACGCCATGAGGGGTTTTTACGACTGAGCGTCAATTACGCTCAAGCAGTCAGGCCAGGTCAAGTCTCAGATGAAGTTGTTTTTTTTGAGGCCCCGGCTGGGGAGATAATGGTAGCTCTTCGGTTAACCTTTCGGCCGGAGGGAAGATGAGAGCAGGGAGATTGAACTTTTTGGCCGAAAAGCAGTGAGGATAAAAAGAGAGGAAATGAGGAAGCCATCATCAGATAAACCAAGGTCGGCAGAGGCTGGAAAAATAAATTCACCTCGGCATGACCCACGTTTTGAGCTAATTCGGGCCGAGATTAACCGCCCCGACAGTTTCAATGGCGATTCCTACGTCACCGACTGGGAGATAGTGGCCGATCTCTCGACGGCCTTGCTTAAGGAAAAAGGGCCGGATTTATTAATCGGAGCTTTCCTGGGAGTAGGGTTGGTTCAAGTCTCGGGACTTTTGGGCCTTTTGGAGAGCTTAAGGGTCTTAACCGAGATGTGCGCTGAGCATTGGCTGGATATGGAGCCGCCAGCGGAAAGAATCAGCGGACGGGAATCGATTATGGCCTGGTGGGAGAATAAAACCACCGCTGATCTCTCAGGACGCTGGGAGACATTGGCCGGCCGGCCTTTGGAGCAGTTATTTCAGGCTCAGCTCATTGAAGGTCTTGACAGTTTAGAAAGTGTGCTGCTTAAAAACTCACCTGATTGGGGCCGCCGTTTTTGGACCCTAAGAAATCTTCTGGGTCGTTTGAAAGTAAAAGGCGAGGAGGCCGCCAATCTAAGTGATGACGAGCTCGGCCACGATTTTGGCGACGATTTTGATAAGGAGCTTTTAGCCTTGCCAGCGGCTTGCGTCCGGCGGCCGGTTAGCAAAGGCCGGAGGCTGTTTATCGGGGTGGGGGCAATTGCTCTTATGCTCGGGTTGTACCACTGGAGCCAGAACACAGTTCTGCCCTGGTTAAATTATGGTCAGCCCCTTGACAGATTGATAACTTGGCGGCCGTCACCTAATGGGGCCAGCGCTGAGAGCTGGAGCTCGGAGACGCCTGTGGCCGCAGTTTTGGTTGATGAGAGTGGCTACCGGCCAGCATTGACTTTGAGTTCAAATGAATTTATTGTTCCCGGCGGTTGGGGGCCTCGGGGCGATCTTGGGGCGATGGCCATCCAGCCTTGCCCAGCCGCAGGCTCGGCTGGTTCTGGGATCGTGGGCGCCGCCTGGAATGAAGGTTACCTGGCCTCAGGCCACTGGCGGCTGGTTGTTCCCATTGAAGGAACCATCGGCTCCATCACCGCCCGTCACGATCTCAATCCCAAAGCCCCAGTCACGGCCATTGACGTTATCGGTCTCTACCGGCCCCAGCGGACGAGGCTGATAGCCGAGCCTGGGGGCCCGGTCGGAAAGATTGTCTTAGGGCTTCACCATGGTTTTATGAGGCTGGGCATCAATTACCAGACCAGCGCCGTTCCCAGCCAAGTCAGCGTCGTTGTGGGGTGCAGTTTGGTTAAAGCAACTAACGGCCTTAACGGCAGCGGGGCCTTGATAGTGGATTTGAGCTTTGATGTCAGCCGGGAGGAGTTAGCTCTTCAGACTCGCCCTGGATTAGGCCCGACCTCAGGTCAGGGTGACTTGAGCCGGCCCTCAAAAAGGGAGATTGACGGCGCATGATGGGACCAAGTAACGTCGTATTGGCCGGCCAAGAGCCGCTGACGGCCGATTTTTCCGGTCTTCTTCCCTATGAAGAACTCGGCCGATTCCCCATCGCTGGACCCAAGCCTGGGGGGCGCTCGGTCAAAGATGAGGAGGCCTTTGACGTCATTCGCCGCGAGGTCGCCTCTCTTACGGCTCTGTCCGGCCAAAACCGGGCCACTGATTGGAATATTGTCATAGATTCAGCCGCCAAGTTGTTAAGCGAGGTGGGCAAGGATTTTTTGGTGGCCACCTGGTTGGGAGTGGGCTTGGTTAACTGCTCAGGGGTGAGGGGCTTGGGCCAGGCGGCCATGATCCTAAGCGACATAATTGAGTATTTTTGGTTAGAATGTGAGCCGCCGGTGGCCAAATGCCGGCTCAGACTGGTGGCCTTGGACTGGTTTGAAGAACAAGCGGCCAGATTGCTGACCCCAAGGGACAGGGCTGGTCAAGATGAGATCAAGCAGGCTAGAGTTGCTCTGGCCAAGCTTAGTCAAAATCTTGGACAAAGATTGCCCAACGAACTCAGAGGTTTTGGGACGCTCAAAGAAATTCTTGATCGAATCAAGGTCGACCCCATGTTGAGCGTCGTTACCTCCCAAATTATGCCGTCGCCTGAAGAGGCAGCCGGCCAAGCTGTGGCAACCAGTCAGGGAAAGCCTGACCAAGAGGCGACTAGGCTGGTAGGGAGCCAAGAGGAGGCTGCTTCGGGGGAATCGACCAGTCGTCAAACTCCGGTTGCCGCCAGAAGTCCCCAGTCTCTGGTTATGGAGTCAATAGAGGCGCCGGAAGGCCATAATTTAACACTGTCTGCCGGTATAAGAGTTGAAACCGGCAATGCGGCTGGGGAGGAAGACCTGAGCCGCCCCTTGAGTTTCGATATTGTCTTTAAAGGTGACTCCAACGATCGCCGGTCCATTCGCCGCGAGCTTTTGAGCTGGGCGGGTGAGATACTGACCGCTGATTTGTCTGACCCGGCTTCATACGTTCTGAGGCGTTTCGCCCTTTGGTCGCTTATGGCCAAGTCGCTGGAAATCAAAAAAAGGCGGACCGTAATTCCGGCTCCGCCCGGCGAAATCTTGAGGCATTTGCGGCGCCTGCTTGATACCGGGCAAGTGGAAAAGGCCGTCCAAGAGGCCGAAAGCGCAGCTGATCGCCAGGCTTACTGGCTGGATCTTTCGGAGGTCTCAGCCAGCAGCTTGAAAAAACTGGGCCTATCCAGAGCGGCCAGGGCCCTGGAAGGAGCTGTAGCTGGTTTGATTTGGTCGGTTCCCAATTTGGTTGAAAGTGAGTTTGACGACGGCACACCGTTAGCCGACGGGCGAACCAGGGAGTGGTTGGCTGGACTGACCCGGCCGACCGGCGGAGGGGCAAGTATTTCTGGGCCACCAGTAGCCGGAGTTGTAGACGAGGTTGAACCGACTTTGGAGGTTTTAAGCCGCCGCCTTGAAGCCGGACTCAACGGCCGAGATAAACTGAAGGTTTTAACTCTTATTTTTCCCATCTTAGCCATCGAAGATCAGGCCAATCAAATTGAAATTCTGGCTCAATCAGTCTGGAACCTAATCCGGCGACACAAACTTGAGGAATACGACCCTAGTTTGGCGGCCGAAGCCTTAGAAGCGGCCCTGCTGGCTGGGCTGGCCGTGAGGCCGAAACGCTCGGTCAACGAAGAAAAGCAGCCAGAGGCTTTAAGTGAGATTTTGGCCAATACCGCCAAGCTTTTGGCCAAGCTCAGTCCTCAAAGACTGCTTCGGGTGAGCCAGAGGCAATAGATAGTTAACTTGAGTTGAGGCAGCTTTTTCGGAGCCTTGGAAATTAGGGCTGGCGGCCGACAAAATTTAAAGTAATTGGTTTTTGGGAGGCCTGAATGTGGTTTCGGGCTTGGAAAAGCTTTTGGGTTCTGGCTAGGGCCGATGATCATTTTAAGCCCTTCCAACCAAGTTTCTATATGGTAGCCCCGACTGTCAGTCCGGCCAAGCTTTGGTTTGAGCCCTTAAAACAATGAAAGACAGGTATCCATCATGGCCAAACTGGATATTTAAAGCGAGTTTTAATTTACGATGAAGATTCTGGCATCTTTAGGGGTCGTTATGGTTTTTGTTATAAATTTATTGCTGATGCGACTGCATAAACCGCAGCAGAATTGAGGGTGCCTCATCCACGGGGAATCTACAATCACCTCATGGATGATAGTCCCTCC
>JAISWF010000136.1 GCA_031271165.1 Deltaproteobacteria bacterium
ATTGAACGAAAAATTGAACAAAAAATAATCCAGTCGATTCCCAGGTGAAAGGCCAGCAAATCAATGGTTTAAGTCTTTACATAAACAGGCTATAGTATTGAAAATAGTATACAATACGACAGTCTCCTGATTACCACGATCATATCATCATCCATGAAAAAACCCGGTCCTCCTCACGGAAGGCCGTGTTTTTTCAACGACTTATAAGATTAATGGCCTACCCCAAGGCGTACTTTAGTAAAAAACAAGTACTACTAACTGGTTGCGTTATTGCGCATTCTTCTAAGATACTTGCATTCTCCAAGCTTCTTCATATTGCCTCTGACTGCGGCCGCAGAGGCAGTGACGTCTTCCCTGTCCGTCCAGCCATTGAATTATTAAGCCAGGCATGCTTGGAAAGATTTCCAGGCCGAGTCAAGAGTGAATACTTATAATCAAGCTCAGTGCTGGCCTAGCGAACGTATATATTAAGCCCAACTGGTGTTATGAGCGGGGTTGACAGTGATCTTTGAACCAAGAAAGATGGGTGGGGAAATCTCGCAGTCTGACCACCTATTATATAGGTTTGCACCCCCCGTGAACGAATACGTTTTAAATATTCTTCAGAGGGCTGGTTGTTATTTAATGAATGGAAGAACTTCGGCCCAGCCCCTAATGTCCTTTCCATCGGTCGAAAAATAAATTCAAAATCCGCCTAATTCCGGTGTTCGTAACGCAAAGCTATGGCAGGGCCGCCATAAATCACATATTGAGGCGGAACATCTTTGAGCTGCGGGCAGAGAGCCTTTTGCGAGTCCGACAAAATGTCCTCTTTTGGTTGGCTCAGCATAAAATTTGCCTTTTTTGTCTGTAATTATATTATAACTCATCGTTAAACGCCGGTCTATTGATTGGCCAAATAATGGCCGGTGATGGCACACAAACGGCCAAAATCAATGCCGCTCTGCGGAATAGCCGCCGGACAAAGGAAATTTTCACTTAATAAATTGCTAGATCCTGGCTCAATTGGCTCCATAGGGCTCAATGGGATCAATGGCGTGACTAAAATCTATCTTTTAAGCCCTCTCAGAAGCGGTCGCCAGCTGCCTTAGGACCCCAAAAAACGTCAAACGAGGCCATCAATTCTTGGGCCATGACTCTAAAAGTCAAAGCTATTTTTTCCCTTACCCGATAAATGATCGACCAGTAAAAAGTCTATTTTTTCGTTTTTATCATTTTTAACATCTTGAGATTACTGACAAAAAAATTTAAGAATTCAGGTTTTGAGGGTTTTTACCGGTTGATCATAAATCCTTTGACATAATTATTGACGTCACGGCCAGGATATGGTTAAATGTTCGACTGCATACGCCCTGGGATTTTTTAGGGCACTTTTAAACTGGGGAAGGGGACCAAATACTACCCGCCCAGTCTTTCAGGACAGCCATCCATTGCCATTTCTAAGGAGATCGCCAGAAAGTCCACCAGGACTTTGAAGCGAAAAAGATCATGAAAAAAGATATTCATCCAAAATTTAAAGAAATTACCGCCACCTGCGCTTGCGGTAACGAGTTCGTCACCGGCTCGGTTTTGGGCTCAATCAAAGTCGAAATTTGTTCCGCTTGCCACCCTTTTTACACCGGCAAGCAAAAACTGGTCGATACAGCTGGTCGGGTGGATCGGTTTATCCGCAAATACGCCAACGCTCCCCAGCCTACGGCTAAAAAGAAGAAGTGAATACCCATGTCAAGCCCCAAAGGTTCCAGCCCGGGACCTAGTCGGGCCTTGTCAACGATTTGGCTGCGGCTTGTCCCTAGCACCCTGGCTCCGCTAGCCTTGGCTGCGCCCGACTCACGCAAACCTGACATCGGCGGGCAGGCCGTCTTGGAAGGCGTCATGATGAGGGGGTCCCGTGGCTGGTCGGTGACCGTCAGGGCCCCGGACGGCAGTCTTAAAACCAGACACACTCCGCATCTGCCCTGGACCAAGAGGCGCCCTTGGCTGGGTATGCCATTGGTCCGTGGTCCAGTAGTTTTAATTGAATCGTTGATTTTAGGCATCAAGGCCCTTAACTACTCAGCTGAGGCGGCCTTGGCGGAAGCCCCCGAAAAAACTAGGACCGAACCAACCGGTGATTCAAACTCAGGTACCACCCAGGACTGCACCGATTTGGCTTCTCAAACTTCTTCGCCCGACCCAGCCAAACCAGCCGATAGTCATCTCTCCTCCGGCTTTGATTTGCCGCCAGACCCACCAACTCCAAATCAAAAAAACAAGCCGGCCGCCAAAAGGGCCAATTCGAAGTCTTTTGACATAGCTTCTATTGTTGGCTCACTCATTGGCGGCTTCACTTTAGCCATAGGTTTGTTCGTGGCTCTGCCCCACGTTTTGAGCTTGATGATCGGACGGTTTTTTTCCTTTGACGAAGCCAGTATTTGGTTCCACCTCTTAGACGGGGTTTTCAAGTTTGCTTTCCTTCTGGCTTACGTCTGGGGCATCGGCCATATCAAAGAAATCCGTAGGCTTTACGCCTACCACGGAGCCGAGCATCAGGCCATTTATGTCTATGAAGCGGCCCTGCCGCTGACCCCGGAAAAGGCCTCCGCCTTCCCGACCTGGCACCCGAGGTGCGGGACAGCCTTTTTATTTCTGGTGTTAGCTCTGAGCATTGTTTTTTTCGCTGCTGTTTTTCCTCTTTTCTTTTCATCTTCGTCCATGAGCCGCTTTTCAGGCGCTTTGGTCGGGGTGGGACTTAAAATCATCCTGATGTTTCCCCTCTCGGCCCTGGCCTACGAACTGACCCGTCTGGCCTCCCGGAATAATTCCGGGACCGGGTTTAAAGCCATGATTTGGCCGGGTTTGATGCTCCAAAAGCTGACTACCCGCCAGCCAGACAATTCTCAGTTGGAAGTGGCTTTCAACTCCCTTAAGGCGGTCATGGACTCTCCCCCCAGTTCTCCACCTTTGGATTCCGGGCCTTTGGCGGTGTCGGATGTCTCTTGAGCAGACCAATTTCCCGGAATTAGAAGCCCGCTTTCAAGAACTCGAACTTGAACTCCAAAACCCGGAACTGGCCAAAAACCAAAAACTTTACTCCGCCTCGGCCAAACGCCACACCGAGTTAGGAAGGCTTTTATCAGTTTGGCACCGAATTAAAAAGACCGAAGCCGACCTGGAG
This sequence comes from Deltaproteobacteria bacterium, assembly GCA_031271165.1. Classification (GTDB taxonomy): domain Bacteria; phylum Desulfobacterota; class Desulfarculia; order Adiutricales; family Adiutricaceae; genus JAISWF01. The sequence goes on from JAISWF010000136.1 coordinate 3,158, forward strand.
GATGCCAAGGTTCTTTTGACCGATCCCAGTCCGGACTTCCGGGAGCTGGCCGAAGGGGAAATTGAGACTCTCAACCAGACCAAAGCCGACCTGGAAAACGAACTCAAGGTCCTTTTGCTCCCTAAAGACCCTAACGATGATAAAAATACTATTTTTGAAATCCGGGCCGCCACCGGGGGCGACGAGGCCAGTTTATTTGCGGCCGACCTTTACCGGATGTACAGCCGCTACGCCGAGTCCATGGGTTGGCGGACCGATGTTCTATCCTCCAGCCCCAATGGAGTTGGCGGCTATAAGGAAATTGTCTTTTCGGTTGAAGGTCAAAGGGTTTACAGCCACCTTAAATATGAAAGCGGTGTCCACCGGGTCCAGCGCGTCCCGGCCACCGAAACCATGGGCCGAATCCACACTTCCACCATCACGGTGGCCGTTCTGCCCGAAGCCGAAGAAGTAGAAATTGAACTCAAAAATGAGGACATCCGGGTGGACGTTTACCGGTCCTCCGGGCCGGGCGGACAAAGCGTTAACACCACCGATTCAGCCGTACGGGTCACCCACATCCCGACTGGACTTACGGTCGCCATCCAGGACGAAAAAAGTCAGCTTAAAAACAAAGTCAAAGCCCTAAAAATCTTAAGAGCCCGGCTTCTCGACCGGGCCAACGCCGAGCAAAGCCGCAAAATCTCCAGTGAGCGCCGCGAGCAAGTTGGTACCGGGGAACGCAACGAACGCATCCGGACCTACAATTACCTCCAGGGCCGCTTGACCGACCACCGGGTGGGCCTGACCGTTTACCGGCTCCCAGAGATATTAAACGGCGATCTCGGCGAAGTGATCTCTGAAATTGCCGCTTTTTTCCAGGCCAAACTTCTGGCTTCGGCTGAAATAACCTCCTGACTCATTTTTTTTGCCCGAAAAACACTTTTTTGGGGCATTTTATAATTGCGGATTGTCATCTAAAAGAGAAAAAAATGCCCGAAAAAATATGGACTGTAGCCAATATTTTAGCAACTACAGCGGACTTTCTGGGGAAGAAAGATCAATCCTGTCCCCGGCTGGAAGCCGAACTTTTGCTATCAAAAGTACTGGATCTCAAAAGAGTACAGTTGTATATTAATTTTGAGAGGGTCTTAACCGAAGCTGAGCTAACGAGTTATCGCCAACTTGTCCTTCGCCGGCGGTCCTTTGAGCCGGTGGCCTACATCCTGGGTCAAAAAGAATTTTATGGCCTTGAGCTCACGGTCACCTCCGACACCCTAATCCCCAGGCCCGAAACCGAGCACTTGGTGGATGAGGCCTTAAGGCTTCTTAAGCAAGGCGCCTGTGACGCCCCCAAAACGGCTGATATTGGCTGCGGCAGTGGGGCCATTGCCATAGCTCTAGCCAAAAATAACGCTCAGGTATCGGTGGAAGCGGTTGATATATCGGCCGAAGCCTTAAAAATTGCCGAGAAAAATGCCCACGCCCACCAATTAACCGACCGGATAACCTTCCGGCTTGGGGACTTGGCTAAACCGCTGGCCGGGATGAGCTTCGACCTTATCTGTGCCAACTTGCCCTACATACCCGACGCCGCGCTTAAGACCTTGGCTCCGACAGTAGCCAACTACGAGCCTCTATTGGCCCTGGCTGGCGGCCCGGAAGGAATCGATCTGATCTCCCGGCTCCTTAAAACCGCTCCTGAGTTACTTAAACCAGGCGGATACATTTTGCTGGAAATTTGGCCCGATTCACTGGGGCTGGTAACCGCCTCAGCTAAGGCCGCCGGCCTTAAGCCATTAGAACCGGTTCTCGATTACTCAAAAAAGAATCGAATTTTTGTGGCCCAGGCCTCTAATACCACCAAATAACTTTTTTATAATTTTTTTGTCGCCTTTGGTCCTGAACCATTTTTAAAAAACGAACTCTCTCTTTGACGGCTCTTTGAACCGGGGGAGCGTGTTAATGGCAAAGCTACAATTTCGAACGTCCCGGTTGTCCAGTCCGACCTGCCAGGATAGACAACTACAGCTACTTAAGCCATACCTAATACCTTTTGGACGCCTCTTTAAGCCAAAATATTTAAACCCCTTGGGCCGGGTAATTGGTTCTGTTTTCTTGGTTTTTCTTTGTGTTTGTCTCGGCTCAGATTTGGCTCTGGCCCAAAACTCCTCTTTCCCGGCTGACAGCTCCATTCCTGTTGAACAAAATATTTACGGCTACGTACCCCGCATCATCCGCGACAAAAGCACCATCCCCGAATATTTAATCGAATCTCCAGGGGCCACCGCTTTTATGGAAGCCAGAAAGAAACTTCTGTCCGCCTCCAGAGAAGACTTGGAACAGGGCTACGCCGCCCAACTTGACAAAGTTGTCATTTTAGGTTTCAAAATAGCCAGCCAACACCCCGAAGACCCGGCCGTCTGGCGGCTTTTAGGCCGTCTGTCGGAAACCAGGTCTCTTTTTGCCAATAATCAACAAGAGCGCCTTGATCTCATGACGGAAGCCCGCTCTCACTTTGAAAAAGCACTAGATTTTGAACTCAAAAACCAACCAACGCCGTCTGCTCAGCCGCCGTCACCAGTCATATCGCCATCCTACTCCGACCCTTACATTAACGAACTTTTTTGGACTGCTAGAATCCAACGAGGAGAAATAGAACTAGACGATATCAAACGTCACTACGGGAGCGAAAACATCAACCCCCTCCATCGACCGGAATTCTGGCGAGACCTGTTTTATTGGATCTATTCCGAAAATCATGATCTTCAGCAACAACGTCTGAACCAGGCCCGGGAAGATTTTGCCGCCCTCTGGGCTTCCATGCCGGTGGAAGTCCCTTGGCCGGGACCTTTGGATAAATTCGGACCTCAAAAATTTAAAAAAGTCCAAGTCCTCCAATCCTGGGTTCAGACCTTGATTGCTTTATCGGAAAAATCTACCGACCCCATGCTTAGTTCGGTGCTTTTTCTTGAGGCTATTGATCGTTATTTGATGGCTTTAAATCTCCCGCTGGATCGCCACGAGCTGTCCGCTTTAATCAGCCGCCTTGATCAGGCCGATGCCTCGGTCCCCGACGACGATTCTCTATTGCGGCTTTGGGAGTGTAAGGATACTTTTTATGACCACTGGCAAAAATTAGCTTCTGACGACCCGGAAATTTGGCTTTCCTGGGGCCAGCAATTTTACTCCCGAGCTGACCGCCAGAAAGACGACCGAATTTTCCACTCTTACCTTAAAGAGGGGGATCTCAAATTCCAGCGCTACGTTGAACTGAGTTCGTCCAAGGCTAAGGCCCTTTTCGAATGGGGTCAGAGGCTGGAATTTAGAACCGACATCATCTCTTCCAGCGAGCCGGCTGAACATCTTTTGCGCCGGCGTTTTTGCCTGGAAGCCGCCGCCGAAAAATATCGACAGGCCCAGGAGGAGATGCTGGACAGTCTGCCCGTGCTGCAGTCTCTGGCCCGGATCTTGCTTAAACTTTCAGTCGTTGGCCAGGAAAAGGACTTTGAGGACCATCGGAAACAATCGGAACACTTTTTCGCTCTCGCCCTGAGCCGCAGCCCGGACACCTCCAGCGCTTGGTTCCTGCGAGGCCAGGACTGCCTGGAAGTTCAGTCCCTGAACACTGTCTCTCAATCAATCCGGGAAGCGCTGACCGCCGATGCTCTAGCCGCCTTTCGTCAATTTTTATGGTCCAACACCACCAGGGTCGACCGCTTGAGACTGATGGCCGACCGCATCTGGGTTGCGGCCGAGGAAGTCCCGGCCTACCGGGTCCTGGCCCTGGGACTGTTAAATGATGTTTGTGCCAGACTTATTGAATTAGTGCCGGCCGAACCTGATTACCGTTTCGCCAGGGGGCTGACTCTTTTTTCGCTTTTGTCATCCACCCCCAACTGGCCCGACGATAAAACCTTAACCGACTCTGCCTGGAGCAAGCGCTCTTTCGGCCGGGTCCTTTTGGAGTATCGGATGGGCTTAGAACTGTTGTCCGTTTCCAGCATTCCCCGGCCCAGTCCCTTGGATCATTATGATGACGGGTTGCCTCACTTTGTTTCAGGACATTCGTTTACCCTATTTTCTAATTTTCTTCGCGATAGTCGGCCTACCGGAGCGACTTTGCTTTCGGCCTCTTTTCAAGAACGGCTGGCGGCGGTTTTAAATTGCGAGCTTGAACGACTGCTCACTGCCTTACGGGTCGATACCCTCCCGCCATGGTATAAATTCCGTCTAGCCAGTTTTTTTCGCCGGGTAGCGGCCACCGGGTATCCCCCCATTGAAGATCAGATGGCCTTTTTCAGGCTGGCCGAACTGCTCTTAACGGAAGCCACCAACGCCTACCAGGAGCCGCCGGAGGACCCCCCTGGCCAATTTTTAGCTGAATATGCCACTATCTTGGCTGAAAAGGGCCTTTTAATGTGCGAAATGAGTCTGGTGGCCGCTGACGATGTTGGATTTTTGCTGTCAGAAGCCGAAAAATACTGGACCGGGGCCGAAGCCGCCAAACCAGGCTCCAGTCGCTACGCCTTGGCCCGCTGGGCCGCCTGGAACGGCGATGTCGAATTAACTGCGCCTCTTTTGCGCCACACAACCGAGCAGCAGGACAGTTTTCTCTGGCCCACCTTCGATGAGGTCTTCTATGAACCGGCTTTTGCCAACTTCATCAGCCAGAAATGGTTTAAAAGCGCCTGGTTCGGCTATCGAATGCCACCGACACCCCCACCGCTCCCTTTACCCTAAGGCTGGCGGCCACCAAACCCTTGACCCGGCCTAATTTCCTCGTTTCAACGAAAGGACCGTTTTGTCAGACCAGCCTAAATCGCACCTCCGGCAGTCTCAAGAGACTGACGTCCAAACCGACTTTCCCAGCCCCGTCCTTGTCACCGGCGGGGCTGGCTTTATCGGTTCGCACTTGGTCGAAGAACTCTCCAAACTGGGGCTGGAAGTTACGGTTTTGGACAACCTTTCGAGCGGCTCCAGAACCAATCTGGCCGGGGTCTGTCCCCGGGTCAAACTGGTGACCGGGGATGTCCGTGATTGGGAGCTGATTTTAAAACTCACCCAAAATGTTTCGACCGTTTTCCACTTAGCGGCCATGGCCTCGGTCCCTCTAAGCCAGTCAGATCCTGAAAGCTGCCTGGATATCAACGGCCGGGGAACTCTTTCCGTCATGCGTGCCTGCGTGGAGTCGGGTGTCACCCGGTTGGTTTATGCATCCAGCAGCGCCGTTTACGGCGATCTGCCAGCTCCCCACCGTGAGGATCAACTGCCTCGGCCCAACACCCCTTACGCCGCTATTAAACTCTTAGGCGAACACTTGGGGCTTTTCTATCGGGAAAATCATAACCTAAGCACAGTATCACTCAGGTATTTCAACGTTTACGGGCCCCGGCAGTCGGCCGACGGCGCCGACGCCGGGGTAATACCTATTTTTGTCAAAGCCCTGACTGAAGGACGGGCCCCGATCATTTACGGAGACGGCACCCAGACCCGCGACTTTATTCACGTCTCCGATGTTGTTCGGGCCACGATTGCCGCCGCGAGGGCCCCCGATCCTGGAGACGGAGTTTTTAACGTGGCCACCGGGTGTGATGCGACTGTGCTTGAGGTTTTAGGCCTTTTAAGGAGCAATTATCCCAAAGCTCCGCAGGCTGTCCATCTCCCTGCCCGTCCGGGAGACCCCCTCAGTTCAAGGGGTCAGACCACCAAAGCGACTGAACGGTTGGGTTTTTCGTCCTGTCTTTCGCTGGCCGAAGGCCTGCTGAACCTTTGTTCGTAAGCGACCGAACGGTTGGGACTATCAACCAATCTTTTTCTGGCCGAAAGCCTGCTGAAATTTTGTTGGTAAACGAACGAACTGTTGGCATTTTCAATCAGTCTTTCTCGGGCCGAAAGCCTGCTGAACCTTTGTTGGTAAAAGAAAAGTTTTTATCGGCCTTAAAAGGACTTTGGTTTGCGCCCAAGTCATAAATCAATAAGTAAATCAAAAAAATATTGGCCAATATTGGCCTGATAGCTTAATAAATAACTGTAATTTCAAGCCGCTGCCTGTGAACCACTATGAGGCCCTTAAGCCTCCTTGGGGCGGCCATTGGAATAGAAAGCGTCTTCCCCCAGGGAGCCTTGGCGGCTGATCGACCAAATAGTCCAAACCCAGGACTTATCAAAGCCAGCCATGGACCAAAAGGGGACTTTAGACCTGGATTTTTTTTTTAATTCCTACGAAATTACTAAATATCTCAAAAGCGTTGACAGCCTCAGGTTGTGGGGCTATAATGTCCAAGGTTAGTTATCCGCAAAATAGCCTTAAACTAGTTTACGTACAAGCGGCTATGGTTTTTTATAGATCCATATTAGTACACAAGTTTTTTGCTTTTTTTCTCTTTTTACCCACTAGACTTACCTAGACTAATCAAAAGTTTTGACTTTTTTTTTCGTTTTGATTTAATCATTTTTTTGTATTAAAATTGCTTCTCGGGGTAAAACCAAGACCTGGCCCCCCAACTCAGCAGCGAAAATCCTGACCGGCGATGGCGACTGGCCCGGAAATTTTCAGTGCCCAAAAAGTTTGGCACACTTTATAAATTACATGGAGGAACAGTATGAAGAAATTGACGCTCGTAGCCCTCGCCTTGAGCTTGGGACTGTTGGTCGTGGGTTGCACCAAAAAAGCGGCGGTGGAAACCGACAATAGTGCCTTGACCCAGTTGAAGTACGAGTTTGAAAACAACAACATCCATTTTGATTTCGACCGCTTTAACATCAGGGCCGACCAAATTCCGATCCTCAACGCAAAAGTCAGTTACCTGCAGCAAGACACGGCAGCCAATGCCGAGGTCCAGGGCCATTGCGACGAGCGCGGCACTTTGTCTTACAACCGTGCTTTAGCTGACCGCCGGGCCAAAGCCGCTTACAATTACCTCGTCGATCAAGGTATCAGTGGCTCCCGGTTAAACACCGTCTCCTACGGCGAAGAGCGGCCCCTTGATACCGGCCACAACGAGGCCGCTTGGGCTACTAACCGCCGCGCTCAGTTTGTGCTTCGGTAAAACGGTTCAATATGGAAGACCGGTGCTGGTCGTCTTGGGCGATTTTTTCCTGGTTGGGAAAAAAGTGGTGACCAGCCTGTCTCTTTGATTTGGGCTAGGAATTTTCTTTCCAGATCCTTTAGCCTTACCGGACCCGGTGTCACTCGACGCCGGGTTTTTTTATGCATAATGGGACTAACTTTAAATCCTTCAAAGTTTCCTTGATTGCTTATCCGACGGACCTTTGAACCGGTATCCAGGCTGGCTTTAACTATATGTTATCGGCGATATTGTTATTTTTGTTGGTTTCCTATAAAATTAGTATAGGGTACCAAAGATCGCCTTTTGTCAAGGATTGTTCATGAAAGCCGAATTTCAAACTACCGCCGCCCCCAGGATTTTGATCGTCGATGACGATCAGATGATCCACAAACTCCTGGGAGCGATCCTTCAAAAGGCGGGCTTTGAGTGCCTAGACGCTCTGACCGGGGCTGATGGTCTGAAAATAGCCCGAGAGCACATTCCAGAATTAATAATTCTGGACATCATGATGCCTGAAATGAACGGTTTTGATGTTATGCGGGCCCTAAAGTCCAATCCGGCCACCGCCAACATCCCGGTCATTTTTCTGTCGGGAAAATTCCATAACCGGGAAAAGACCCAGGCTAGGGAACTCGGGGCGGCCGACTTTATGGAAAAGCCCTTCGAGCGCAATGAGCTTTTAGCCAGAATCCGAACGTATCTCACCATCCGGCGTCAAGAGGATAATCTAAGTTTCTATAACAGCCGCATTGTCCAGATGGCCAGGGAAGCCTTGGGACTTCTGAGTCAGGGGCAATCAGGAACCGAGTTACGGGCCATCCCTGAAAACCTGGCCCGGCGGCTTGAACAATCCACTCAGGCGGCCAGGCAAACCATGGTCTCAATGGAAAACCAATGGATGGTCTTCTCCGCTTATATCAAACCCTATTTGACCGGTCAGGACGACCAATATTACCGCCAGTCAATGGTAACCATTCCCTTGCTTTTTAAAGAGCTTAATAAACAACTTGTAGCCATGGACAGCGTTTCCAAAGAACTCAATGCCGTCTGCGGCTTGGCCCTGCCAACCGTAGACGAGGATGACGACCAAAGCGCACCCGAAAAGCCCTCCCCCCTGGCCGCAGGGTAAAACCCTCGCCGACCATGGTCCGGAAAAACAAACCAACCGACCCCGAAAGGTTTGAATATGTCCGAAATGGAACTCGACGAGGGATTACTTCAGGATTTTATAACTGAATCCCAGGAACTGATGGAGGAGTACACCTCCAGTCTGTCCTTGTTTGAAACTGATTCCACCAATCTTGATACCATCAATCCGGTCTTCCGGGCTGCTCATACCCTCAAAGGTTCAAGTGCCTTCTTTGGCCTCAACCACATCAAGGACTTTGCCCATAAACTTGAAAACCTCCTTGATGAAATCAGGCACAATATTAGGCCAGCCGATCCCAAGGCCATTGAATACCTTTATCTGGCCGGCAACCACCTTAAAGCCATGCTCGACCGCCTCTCGGCCGGTGACACCTCCTTGGTCCTGACCAAAGAAGAGGCCGATTTCCAAACTGATCTGATCGCCTGGATGGGAGCAACCGGGAGTTCTTCGGCGGCCGCCCATGATGGGGGAGCCGACTTTGAAGGGGTCTGTCAAAAAATCAAAAAACTTCTGGCCGAAGCCTTAGATCGTGGAACCGACCCCGATCAGCTCATTCAGGACATATCCGATCTGATTAATACCCTGCCATTTAAAGTTGAACCGAGCGTCGAAGTTGTCAATTCTCTGGTGCGCCCGGCGACAGTCAGCTTCCATGGGGTCGATCTTTCCAAGCCGATCATCTCCGCCTTCGACAACATTTGCGGCCCCAAATTTGAGCCCCAGGCTTTCGACCTGGATCTTAAGCAAGTGGGTTCAATCATTAAAAGTGAAAGCTTTAGTGAGCTTGATAACGTTTATCAGACGGTCATGGAGGATTTCACGGCCGTTTATGAGAGCGGCCTTGATTTTGATCCTGTTTTGGTAGAATTAATAAAAAACAAATTTTTATCTCTTTTAAATACCCTGGAACTGACCTCGGCCGAACCCATAGAAGAACCCAAACCGGCGGAACTCAAAACCGCCCCGGCTGAATCCCGCGATGACCAAGCCAAAAGCGATGACCTCAAAAAGGAAAAAGAAGCCAAGCAGGAACGCAAGACCATGCGCATTTCCGAGGAAAAAGTCGACGGGTTCATGAGTTATGTCGGGGAACTCATCGTCACAGCCGAAACTTTCAATTACCTGCAAAAAACCATTGAGCAGGAAAAGGTCAATCCTAACACCATCAGATCATTTAAAAACGCCAACCAAGCTTTTCGCGAATTGTCTGACGAACTCCAGGAAAGTCTGATGGAAATCCGCCGGGTGCCCATCAAAGGCATCCTCCAAAAAGTCAACATGATGGCCAGAGAACTTAGCCATCAATTGGGCAAACAAGTCCGGGTGATCCTCGAAGGCCAGGATGTCCAGCTTGATAAATCCATCGCCGAAAGTCTTGAGGCCCCACTGGTCCACGTCGTCAGAAACTCCATGGACCACGGTTTTGAGGCTAACGAACAGCGTTTAGCCGATGGCAAGCCGGCCGAAGGTCTCCTTAAAGTCGCCGCCTCAGCTGACAAAGAATTTTTTTACATGATCGTCGAAGACGACGGACGCGGCATCGATCCCGATGTTATGCGCAAAGTAGCCGTTTCCAAAGCCATGATGAGCGAGGCCCAGGCTTCGGCCTTGACTGATAAAGAGGCCATCGGGCTCATCTTTGGCGCTGGTTTTTCCACCGCTAAAGCCATCACCGATGTCTCCGGTCGCGGGGTGGGCATGGATGTTGTCCGCACCAACATCAGCGCCTTAAACGGCTCCATTAACGTTGACTCCAAGGTCGGCCAGGGCACCTCTATCACCCTTAAGATTCCGCTTTCCGTGACCCTTCAGGTTATCAAGGCCCTCCATGTCCGAGTGGGTCAGGCCAATTTCATCATTTCCTTAGAAGAAATATTGGAGTCTTTAAGGCCGACCCCGGACGAACTTTCCACCGTCGAAGGCCGAGGACTTATATTAAACCGACGGGGACAGATTACTCCGCTTATCAAGCTCTATGAGCTCTTCGATCTTGAACCGGAGCACCCGGATCCTTCCGAAGGACTTCTGGTCATGGTCGAAACCCTGGCTGGCCGCTACGCCCTTTTGGTCGACGAGGTTATGGGCCAGCAGCAAGTGGTGGTCAAGGAGCTGGGAGAACAGTTTAAACGTCTTAATTTTCTAGCCGGCAGTGCCCTTTTAGGTGACGGCGGCTTGGGTTTGGTCCTGGCTGCTGACGGCATCGTCCGTTTGGCCTTTGGCCTCGACGGCTGATTAGCTTTTTCCGTATGCCGGCGGCGCCGCTGGCGGCGGGTTCGTTTACCTTTAGGGTCAGTCTTTTAGGTCCTAGGAAGGGTTTTCTATTTCATGACCACAGAAGTTAATCGCGTTTTCATCCTGCCGGGTGAATATTTCATATCCAAACAACCACATATCATATCCACACTGTTAGGGTCATGCGTTGCGGTCTGTCTTTACAATACCAAACTGCGCTTCGGAGGCATGAATCACTTCATGCTGCCCACCAGCCCCAACAAGGAAAGGAGCGGCAAATACGGCGATTACGCCATTGCCTTTCTGATCCAGTTCATGCAAAGAACCGCCGGCAGCCTTGAAGGAGTTGAAGCCATCATCAGCGGCGGAGCCAACGTAGTTACCAACATAACCTCCGGCACTCAAATCGGCCAGCGCAACATCGAAACTGCCCGCCAAGTTCTGGCCCGCCACAATATCAGAATCATCAAGGAGAACGTCGGAGGCTCAGTGGGCCTCAAACTCCATTACCAGAACTGGGACAACAAGCTGACCATTGAGGAAATGGACCGCCGGGTCATGGGCGGGTCGACCATCCAAAAAGAAGAAATCGGCCGATTCGGCGCTCCAGCTGCTTTTTCCGCCCCCAAACCGGCCGCCGCCTCTTCGGCGGCCCCGGTCAGCCGCTCGACCGGCAGCCCCATCAAAGTTCTGGTGGTTGATGATTCGGCCATCGTCCGCAATCTTTTGACCAAGGCCATGGCCGATGAGCCGGACATCAAGGTCGTCGGCGCAGCCAAAGACGCTTACGAGGCCCGGGAAATGCTTTTGGAACTGGGTCCTGACGTCATAACCTTGGATATCATCATGCCCAAGATGGATGGGGTTACTTTTTTAAAAAAACTGATGGTTTATTTCCCTATACCGGTGATTATCTGCTCAACCATCGCCAAATCAGGCAGCCAGGCCGAACTCAGAAGCGACCAAATCGGGGCAGTTGACGTCATTGATAAGGAAACTCTTAACCTTTATCAGGGACTTGATACGGTCAAAAAAATCCTCATCCCCAAGATCCGGGCTGCGGCCAAAACCAAGGTGACCAAAAAATTAAAAGAGGAGGTTGCTGGTCTGTGACTTTTGGTCGAGGCGGCTGGATCCCGGTCAAGGTGCCTTTAGCCAAATTAAGACGCTATTGGCTGAGCCGCCTTAGCTCAGCTGGAACTTTCCAGGCCCTTATATTCGTTTTCTTTTTATTGACGGCCTTTATTGGGGAGCATTTTTTGGCCGCCTCTTTAGCGGCTGCCGGCACCCCAGTGCTAAGCGTCAGCCTTGAACAGGTCGTCAGCCGCCCACCCGGCCGATTCACCCAGGGACTGTTATTTTTTCAGGGCCGGCTCTTTGAGTCGACCGGCCTTTACGGTCAAAGCCAGCTCTGTCGCTATCCGGCCCCAACTTCTGAAAATCTTCTTGCGGCCGAGCTTTGCCTAAAGCTTCCTGAAAACATTTTCGCCGAAGGACTGGCCGAATTAGACGGATTTCTATACCTTTTGACCTGGCAGGAGGGCACAGTCTTTAAACTTGCTCCCCAGACCCTGGAAGTTGTGGATACTTATTTCTCTCCCGGACAGGGCTGGGGACTGACCACGGCCGAGGGCAAACTTTGGCGCTCCGACGGCTCTGAGCATCTCATCCCCCATCGGGCGGGCGACTTTGCCAAAGACGGCCCTGAAGTTTTAAGCCATGACCAGGCCGGCCCGGTCACCAGGCTCAACGAGCTGGAATTCGATCCAGCTTCTGGTTTGATCTTGGCTAACGTTTATATGAGTTGCCGCATAGCGGCCATCAAGCCCAAAACTGGGCAGGTCGCCTATTATTTAGATTTAACCGACATTTGTTCATTGGAAAGCCAGAGCCTGATTTCGACTCAGGAATCGGTTTTAAACGGCTTGGCTATTGACGAAGAAGGGCGCTTGTGGATTACCGGCAAAAGGTGGCCGCACCTTTACCGAATCTCTTACCAGCTGCCGGAGCCTAAATAGTCCTCAGCCTAAAAAAGTGACCAGGCTTTTTTAAAAGGCCGGACTAACCCAAACGCCTTATTGGGCCCAGACCCAGCCAGATCTTGAGATTAATTTGAAATAGCCTTTTATCTCCGGTGTTTTCTTATTTTCGACCCTGCCCCTGATTTTTCTGGCGGCAGGACCAGGCGGCCCAACCCAACAAGGTTACCAAAGAACGCTTGTTGACACCTTTGGCCGCCAGTGGGAGTTTGCCATGACCACCCCGATGGAAAAATATCACCTTACCAGACTGGAAAGAGTCAAAAAAACCTTAACTGACCATTTTTTTCACGCCACCATCCACCAGACGCTCGGGCAGGCCGAAGATTACCTGATTGAGACCATTGTCCCGGAATTGGCACCAAATTCAGCCGGCTTTGGCGGATCGGCCACCTTGGGCGCTTCAAAACTGGTGGCCAGGCTTTCCGCCATCACTGGCCTGACGGTCATTGATCGCAACGATCCGTCTCTGACCCCCGAAAAGAGAAATGAGCTCAGCCGCCAAACCCTTTTGACCGATCTTTTTGTTTGTTCCAGCAATGCGGTCACCGTCGACGGAGAGCTGGTCAACACCGATAAGCTCGGCAACCGGGTAGCGGCTCTGTCATATGGTCCCAAAAAAGTGGCTTTGCTGGTCGGCCGCAACAAAATCTGTAATGACGTCCACCAAGCCATTTCCCGGATCAGGAACGTGGCCACCCCAGCTAACGCCATCAGGCTCGGCCACGATACTCCCTGCTCCAAAACGGCCAAATGCCATGATTGCCAAGCCCCAAACCGTCTGTGTTGCACTACTGTTATCACCCATCGTTCCACACCGCCGGGACGGGTCCATGTCCTTTTGATCAACGAAGAACTTGGTTTTTAATTCGAGGAGAGACTTTGGCCAGACGCCGGGACCAATCCGGGGAGCCCAACCAAGATGTCCCATGTTTCGGACCGGCCCACTTGGCCGATCTCGACCGAGCCGCCCATTTGGCTGGGGAACTGGTCTCCGAAGCTTTTGATCTCGACTTTGGCGACTACCGCCAGTGGCCGGTCGACATCAGGCACTGGCCGGATTTGACTGAAGAAGAACGAAGCCCTCACTTAGGGTTGGCCCAACTCTTCCGCTACCGTCGCGGGGAGGCGATCAATGCCTCCCAACCCGATTATTGGCGGATTTGTCTGTACGATCCGGCCATCCTGACGGCAGCTGAGCGGGAAAAAATAGCCTTATTGCCTTTTTTGTGCTACATTCTTACCCATGAGTTTGTCCACGTAGCCCGCTTTATCAGGTTTTTCGAAATCTTTGACCTTGATGAAAACCAGCGGCCAGAAGAAGAAATTCGGGTCGGACTGGAAACAGAAAAACTGTTGGCCAGGCTCAATCTCCCTGGTTTGCCCAAAATACTTCATCTATACCGGACGGGAAGTCTGCCGGTGGATGATAAAACTGAATAATAAGTCTGGCTGGAAAATTCTGAAGGTTTGTGGCCGCCGCTGTTTTTTTTCGCCCCAAGAAAGAACGTTTGTTAAAAAAGCCACCGCCTCTAGAACTATAAAATTTTTACTGTTTTTTTTCCGAATTTTCTGTTATATTTAAAAAAAGTAATGGTTAATTCCTATAATGAGAGTCCTGGCTCACTTAGACTTTCAGTGCCAGCAACGATTGGCTGAACCAAAAAAGTAGCCAACTTTGTTTATATTAATAGCTATACAAAAATTTAGGCCTTCTTTTTTTTTCTATTTTTTTGCAAATACAATTAATTATTCTATATCACTGGTCCGGGGCCTGACTATTATTTGTTTAAATTATTTTGTTTTTTTCGGCAAGTTAATCTCAATCTTTATTTTCTTTTCTTTGTTAATAAAATTATACTTTATTTTTCCTGGTTGCCTCTTCTTTGGATCAGAAATCACAGCCAAGCGCCAACGGGGGCAACTTTTTTTGATTTAAAGCATCTTTTTTCCGCCTCCAAACCAGCTTTTGAGGCAACAACTCTTGACAGGGTGCCTAAAGATTTGAGAAAATGAAAGACAGTTAGCAATGCTTTTTTCACCAACTCAAAACCGTAGTCAAGAAACTCAAACGCCCCTTGGGCCGTTTCCAGACAAGGCCGCCCAAAATTGATTCCGCTGTTAAAATAGCAAAACGTACAATTTGACGGGCCAGCAGCAATTCTAATTTTGGAAAAATTCAAAATTTGGCATAGAAATTGACAAAGAAAAAAATAATAAATTTAGAGGATGTAGAAATTTTTAAAACCTGAATCCTGTTAAAAAAATTTTCC
>JAISWF010000140.1 GCA_031271165.1 Deltaproteobacteria bacterium
CCCATGGAATTGTTTATGCTGAAAGTGCCCACTGAACTCAAAGCGATAATAGCGGCGGCCATCAAGGTCGGCGGTATTTTTAAACACTGGGCAAAAAGACGGGAACCGAGCAGACCAAAGAAAAGCATGATGAAGTTGGTTAATAACATTCCCCACATCAAGCCGTAGACCACGTTAGCCTCTTTGACAAACAGGTTAGGACCGGGCTGAAGACCGTGAATCATCAGTCCACCGATCATAACAGCGGCCACGGCATTGCCAGGAACTCCAAAGGTCAGCATCGGGGCCAGAGCGCTGGCGGTGACAGCATTATTGGCTGTTTCTGAAGCCTTGACCCCGTCAAGACAACCTTTACCGAACTGCTCAGGGGTTTTGGAACGCTGACGGGCATCGTTGTAACTGATAAAGGCCGCAATGTTGGCCCCGGCTCCGGGCATGATCCCGACTACTACCCCAATGATGGAGCCTCGGATCCAAATGACCCAAGACTTGGCGGTGTCTTTGACCCAATCCCAGCCTTTGGAGGCAGTTAAATTAATTTGGGCGGCGCTTTGATTGCGACCGCTTTTTTCCAGGATGTTAAAAACTTCAGGAATAGAAAAAAGGCCAATTAGAGCGACCAATTGAGGGACGCCGTCCAAAAGATACATGGTCCCAAAATCAAACCGGGAGACGCCAGTTATGGAATCGGTCCCGATGGTACTGATTAATATGCCGATAAACCCACTAATTAGTCCCTTTATGGTTGAGCCGGAGATGAAGCTGGCGATGGTCGACAAACCCAGGATAGCTACCCAGAAAAACTCAGCCGGCCCAAATTTTAAGGCCAGTCTGGCCAGATAGGGAGCAATCAGCATAAGAGACAAAGCGCTAATAACTCCGCCAAAACATGAGGAGATCACTGAGGTCTGGAGAGCCAGGACCCCTTGGCCTTTTTTGGCTAAAGGGAACCCGTCCAGGGTGGTACAGACTGCCGCCGGGGTTCCAGGAATATTTAAAAGGATGGCCGCAATTGACCCACCATAAATGGCTCCGTTGTACATCCCGGCCATAGCTAGAAGGGCGGTCAGCGGGTGCATACCGAAGGTGAAAGGGATCAGTAAGGCCACCCCCATGGTCGCTGAAAGACCAGGCAACGCTCCAATGATAATCCCGGCCGCCGTCGACAAAACCATGGCCAAAATTCCAGACAGGGTAAAAACTGCGGGGAGGGCTTCAACTAAGGCTTCCAACATTTTTCACCTCACTAGACCGGTTGGTAATGGAACGTTAAAAAGTACCGTAAAACAAACATAAAGAAAAATAATAAAGCAACCAGTAAATATAAATATCGACTTTTTACTTACCGAGCCCCATGATAATCCAACAACCACTAACAATAAAGCGGTGGAGGTGTAAAAGCCTATAAATTTTATAGCCAAGCTATAAGCCGCTAAAAGTCCGGTGACTGTTAAAAATGGAATAATATTACTTTTATTGGCTAATTCTGGTTTCAATTTATTTTCTTTTTTAGCTCTAATTAAAGTTTCAATTAGCATGGCAATGAGCAGGACACCCAGCAGAATCAAACAGCTACGTGGGAAAAATGCTGTCTCGCTCGTGTACCTATTAGTAAATATTAAGCATATTACAACAACAATTAACCCGACAATTGATATAAAAACATCCTGAGATATTTGCTTCATGATTTCCTCCCTTTGGGCCGACACTTCCCCTTGGCTGACCCCTTGACTCAAGCTGGTAACGGCACTGGAAAAAGAGGTTCCTGGCCACTTAGGACCCGCAAAACGTCGGCCACAACCGTATCCCCCATTCGGATCAGGCTTTCTTCTGTACTGGCCCCGACGTGGGGCATGGCGATAAAGTTTGGCAAGGCCAGCAGAGAACTTTGGGTGCTTAGGGGTTCATTAAGAAAAACATCACTGGCCGCCGCCCTCAGGGGTCCTTTTTTTAAAACCTCAGCTAAGGCCTCTTCGTCAACGATTCCTCCCCGGGCGGTATTCACCAAAATGGCTCCCGGCTTACACCAAGCCAAGCGAGTATGGTTAAAGAGCCCCATGGTTTGCTGAGATAAGGGAACGCTTATGTTGATATAATCGGCTTGCGGCAGTAGGTCTTCGAGGCGGTTAATTTTTTCCACTTCTGCTTCTTTAAATCTGTCGATATGGCACAATGGGTCATAACCCAGAGCTTTCATTTGGAATCCGCCCCTTAAAATTGCCGCTACCCGCTGACCGATTCGTCCCATTCCGACCAGGCCGACGGTTTTGCCGGTTAGTTCCGTTCCGGTCAGTTCCTGAGGGCTAATAGTCTCATAGGCCCCCAGTTTGAGCTGACCATGCCCAAGAGGGATCAAACGGGCCGCCGACAACATCAGAGCCACTGCCAGCTCGGCCACGGACTCAAGGTTAGCATTCGGAGTAAAAACAACCTTTCGGCCGAGCTCTTGAGCAGCCTGGAGATCAATGGCGTCCAAACCAACTCCATGTTTACCGATAACCTTAAGGCGGGGTGAATTTTCAAGCATTTTTCTATCTATTTTGGCCGCCCTGACGATAACGGCGTCGGCTTGACTTAAATCACCCACCCCTGGCTGGTTCCAGTCAACTACCTCGGCCAAGGCTTTTAGCCTGGCCAGCGGTTGGGGGTGGATAGCTTCTAAGACGTGGACTAACATATTCATTGGTTGATCCTTTTAATCTACAAACTCACAGCCTTTGGCTTTTAAAACGGCATCGACCCAGGCCCGGTCCCACTTGAGGTGTTCAATGCCTTCCATAATTTGGTTTTCTTTTTCATTTTGGCTTTTGGCTTTCCGGGCAATTTCCGGGGCATCAACAGAATCGATGACCACTACGCCGTCGGCGTCACCAACAATGAT
The DNA here is from genome assembly GCA_031271165.1 of Deltaproteobacteria bacterium. Taxonomy (GTDB): domain Bacteria; phylum Desulfobacterota; class Desulfarculia; order Adiutricales; family Adiutricaceae; genus JAISWF01. Next base: position 2,882 of record JAISWF010000140.1, read on the forward strand.
GTCTCCTGGTTTGACCACAATTCCGCCGCACATGATGGGAAAATTAATTTCACCGCCGCCTTCTTTGAGCGGGCCATTAGGATTGATACCCACTGCGTAAACCGGGAAGTCGGTCAGTCGTCTCATGTAATCTGAATCCCGAATGCAGCCGTCGGCGACCAATCCGTTAAGCCCTCTTTTGCGGCACCACTGAACCATCAATTCCCCAAAAATCGAATATGAGTGTTCGCCTTGGGCATCAATGACGATCACATCGCCTGGCTGGGCCAAATCAATTGCTTTATGAAAAAGAAGGTTGTCGCCGGCCCGCACTTTGACAGTAAAAGCGCAGCCGATCAATGGTGCTTGGTTTAAAGGTATGATGCGGGAATTCATACACGAAAGACGGTTCATGTTGTCGCCGATGTTGGCCACTGGTAAGCCCGCAAAAGACTGGACCAACTCAGCCGGTGGGCGGGTAAAGTTAGTTTTGATCCTAAAGCCAGGATTGGACATAATAACTCCTTGTATCCAGTAATAAACTATAATTTTATACAAAAACAGTTTAAAAATTCCAAATATCACGATCGACTTGTCCGGCCAGGTTAAAGCTCAATGGAAATTCTGCACCCATGACCTCGATTTCCGACAAATCAGTCAATTCCTGCAAGGCGGCTTTAGTCATCAAAAGGCGCTCCAAAGAAAGGGTATCTTTTAGACGAATCGCTTTGATGTTCTCTGGAGGGGCATTGGAGGTTTTAAGGCCGCACTGGATGGCCATTTTTTCGGTGGCCAGAACCATAGGCGTTCGAACGTAGGAAAGATTAGTGCTGGTAATGACATTAGCGTAGGTGTAATTAAAATCAATGCTGTCGTACATGGCCTGAGAAATGATATCCGCCGGACCCATGCCAGTAGCGTTACCTTTGCTCTCCGGGGTTAAGCCCAAAACGACCAGTCTGGTGACGTTAGGACCGCCAAATTTGGCTGAACTTCCGTGCCGGCCGGTTATGTTGGGGTCCATACCCGCACCGGAAATGTTTTTTCCAATTTGGTCGATGATGAGAAGATCAATATTTTTTAAGGGCAGAGACGGCATCAGAGACTTGGCATAAACCAGTAACTCGGCCTCTCGCTCCTCAAGATTGCCCGACTCAATGACCTCAATCAGCGCAGTTTCGTCCCGGGCGTTTTCAACTATAGCCAGACCGCCTAAAATTCCAGGTTTTTTGGCTATCAGGCATCTGGTCATGGCCGGCATGATGGAGGCAAACTGAAAATTACCCAGTCGGTGAGCGGAATCAGCTCCTTTTTGCTTGCCTAACCCGATAGTCAGCATTTTTACCAGGCCGCTTTCATTTTTTCCAGTAAAGGAAGTATGGGTTTTGATGCGGTTTATTAAAAAAACTCGGCCCGCTTTCCAGGCCAAGGCATCCATATAAACTGGAAGGCCATTATCCAACTGGTCGACCTGCACCACCTCCATGGCTGAGCGGATGGAGCAGCCGATTGTATTTTCCGTAACTCCAAGCTCACTTAAAACCTTAATTTGTCCGGCTCCCGTTGCTCCTCCATGGCTACCCATAGCCGGGACGATAAAAGGCTTGGTCTGGCGGACCTTGAACCACTCGACCACGCTTTTTACTAAGACCGGAAGATTGGCAATCCCTCTGGAACCAACCCCCACGGCAATTTCCGAATCAACGATCAGTTGGCCTCCAATCCCTGATTTATCAAGCGCTTTTGTGACTTCTCCAGCAATATCGCTGATTGAATCACTTTTAAAATGCTGGCTAACAGGGATAAAATTAGGGATTTTAATATCTTTAATTAATTCATCAATTATAGTCATAGCAACCCATAAAGCAACAATGCTTAAAGTAAAGCCCAGTTTCATAACCCTCATAGACCAGACGGTGATGGATAATGAGTCAATTGCAAAAAATGAGCCAACTGCTAAATCCGCTATTTTTCTTCAATTGGGTTGACAAATCCTGCGCCATGTGTTTCATTAAAAGATACACATGGCGCTTTTTGCTCCAATTGTCGCAGCCCAGATGTTTATCTGGACCTGAGCGGTTCTCCAGCAGTCTGGTCATTAAAGGCGGCGGTAATGGTTAACTATGCCTGAGAGGATAACAATTGTTGAAAGGCTAGTCTGGAAGGAGAATATTTTATGCCAGCGAAAATCGGTCTTATTCCTCCTAATGCTCAGATTGGAGAGCGGGCTCGGGATATCGCCAAAAGCCTGGGTTTGGCTGATAGCTTAATTATTAAAGAAGGGGCCGGGGAGATTTCTCGGGCTCATGCCCTGGAGTTGGAACGACAAGAAGTTGACGTGATCATTACCAGGGGGATTTTGGTAACCATGATCCAGGATATCGTTAAAACCCCAGTGGTTGAAATCCCGGTCTCGGGCCAAGATTTGGCTACGGCCCTCCACGGAGCCAAAAAACTCACTAAAATCGACCACCCCCGCATCGGACTTCTGGCCTTTTCCTCTGACCAAAAGGATGTCCAGATTTTTGCTGACCTTTTGGACATTGATTTAAAAGTCTATGCCTTATACACCGATCCCCTGACCCCGGATCTTGAAGTCATCCGAAAACAGCTGGACCGGGCTATGAGCGACGGCGCCGATGTAATAGTGGCTGGCTATATCTCTGGCAAACTGGCTCAGCAGCAAGGCTTTGCGACCCTAATGCTTGACAGCGGTGAAGTGTCTTTAAGAATAGCTTTAATGGAAGCTAAAAAAGTAGCTTACGCCCGCCGTTTGGAAAAAGCTCGCTCCCGAAGGCTTCAGTCGGTCATTGATCTGTCCCAAAACGGCATTTTAGTCGTCGATCACCAAGGCCTGCTTCAGTCAGTCAACGCCACGGCCAGGCATCTGTTAAATCTTCAGGCTGGGCTCGAAGGCCTCAAAGCTGCCGATGTTCTGCCGCCCACTCTGGTGACCAGATATCTGAGCAGCAAAGATCGAATCAAAGATGAGTTAGCTACTTTTTTTGATAATTCTCTTTTGATAAGCACAGAAAATGTCAAAATAGATCATAGATCAGAAGAAAAATTGATTACCTTAGAGCCTGTGTCTTCTATTCGGGAACTGGAGACCAAAATACGAAAAAGCCTCCACGCCCGGGGGCTGACCTGTCAGTATAGCTTCAGTGACATCTGGGGCGAGTCAGAGTCTTTGAAAACCACCATCATGACGGCTAAATCATTTGCCACCACTGACAGCCCGATCCTTCTTTTGGGCGAAACCGGAACCGGCAAGGAGCTTTTTGCCCAAGCTATCCATCAGTACAGTTCCGTGGCTCATGGGCCCTTTGTGGCCATTAACTGTGCTGCTTTGCCTCCATCGCTTTTGGAGTCAGAGCTCTTTGGCCATGAAGAAGGGGCTTTTACCGGAGCTAAACGCAGCGGGAAGCCAGGTTTATTTGAGATGGCCCATCACGGGACTATTTTTCTTGATGAAGTTTCGGAGATGAATCACTATGGCCAGACCCGTCTCTTACGGGTTTTGCAGGAAAAATGTACTATGCGGGTAGGCGGAGACAAATATATACCAGTTACAGCTAGAATAATAGCGGCTTCAAATAGAAATTTAACTGTTTTAGTGGAAAAAGGTGATTTTAGGCAGGATCTTTACTATCGTTTAAAAGTTTTACCACTATCAATTCCGCCGCTTCGAAAAAGATTTGGTGATATTACCCTTCTGGCCAAAAAATTTGCCACTGTCTTTAAGAAAAAATATGGCAGCCAACTTTATTTGACCCCCAAAATATTAGCGGTGCTGGAAAAACACCACTGGCCTGGTAATATCCGCGAGTTGTCTGGGGTCATGGAGCGTTTGTTATTAATGGCTAGAAGCACAAAGATTGATGAAATTAATACAAAATTAGCTATTACTTCTGAATATTATTTGGATGACGCCCATGCAGAAAGCGATCAAAAAATCAATATTCCAGCTGTAACATCTGATCATGAAAATATTTATCAGGCTTTAGCTATAAACAATGGAGTCATCTCTAAAGCAGCCTCATATCTTAATATTCATAGAAGTACCTTGCTAAGAAAAATGAAAAAACTAGGAATAAAACTATGCAAAATAGTTAAATAAAAAAATACCAAAAGATAAATATTTTATCTATGATATCTAATCAATGACAACTATCAGTTCTTCCCTGCACTACACAACAGCAGTATACAACAGTACTACACAATATTGTTTTTACTATGTTTTAATTTTAACCAACAAACACGGTGCCACAAGGGTTAGCAGCCGTTACCAGGTCAAACTAAACCAAAATGGCTCCTTTTTACCAGTTAAAAGTCGGCCAGCTAAAGCTGAAAAAAAATAAATTACCAGCCAACATGGACCAGGTTTCTGGCGTTTAATGCAGTTTATTCTAATATCATTGCACAATAATATATTTTCTTATATTGCCAATGTTCAGTATTAATATAAAAGGCGCTTTGTTTTAGGCTATATGAAACAAATCTTTGCTGGTAGTGCGGTGTCGTATTTTTTTGACCGGTCAAGCCCAGCTTCTCAATCGCCCTAGCTCAAGCTATTGGTGCTTGACGCTTTTTTTTGGCCTGGGGTGTCAATACCAATTAGCTTTTTATATATTTTAAAAGACAATATAATATCTATAATAATAAACAAACAATATCAAGTTAACATATGGCTACATGCCGAGCTAAAGTTACAGATTTTGAAGCATTCATGTGGTCCGGCCTTTGATCATCAAACCACCGACCTTGACCCCGGAGCCCCGAACCCGGAAACGGCTCGTTGACAAGCCCCTGGTCAAATATTTTGTCAAATATTTAAATAAAGCCTATGGTAAGCAGTCCTATCGCTTATCAATTCGCTTGGCGAGGACCCACCGGAAACGAGAACCCTGGGAATTTAAAGCTTTAAAAAAAAAGGACTAACAAAACTCTTTTTTTGTTATAATGTAGTTAGCAAAACGTTGCCTTGTCTTTGGAATTTACTCGTTGTGCTAGTATATCATCTTGATTAAGCGACCCTTCAGAGTCCCTAATTTGGCAAGGCGTACCATGTTCGTGAGCAGTCAACAACCATTGATGTGACGTGATAATTTTGCCATGAAAAAGCAACTGTCAACCATTTTGGAAAATGCCTTTCTGGTCGTGTTCTTTTTTCTCGGCCTGGGGATATTTGTCACCACCTGGCAGTCTCACCGTTCCGTCGAGGAATACACCACCCTTTTACAAAATGATATCCACAGCCGCCTCAAACTGGCTGCCAGTCACGCCGTCAACTTACTTGATGAAGAAGATCTAAACGCCCTTCAAAGCCCCGAAGACATGGGTTCTGAACTGTGGGCGGCCAAAAGGGCCCAGCTGGTCGCCTTTGCTGAGGAGTACAACGTCAAGTTCGTCTATTTCATCCGCTACGTCGGTGACGAACTCCAATATATCATTGATAACGATCTCAACCCCGAGACGATGGTTACCCTCGGGATGGCCACCGAGCCCGACGGCTACGTTAGCGAAGCCTTTGCTGGGCATACTGTGGCTACTGACATGGGCCAATACGCCGGAATCTGGGACGGGCTGATGTCCGCATATTCGCCGGTTTTAAGCGCCACCGGCGAAGTGCTGGCCGTAGCCGGCGTCGATATTGCCGATTCAGCCATGATCGCTGCCGGCAACCATGCCAAAAACGTCAACCGCATGCTGATTGTCGAATTAACGACCGTCCTTTTTGCCGTCGTCTTCCTAATCACCGTTTACCGTCGGCGAGCTATCGGCTTTCAGACGGCCTATCAAGCCAAAACTCAATTTTTGTCCATGATGAGCCACGAGATCCGCACCCCGATGAACGCCATCATCGGTATCTCCGAGATCCTGCTCAACGATTCCACCTTAGAAGAAAGCCCCCGCAAATACGTCGAAGACATCAAAACCGCCGGTACCGCCCTTTTAAGCATCATCAACGACATCCTCGATCTTTCCAAGCTTGAACTCGGCAAGATGAGCTTAACCATGGTGGACTTCAGCCTCAAAACCCTTCTGGACAACCTTCAGAACATGACCAAATTTTTGGCGGCCGACAAAAACATTAACATCGTCTTTGACATATCACCTCAGCTCCCAACCTACCTCTTTGGCGACGACGTCCGACTCAGGCAGGTCCTGCTTAACATCATCGGTAACGCCATCAAATTTACTTCCGCCGGCCACGTCACGCTCAAGGTCCAAGCAGAGTCGCTCGGACTTGTCTTTTCGATCAGCGATACTGGCATCGGAATAAAAAACGAGGATCTGCCTTTCCTCTTTGAGGCCTTCAATCAGCTTGACAGCGCCAAAAACCGGCACATCAAAGGAACCGGACTGGGTCTGGCGGTCAGTAAATATCTGGTTGAACTTATGGGCGGGACTATTGAAGCGCAAAGTACTTACGGGGAGGGCAGCACCTTCAAGATTAAAATCCCCAAAGTGGAAGGCCAAAAACCTCTCATCTCCAAAAAATCCAAGTCCAGTCTTAATTTTGGGGGAGAAGTCATGATCCTGGTGGTCGATGACAACGAGCTAAACCTAACGGTGGCCTCTGGTCTTTTGCGCATTCACGGTATCAAGAGCGATAAGGCCATCTCCGGCCAGGAGGCCCTGAAAAAAGTGGCCAATACCAACTACCAGCTGATTTTTATGGACCAGATGATGCCCGAAATGGACGGTCTTGAGACTACCGCCAAAATCAGGGCCATGGGAGGGCGTAACAAAGAAATCCCCATCATTGCTCTGACCGCCAACGCTATGAGCGGAGTCAAGGAAACTCTGATGGCCGCTGGAATGAATGATTTTCTGGCCAAACCAATCCAGCGAGACGAACTTACGGCCATATTATCGAAATGGGTTCCCGTTGGCCAGCAGCTCCAGTAAATCCCGCTCCGATTAGTTTTGCCCGCCTAAGATTATCAAAGTCAAAACAATCTTCTTGGTTTAAGCCGCAGCGATTTTTGGCTCTTTGGCCCGAAAACCAAAAGCGGCATAAAGGACAATGATGGCTCCGATGACCGTCCGGACGGTGAATGGATCGGAAAAAAGAAACCAGCTGGCCAGCGACCCCCCTAAAACTTCCATCGTCCCAATGACTCCGACCTTGAAGGCCGGGAGATATTTGAGGGCTGCAAAAGCCATAAGCTGGGCCAACGAGCCCGTGCTAACCACCGCCAAACCAAAGCAGACTTCCCTTGGGGAATCAATGCCCAGCCCGCTGCCCAAGACAGCGGAAAGAGGCCATGAAATCAGAACTCCGGCCAGGCAAAAGGCGAAGAATGGTTCCAAGCCGCTGTGGGCCTGACCCAGTTTCCTGGTCATGACAAAGCCCAAGGCGTAAAGAAAAGCCCCTAGGATGCCCAGGGCATGCCCGGCCGAAAGCTCCAAACCGGCCTTTTGGTCTGGCCAGACTAAAAGGATGCAGCCGGCAAAAGCTGTCAAGACCCCGGCCAGGCCCAAAAGGGTGATTCGATCTTTGACAATAAACATTGATAAAATCACCGAAAAGGCCGGATAAAGATACAAAAGCACCACCGCCTGATACAGAGGAATCAAGGTGATGGTCATGGTGACCGACACACTGGCCAAGGCCGTGATTATACCCACCCCAATCAGCAGGCCCAGATTATTGATGACCGGCCTGATTTTGGCCAATCGGAAAACTACTACCGCCAAAAGCATGCCCGAAAGGCCTCTTAAAAAAAGAAGTCCGAAGACGCTGATGTCATTGCTGGCGATCTTGAGGCTGGCGTTAAAAATAGAATAAAAGACCGGGGAAGCCACCGCCAGGACGGTACCTGGATTTTTTATTTTGGTCAGAGACATAAAAACCTTCGGCCAGCTGGCAAATTAAAGTTGGACCAAGCCAATCCTCAAAAAGGCTAATCCTCTAAAACGAAAAATCGGAGCCGGTTTTTTTAAACCGCTCCGACCGGTGCTCAAGACTCCCGGACAAAATCGGGTAATCGAAAATAGAAACTTTGGCCGCCAGGGTTGACAATGGCCGCTGCAGCCAAAAGGACGCTAAATAAAATTCCCGCTGAAAAGCTAAAATTCCGCCAATTTCTCGGCCATCAATTGGCCAGTTGGTCAAAATCAGTCTATAAATTCCAGTGCCTCAGCCTAAGCGACAGGATAACCTTTTAACCGGCTTTTTAGCAACTGTTTTTTGCCCCGCCCCCGAACTTCTCGCCCATTGCCAGAAAAAATTTGGCCCAATCATGGGACCCAAAATAACCGGAGCCGATTTTGCCGGCCGAGTTGAAAGAAAGACTTTGTCTTAAAGTTGCGCCAGATGATGGCCAAAACCAGTCAAAATTTTGCCCAACAGTCTGCCTTGACCGGAGTCTGGGTCAATAGCCTTGTTTTTTTTCTTGCGGCCAGGGAAGAAGGCAGCGGCTGGTCAGCGCCGCCGGGCTTGGCTCCAAGACTTGCGGCAGATCTTCTTGTGCTGCTGGCTCAGTATTGCTGCTCAACCATTAAGGCGGCCTTTAGGACAGCGGAGGGAATTAAAAACTATCGGCTGCCTTCCGGTTCTTTAGCCGTCGGCCCAATTTTAAGGCCCCCTAACTCCTCCTAGAGACCGGCCGGAAATCTTGGACGACGCTCTTGACCCTGAAGAACGGCTACTGCCGATATAATGGTCCGGCACCATTTAAAAGCTGCCGCTCTTAACCATACATTTGAATTTTTTTCTCTTGACAAAGTCGCCGTTATCCGGTGCGGAGAAATTTTTATCGGCCAGATATACAACTAAAAAAGCCTAGCTGAATTAACTTGGTAAGCTAAAGATTTTGGTAGTTTCGTTGAACTTGGCGCCCGCCACCAAATAATTTTTATTTTTTTCTCAACATTCGAGCGTTCCTTCGGTATCCTGGCAACTGTTCATGTCTTTAAGTGGGCAGGAGCCCTTGGAGGCTGCCAAGACGCTAACCCAGCCAATATCTGGAGGTTCTGTCAATGTTAGATGCTACTCCCATCGGTGGTCCCGACATATTTTTAGAGTCCGGCATCAAAAATCCAGCCCCAGAATGATTACTTGAATTTTTAGATGATTACCTCGATTTGTCCAACCTTTTTTTGGCCCAAAGAACAATTTCTTCACTTTAAAAATTACATCAAAGGCTGCATTATCGGCCTTAGTTTCGGCGATGACCCTCAAAACATGTACCACTTTATGCTATATGCCAAATGGGATGACGTGGGCCTGCTGCATAAATTCCAAATGGCGGCGGCCAAGTTGTTTTCTCACCCTGACGGTATGATTACTGCCGACAGCACCGATTTTCCAAAAAAAAGGGGAAATTCAGCCGGAGCGGCCCGCCAGTATTGTGGTGCTTCAGGCCAGAAAGCAATTTGTCAAGCCAGTGTCATGGCAGGATATGGCAGCATTTTTGGCCACTGCCTCTTTGATTTTTTTCTCTAGCTGCCTAAACTCTGGTTTGAGGCTAGTCACGTCAAATTTTGCCAGCTATGACTCGTCCCAGAAGATATTGAGTTTAAAACCAAAAATTTATTGCTTTTGGATTTGATCTTAAACTCTGGGGCGCAAGGCTGATTTTAGCTAAATAGATAGGAATTGACGGCTCCTTTGGATGCAGCTATGCGTTCCTGAACTCCTTGCCCAAAGGTCTGCTCTACTTTGCCGACATACCCTGCGACCATCTCGCATTTCTGGAGCATCCCACGACGGTGGTCCAAAATATTCAGGAAGGGGCGAGAGCCCTGCAAAAGAAGTCCCGACTTTTCAGACCGTCAGAGTGGAATCCATTCCCAATGATGAAAACATCAACTGGCCTGAAATTGTTCTCGGAAATGGTTTCAAGGGTTCAATTATGGCCAGAGATAAATTCGTGAGGGTGGTCAATTCCCATAAAATGACAGAAACCCGTTAGAAGAAGTCTGGTTGTACATAAGAGAACTTAAGGACGGTTCGATCAAATACTCACTGGACAATTAGTCTAAAGACGCCTCGCCCACGGATATCAGCACCGGACCTGTTACGCTGGTCCATCGAACAAAGCTTAAAAGAGTGCAAAAACAATCCCGACCTGGATGCTATGAAATGAGAAGTTGGGTCGGCTGGAGGCGACATATGCCACTGACACTCATTGCCAATCTGTTTGTTGTAAAGCTCAGCCGCAAGTTTTCAACCAAAAAAAAATCTCCTGGAGGTCCCTGCGGTCACAATTCCGGTAACGAAGAAACGATAGCTGGAGGCAGTGGCGGAACTTCGTGACAATAAACCCGTCAGTAATCCAAAGTCCAAACTGCATCCAAAGCTCCGCTGCCCATTATGGCCTTTGGGATAGTCTTAAAGCTCATAAATAAATTTTTGATTAAAACCGAAGGTAAGATAAAAGCCATAGCCTCTTTGATACAAAATAATGCCCGCTCGTACGCTCTCCAGGACCAAAGTCCAAAAAATGTTATTTCACTCTGGTCTAACCTCCCCTGCCGCCTCGGTGGTGGTGGGAAATAAAAAAAAATCAAAATGCAGTGTTAAAAGACTTATAAAATCAACTCCGGCTGATCGCTGCCAATTTCCCGGTAAAGCTCGTTAAGATTTTCAACGTAAATATCGGCCCAAGAGTCAAGAGATCCAAGGCCGCTGAGCCTGACCTCGACTTCGAAGCCTTGGGCCGACAAAAGAGTTTGCCAGCTGTCGGGCTCTGAACCGGCCATATCATTGCGGGCGTGATCGCCAGCCACGACCATCAAAGGAGCCATGATAACCTGACCCGAAGGCGGCCGGTCAATGGCGACCTGCTGAGCTACTTGAGGCCCAAAAGGCCTGGCTTCAACGGTCCCGAGGTAGACTCTGGGATAGTCAAGCCTGAGCCTGGCTTGGAGTTTTTGAAAAACACTTTGGGTGAGCCTTTCATTGCCGTGACCCATCATGACCAGGGCGGCTTCTTTTTCTTTGGACTCCTCCAAAAGCGGACTTAAAGCCAAGACCGCCCGGTCGAGACATTTGGGATCGCCGTCGCCTAAGCCTAAAGCTGGGGCTCCCAACTTTAAGCAGGGAAAGGGCTTAAGACTTTTTTGGAGGGTATTTTGGTTGGCCAAGGCCTGGATCAACAAAGCCAAGTTATGATATTCCTCCCCGTCGGTCACGTGGAGAGACTGAACCAAAACCGCCCCTGCCCCCTCCTCCTGAATGTCAGCTAAAACCGACAGGGGATTTTTGACGGCCGTATATTTTCTTAAAACAGCTTGATCAAACTGACTTCCTCCATCAGCTGCCCTTTCGCGCCAGACGCGGCGGATCATGTTCGAGGTAAACGAAAGACGAATGTCAAACCCCGGAAAAGCCCGGCTGACCCTGGCCATAATGTTCTCAAGATCGACCAATGCTTCCGGCACCGTCGTGCCAAAGGCGGCCAGGACAATTGATGGTTTTCTGGGCGGGAGTTCATAAGCCAGAGCCCGTCCCCTTTTCGAAAACATAAAGAAAAAGGTCAGGAAAAAAACAATTAAAAAAATAATAATATTGAGTGTTTCGTCAAGCACCAACATCATGGGACCATCCTTGTTAAATTTTGGGGACGAAGAACCGCTAGACTTCCCAAGGGACAGTTATTCTATGATTTGACAGCCTTTTTTCAGCCCGCCTCAAAGACCGGGCCGGCCGTTTAAAATCAGTTACTTAGCTGCGGTGGGTTGAATAGATTGCGGCCCAGGGTGCTCCAAAAAATCTTTGGGACCACTAGCCATCAAACCCAGCTCTGGGAATCCCTTGACTGCCTCATACAAACCCCGCCACATGGCGCAGGCGAGTTTCCCGCCGTCCGGGTTGGACCATAGCCGCCCAGGGCACTCCCCTGGACAGCGCCCAGCCAGAACGCATTCTACGCATTTTTGGCTGTAGAGGGTCAGACAGGTCAGAGGGCTCCTAAAGATGCTTTGATTTGGTAACTGTTGACCGCTCAAGTCATTGAGATGCCCAATTTTGAGGGCCTCACTTCGAGCCGTCTGACCGCAGGGAAAAAGCGCACCATCGGGCCGAACACACAGGCTGTCTCCGGCTCCAGCCCGGCAAAACTGACTCCGGCGGGGACTATTTAAAGATTTAATCAACATCTCAAGTTCCCGAAAGGTTAATTTTCTTCCTCGGGTCAGATTAACCTCCCTGAGCTTGCGGGCGAAATCAAAAACTGATTTTTTCAATTGTTCCTTAGCCGCTGGACCGACCCTTGCCGGACGCCCTGCCTTGGACAAAAGATCCAGCCCCACCCCGCAAGCTGCGGCCAGCCCGCCGAAAAGCACCGCCGTCTGGCTTAGGTGGTCAACGTTGGCCGAACTGACCACCGTGGTCACTCGGAATGGCACTTTATGGCTTTCCAGGGCCATAAGCCCCCTGATTAAAGCCCGCGAGCCGCCCCTGGTTATCTCATTTACAGCCGGCAGACCGTCTAAACTCACGCCGACCTCAAGTCTCAATTTTTTCAGCCTTAGGGCCATGGGGGAGTCGATCAAAGTACCATTGGTCTGAAGGCCTACTGAGACCCTTCTTTTGAGTTTTCTGGCGGCCTTTACGGCCGCCTCAAGCAAATCCGGTCTCAAGGTCGGTTCCCCGCCGGTCAGCTGAACATGGAGCGGCTCGGTCCCGGGGCCAAAGATATCAAAGATCCTCAAAATGGCCGCTTCAGTCATATCCCCGAGCTGCAGGCCCCGGTTGTAACAGTAGTCGCAGGCGAGGTTGCAGCGGTCGGTTAGCATCAAAATCAGATAACGCAAACCAAAACCCTGATCGGCTGGACCACTCAAAATGTAACTCCCAAGCCGACAAACCAGACCAGAGGAGGAGCCAAAAGTCCGTCGACATAATAATAGTCGCGGTCAAAGAGGTTCTCAGCCTCAAAAAATAACGAATATCGGCCAATCGCATACTCGGCCCTTAGACCGGTCAACACCCGGCCTCCCAGACGAACAGTATTGAGCCGATCGGTAAAGTTATAACCACTATAATCGAGGCTTCCCACCAAGGTCAGACCCTCCAGAGGCCGGACAGTCATTTCCAGGCGGGCCCGGGTTTTGGGCTGGGCCGGCAGAAGTTTTCCCAGGTCGCAGTCTTCGGCCCGAAGCATCGAAAAACTGCCCTTAAAAGCCAAATATGAGGCCGCCGTCCAGTCAAAACCCAAATCAAGACCGGTAAAGGTGGCCCGGCCGACGTTCTGGTAACGGCCGACCGGACTTGAAGCCGCCCGGACGTAAGTTATCCGGCCCTTGAGGGCGTTACGATATCCGGTCAGATGGAAGCCAAAAGCCGGATGAGGATTTAAAATTAGGCTCACCGCATGATTGTTAGCGGTTTCGATCCCTAAGCCCGGGTTGGGCTCAGTCGAGCTTGAGCGACCAAATCGCTGCTGGAAAGTCGGCGTGTTGGCGGCCCGGCTGTAGCGGTAACTCAGCTGAAACAGCTGAGCCCGGTAAGTAACGGTCAGCTCGGGATTAAAGGAATCCTCAAAACCACTGTTAAAGTTGGCCCGCATTCCCGCCGACAACTCCAGCGGGAGTTTGGGGATCGGCCAAGCCAAGGCCCCATAGAAATGGATAACGTTTTCGCTTCTAGATCCAAAATCAGAACTTATGGCCCGGGTCTCTTCTAAGCCGGTCCCTAAATTCAGACCCACCCGGCCCAAGACGGCATCCTCGGACCCTAAAGAGGCTGAGTACCTCAAATCGCCTCCGGCCCGGATTACCCTCAGGGTTTGGTAAAGGCTCCGCGAGGGATCTCTATTTTCCGAACGCCCGTCAAAATAAGCCGCCGCCAACTCAAAGTTTTGATAATCACCATTTACGGCCAGGTTAAAGTTACGGCTTTTTTGCCTCGAATAGGGGGTCGGAAAATTGGGCAGCCCGGAAAAGCCCTGATCTTCAGTTTGGTGATCGATGGCAACTGCTAGGCCCGCTTGGGCGCTTCTTCTGGAAACCGAAAGTCCCACCCGATGCTTTTCGCGATCGTTATTGACTTTAAAACCGTCGCTCCTTTCCCACCCGCCGCGTAGCCCTAAACCCCAGGGGCCCTGAGAAAGAGAAGCGTCAAATTCGGAAAAAAAGTGTCCCTGACTGCCGCCGTAGAACCGGATAAACCCGGAGGTCTGGTCAATCTCCCGAGAGGTAATCAATATCACCCCCCCGGAAGCATCCTGCCCGTAGGAAAGAGAGCCGGCATCGGTCAAAATCTCAATTTTTTCGACCTGCGAAAGACTGACCCGGTCAAAGTCAATTCCGCCGTGGCTGCTGGTGGGATCGTTTAAAAGTGACCCGTCCAAAAAAACCCGGACCTTGTAGGAACCGTGGATACTGACTGAACTGCTGGCCGCCGAGACCCCAGGGACAGTGTTTAAAACGTCGGCTAGGCGATTGGCTTTAAGATCGGCGATATCTTGACGGGTAATGAGAACTTGTCCGGTTTCTGCTGCTTGAGCGCAACGAACGGTCAAAAAACAGGCTGGGAACCAAAACTCTCCCATCGTCCCCCAAAGGAGCACCATAAACCAAATTAACTTCCAAGGATGCACCCAAGCCGACATGTTAATAAGCCTCTTCCGGACTCAATAGGCCGGCCAACCCTGGATTCAGAGTTTTAAAGGACCCAGAGTTTCAAAACGAGGCTAACCTGAACTACAGCTAAAAGCCAGGACCCCGGCCCACAGTTAATCTCTGGCCTTGCCAACCGTCAAAATGGCCAAAATAAAAAAAACAGCCGCTACCGCACCTAAGACCAGGTAATGAGACCAGCCCGGACTTTGGCCGAAGGCACCGGCTCTGGCCGCAGTTGAGGCATGCGAAAGGGGCAGGACGTATAATAATCCCTTGGCCCAGCCCGGCAAACTCTCTAAGGGAAAGAAAGTCCCGCCCAGAAAGGCCATGGGGGTGATAACAAAATTGGTCAAAAGGGCTTGGTCGGCGTGGGATTTGACCACCATGGCCAAGGCCACGGCCAGCGAGGCAAAGGCTAGGCTGTTAAGGACAATAGCCAGCCAAAACCAGATTCCATAAACAAGACTAACCCCAAACAACCACCCCAGACCCAAGACGATAACGATGGCCAAAAGCGCCCGGGTCAGGCCGGCCAAAACCTCCCCCCAGACAAAGGACAGCCGGGAGACCGGGGCGGCCTGAAATTCCTCAAATACGTGGAGATAAAATCTGGCCACATTTATCTCCCCAGCAATGGCAAAGGCCTGGGTCATGCTGGCCATAGCCGCCAGGCCCGGAATCAAAAACTGCAGGTAACTTCTCCCGCCCACAGCGATGGTACTCCCAAGGGCCCAGCCAAAAGTAAGCATATACAACAGCGGGGAGATGGACATGCCCAGGACCTGCCGAATGAGGCGGCGCCTTAAAATGAGCATCTCCCGAAGGTAAACCGCAACAAAGGAGCTCATCAGTCGACCCTCCGTCCGGTTTTGGCTAAAAAGGCATCCTCAAGGTTGACCCGGCGCACCGCCCCGGCCCCAGGGTGTTGACCGATCAGTTTTCCGGCTTCGGTGCGGTCACCGAAAAAAAAGGTTTTGGCTTTCTCTCCGTCATGGACGTCCACCGCCCACTGACCCAGGCGATCCATGACCGCCCTGGGGGAATCGGTTTCTAAAAGTCGGCCCCGATCGATAAAAGCCACCCGGCCGGCCAAAAACTCGGCCTCCTCAATGTAATGAGTGGTCAAAAAGATCGTGACCCCGGCCTGGGATATTTTGGTAATCAAACTCCAGATACGCCGCCTGATGGCCGCATCCAAGCCCACCGTGGGCTCATCCAAAAACAATAGTCTTGGCGAATGAATCAGGGCCCGGGCAATCATGAGCCTTCTTTTGAGCCCGCCGGAAAGGGTTTTCACCTGGCTTCCGGCCCGATCGGACATCTCAACATAATGTAAAAATTCTTCTGATTTTTCCCGTCTCTGGCTGCGGTTAAGCCCAAAGAGCCGGCCGTGGATGTCCAGGTTTTCAGCCACGCTGAGCTCACCGTCAAGGTTGGTGTGCTGAGTCACCAGACCACAGAGGCGTTTGACAGTCAAAGGCTCCTTTTCAATGTCCACTCCGTCGATAAAAACCTGCCCCGAATCCAGCCGGGTCAGGCCCGTCAAAATTCGGATAGTGGTGGTTTTCCCTGCCCCATTGGGGCCAAGAAAAGCGAAAAGCTCGCCTTTTTTTACTTCCAGCGAAAGGCCGTCCAGGGCCTTGATGGCCCCGTAGCTTTTTCGAAGATCTTCCAAAACAATCATATTAAAATAAATCCAGACCAAAGCAAAAATATAATCCATGCTAATTAGTAAACTTATCAGCTTTAAATTAAAATTCTAAAGCCTTTCCGAACGCATTGCTTCCAGCCGGTCTAAAAAGGCGATCAGCCCGGTCAAATCTTCGCCCTCCAGACTTAAAACCGCTAAACCCCGCTTTTTGGCTTCCTCCACCAGCTCAATTTCCTGGGCCGAACCATGAGACCCTTGGCCGTCAATGAGAATTGAGCAGTCGGCCAGGGCCTCTTTCGCTTCTTTAAAGGCCGCCTCGGAACTTTTTGAGTCACCGGTCGGATAGAGAACTCCCCTCAAGGCCCTGGCCACGTGGGCGTCAAGATCGCCATGGTTGGGGACGGAAGCGGAAAGCGCATAGCCGCGTTTATTTAAAAGCCTTAAGGCCATCGCCGTTCTGTCGCTCCCCGAAACCACAAACGCCCTTCCGGCCCGGCCGTCACTGCGGACCTCAACTCCGCCAAGGTGTTTGGAAAAATCTGCCAAATCAAAGTCATAAAGCCCGGCGACAGCCTCGGAACTCAAAACGTCTTCCGGACGGCCTTCGGCGATTAACCGGCCGTCTCTAACCATCAGCACCAGATCAGAAACCTTGGCCGCCAAATCTACGTCATGGATAGCGGCCAGGACCGTAAGTCTGCGGCTGGCGCACAGGCTCCTTAACAGTCCCATCACTTCCACCCTATGCTTGAGATCGAGGTGGGCCGTTGGTTCATCCAATATCATTAGTTCCGGCTCCTGGGCCAAAGCTCTGGCCAAGACCGCTTTTTGGCGCTCTCCGTCGCTGAGCTGGTCGACAAAACTGCCGGCCAAGTGGGTGGCTTTAACCGAATTTAAAGCCTCTTCAACCGCCTTCAGATCTGCCTCACCCATTTTGCCCATCAGGCTCAGGTGCGGATGGCGTCCCAGAGCGGCAAACTCCAGGACCGACAATAGGGGCGGGGCAGCGCGGTCGGTTAAAACAACACTTAAAACTTTTGCCAAATCAGATGCCCGAAAGGAGTCTAACGGCCGCCCCTTAAGGCGGATCAGGCCTGCTTTGGGTTTTAAGTGTCTTGACAACGTTCTCAGGAGGGTAGTTTTACCCACCCCGTTGGGGCCCAAAAGACTGACAAAGACGCCGGACGGAATTTTGAAATTGAGTTCGGAAAGGATCGGTTTACCGTAGCCTACGGTCAGTTTTTCGGCTTGGAGGATATATTCGGTCATGGTCTCTCTTTTTTCGGGCTTAAGTATTTCATAATATTAATTATTACCTCGGGGTGTACTCTGGGCCTTGCTTTAATGTGCGCCGTCCAAAGCCCTCAGGCAGGATCTCGGTCAGGGAGTTCGAGGAAAAATTTCATCTGGTAATCAGGATAAACCTCCGGATGAAGGATGGCCGATATCTCAGTTAAGAGTTCGTCGAGCCTGTCGCCGCTTTGAGAGTAAATCGGAAGCGGAGCAAAAGCCCGTCCCTCGGGGGTCAACGGCTTAAGCCCGTCCAAGAGCGGATTAATTCTTACCAAAGATTCTTTTGAGTAAACACCTCCTCCAACGCTTCGGTAGGTAAAATAAAGATCGGCATCCCGTCCGCTGTACATAAAGCGTTCAACCGAAATCTCAATGCAGCTTGTCCCGTAAACATCATCAAAGAGGTAGTCGCTCTGGGCCAAACCGATGAGCTCGGCCACCCAAGCATTTCCGGGTTCAACCAAAACCCGTTTTTCATAAATGTCACCCCACATGGCCTTGGGTTTAGGGTGATCGGCGGTTTTAGCCCGGATGTCCTCTAAAGTTTGCCTGACCCGCCCGTAAAAAGCGGTGGCCCGCTTATGCTCATCCGGCCCAAAAAAGGCGGCCAAAAATTCCACAAACCGGATCTGAGTGGCCAGACAGGTGGCTACCGGCGTAGAGGTGACCAGAACCGGTATTCCCAGTGTATCCATCATCGGGACAATGGAAGGGTCCCAAGTCATGACCATGTCAGGGGCCTGAGTTTTGACCCTCTCATAATCAATGGAGCCTGGCTGACCGATAAAAACTATCCGGCCTGATTTAAAACCCTCGAGCACGTAATCGACGTACCAGCTTTTTTCTGGGTTGGTCAGAGCGACAATGGCCTCATCTTGGCCCAGCACATGCAGCATTGAGACGTCAAAAGCCGAATAGACGGCCACTTTTTGGACCGGAGTCTCAATGACCATGGTCGGCTCAAAGCCAGGCGGAGCCGGTGCGCCTCTTTTAACCAAAGCCAGAACTCTTCCGGCCCCGTCGTGGACTTCGGTGTAGCCGTCTCTGGCAATTAAGGAATATTCACCAAGATTGAGAAAACCGGCCGCTCCGGAAGAATATTCAATATTTCTGGGATCAACAGCCTGATCGGTAATTTCGATCCGGTTTTGGGCCCCAGATTGGCTTTGGTCACCGCAGCCAAAAGCCAAAAACGACCAGAGCACCGTTAAAATCGCCAAAAACCAAAAGTAATCCCAGCCCGATCTTGGCCTCAAACCTGCCTGACCGCAGGCTGGCGGCCTCTTTAAAAGCACTATCCCGGGGCGCCCAAGCCCCCCAAACTGGTCCCTCGGACCAGTCATAAACCTCAAATTGTTCATCGGCGTTCTCTTTAATTCGAAACTAAAGTGTTAATTAAAATATAAAGATTGGTGCCGATAACTGATTCATTGGGATAAATAGTGAATAATTGCTTTAAAGGCCCGCTGTTAATGTCAAGCTAACCGGCTTTAAACCGCTGTTTCAGCTTAGGGACCGCCATTAGACTGCGGCTTGGGCCAAAAAAAAACCCTGGAAGGCTAAGCCGCCCAGGATTCCCGAATTTATCCCGAAAAAAAACCGATGGAAAATGCTCCATCTCTTTCTCCGACCCGACACCGTGGTCTAGAGAAAGCAAAAATACAGGCAGGTCTTCTGGCTTACGGATCAACCCCCCAGAACAAGCCTTCCCAGCCTTATTTCAGGCCAGTGGCTTTAGTTCTTCCTGGAGACGGTCGGCCTCCAAAAATCGTTCTGAGAGTCCCCGATCACAGCGGCGGGTCCGTTCCCGATTTCCACGGGATTCCCTGTTAGGCCGATTACGGCACCTTATATTTGCGGCCGCAGCTTCAGAAAAAACGCCCGTAGTTTTTTCTCTAAAACCTGAAAAAAGCGTCATCAAGCGGCAAACCGTGTTTTAGATCGTACCTTAAGGGTTCTTTTCTGTCAAGAAATCCCTAATCAGCCTGCAGCACAGCCTCAAGGACCCCGGAGGCCATTTGAAGGACCCGCCCAGAGCTTTTGACCGCCTGCTCATCGTGAGTGGCGATCAAAAAGGTCATCCCGCCTTCGTTGAGGCGCCGAAGCAGGGCTAAAAGATTTTCAGCCGACTCACTGTCTAAATCGGAGGTCGGTTCATCGGCGATGACCAATAGCGGCGCACCTATCAGCGCCCTGGCCAGAGAGACCCGCCTGAGCTCGCCTCCGGAAAGGGCGGCCGGAAAGCTGCCGGCTAAAAACCCTACTTCTAACTGCTCCAAAAGTTCCATGGCCTTAGGACGGCTGATGTTCCGATTTTTCGACAGATGGATCGGGAGACGCACATTGTCCAAGACAGTCAGAGCCCCTAAAAGGCTCCGACCTTGGGGAACAATGCCTATTTTTTTGTTTCTCAGATCCGTTAAGGCATCGTCGGAAAGACTGTGGATCTGGACCGAGTCAATCTCCACCGCACCCCGGTCTGGGCTCAGCAAACCGGCCAAAAGGTTCAGCAAGGTGGTTTTGCCGCTCCCCGAGCGGCCGACGATGGCGGCAAACTCACCTTGGACCAGCTCGAAGCTCGCGTTACTGACGGCTTCGAAGCTTTGGCCGCCCCGCCGAAAACTTTTGGTCAGATGAGTGGCTTTAAGCAGGCTCAATTTTCGCTCCTTAGGCTTTCGGCAGCATCGCCCCGGGTCATAGCTAAAACCGTCCTCAGGGAGGCCAGGGGAGCAATGGCCGAAGCGGCAGCCAGAGTTAAAAGGGCCCGGATGGCGATCTCGGAGGCTGAAAGCGGAAGATGAGGCAGACCCAGGGAGCTGAAAATCAAAGTCTCAAATGGAAAAACTACGCAGGCGCCTAAGATTAAACCCACCACCGCTCCGGTTAAAGCTACCAGAAAGGCTTCGGTCAGAAGGAGGCGGCCCAGCCAGCTCCTTCGGGCACCTATCAGGCGATAAATACCGAATTCCTTTTTACGCTCACTGGCCGATACTGAAAAGACCAGAGCCAAAACTAAAAGGGCCAAAAGCCACAAACCGACTGCCAAAAAACCAGTTAACCTCGACCAGCCAGCCAGCTGCCTTGAAGTTTCCGTAACTATGGCGTCGGGCAGCACCAAATCAAGATTAAACTCAATGGCCGCATCTTTCATGATGGCGTTGGCTACGTCTTTAACGTTGAGCTGCCGATCTATTTTGAGAGCCACAGTCGAAACATGGTCAGCCGGATTAGTCATTTTCCCCTCCAGCTGGGGAACTGATTCGACCAGTTGCCAGACTTGTTCTAACGGCATAAAGACTGAAGTATCCAAGCCCATGCCGGTGGCTTCCATTTTAGCGACCACTTTGTGGACAGCCCCAAAAAAATACAGTTCGCCGCCGACATCAATATTGAGTTTGGAGCCGACCACGATTTCCGATGGGCCCACTACCCCGACTTTAGCCGCCAGCCAAGGCTTGATTAAAAAATCACTTTTTTGATCGTAGCCAATTATCTGGACTCTTTCCGAGCAGCAGCTGGTTGAAAGACTGGACAGAAAAAACTGGGCCGTAGCTGCCGTAACGCCAGCCACATTGGCAACCCGGTCTATAACCTGGCGGGACATGTAATAGGTACTGGGTTCGCCTCTCAGCAGAGCGGCCTTGGCTGAACGTTCATAGCCGTAGGGAACGATCAACAAATCGGCCCCCAGACGCTCCGATAAGCTGGCCAAACCTTTAGTCAATTCTCGGTCGATGACTGACCCGGCAAAAAGGACGAAGGTAAAGACCGCCACCAGGGCGGCCAAGCCCAAATTGCGCCATGGTTGGCCAATAACATTGACCCGAGCCAAGCCGACAATGGTCAGGGGACTTTCAGACATTTTTATTAACCTTGGAATTGACAGCCAAGCTGATGATAATGCTGAAAGTCAAAAAAAAGCTGCTTAAAAGAATTAGAGCCGGTAGTGTCCCCGACCGGCAGGGCATGGAGGGGCCCGGGCAGACTCCAATCAATACGGTCGGAAATAGCCCACCCAAAACCGAGGCCCCGGACAGCATCAAATAGACCCCGCTTCTAAAACGCCGATCGGTCGAAATAAAAAGCGACAAAGCCCCTAAAATTACCAAAAGGCCAAGTCCCAACTCGGCTTTGGCCGTGTAGTAACACACCATATGGTCGCTTTCAGCGGCCACAATATGCTCTTCGTTAAATGCCGCAGCCGGGCTATGGTCATAACCCATGGAATGATCGGTGTATTCGGCGGGCTGATAGAATTCGCAAACCGGGAAAATAAAGTGGGGTATAGCGATAAAAGCCAACCCCGCTACCAGACAAATCAGGGCCGGCAAATATTTTTGAATCATGAAAACCCTATCTCAGACTAAAGGTCAAAGCAAACAAAACAGCTATTGAAACTCAATCACATTTTAGTCAAAGTAATATAATCGTTTTAAGACCGGTTTGCAACATCCTAACGATTCGGCCGCTGAGGTATTTTTGAACAGTCAAATTTTGGGATTGTTTTTGCTGGGGCTAAAGAAGGTCTCGGCTAGGTGGATAGGGATTAGTTTGTTTGATGGCTGACCCTGCCAGGAAATAGATTCCAAGTAATGTTTCAATTTGTATTTAAATAAGTGTTTACTGGCCGATCATTTAGTAGCCGGGCTGGGCGGCAGAACATCAGGTACGAGATCCTCATACTTTTGTAGCGTCTTAAAATCATCGGTTTGCCTAAGTCGCTCGACAAAATAAGCTACACACAAAAAACAGGCCACAATCACAACAAAGGCAACTAGTTGCCGTAACAGGGGTGTTTTTCTTTTTTTAGGTCTGGAAGCCTCTCGCAGATCAACCCGGCAATAAACGCAGCTCGAAGCTGGCATGCGGATCATTCGCCCGCAAGCCGGGCAACGGATACTTGGCCCAGCCGCATTAATCCTATTTTGACTTACTCCAGCCATACCGTCCTCTCATCAAGCGAGCAAACCCATTTTAGTTACTCTAGACCAGATAATGCACCAAAATTTTAGGTTTTTAGGGTTTCAGATTTCAATTTTTGGGCCAAGTTGATGGTCCTGGAACAGGGTTCCGACCAAGAGCTCAATGTTTAACCGATATCCGGCGCAATTAAAAATTACTCCGAATTACCAATTTGTCGTTTAGCAATATTGTTTGCTCTTCACCTATCTGGCCTAACCTTCAAAGCCACGAACTTCTGGGCTCCTTGACCTTCTGCACCCTCGGCTCAATCAGAGTTTGTCCAACAACTCTTTGAGGGTGGTTTGACGGCACCCACTGAGTAACAGGTTGCAACGATTACTTGAGCTTCAACACTCGCTGAGCGAGGGACAATTTTTCGGTAGCTTTTTTTGGTTAAATCAAACACGAGACCTAAAAGGACCGAGGTCCCGAAGTCTTTGGCGCATCATCATCATCATTTTTTTCTTCTTTAACTTCAGGCTTGGCCGAAAGCCCGCCTTGGCATTCCCAGGTTGAGATTAACCTGGTTGTATCGTTGATGACAATCCCCAAAAGGACTGGATTTTGGCATCCTCCACCATAATTTTTTTCTTTGATTTGGGTTAAAGCGCCTGCAGCCAGCTGTGAGTCTTTCGTATCGTTATAGGAAACTTTTACCTCTATTATCCAATTTTGTGCTTTATAAGTGACCACAAAGTCGGCTCTACCCCAGTTGCCGTGTTGCTCAGCCCGTATATCCAAGCCCATGGCGAAAAAAAGAGTGAGTATTGGCGGGCAATAAAAAAACTCATCCCTTTTTTTCTGGTGGTAGTCATAAGGGAATTTTGATAGTAACAGGTTGAACTGAGCCACGAGGGCAGCAGGATCACGTTCAGACAAAGCTTGTTTGACTCCAAAACACATTTCCGAGGCCTCATTGGAATCATTGAAGTAATCCTCCAAAAGGAGTAACGACATGGACTGGAGGACTTCGAAGTTGGGATAATCAAGAATAAATACATCATCCGACGGGCTGGACTTAAGGCTCAGGTAGCCCAGTTGATAGAGGTAAACCGCCGGATCCTGGAAACGCTCCTGCCTCGGGTTTCTGAGCCTGTCTTGGAGGACTTTGAGGCCGCGAAACTTATCAACCGTTAAGTGTTTTTGCCTCATGAAGGATATTAGCTGGTCCGGGGTTCCAGAGTTGAACCAAAAATTGGCAAACACTTTGGCGTCGAAAAATAGCAAAATGGAATGAGGATTGTAGACTAAAGTCTTACCGTCAAAACAAAATCCATTGTAGTATTCCTTCATCATATCTAACAACTTAGTTTTGGTTATCTTCAGGCTTTTGGCGACTTCTTTGAGCTGATAATTAAAGTAATGCTTAATCTCCTTATGAGTAAATCCGGTCAAAACCCCGTATTGAGTGTCCATGGAAATATCAACAGGATTGTTGAAGGCCGAGTATAATCCGCCTTGGACAAATTTGGTGATGCCAGTTACAAAAACGAAAGAGATGTATTGGTCACAAACTTTGAGCTGTCGGTAATACTCCCGAAGCACCTTCCGCACTTTTTCCGCCTCAACTGGCTCATCGAAAAGATCAGTGATCGGGGTATCGTATTCATCTATGAGAACTGCCACCTGGCGGTCATACTTTTGCTGGCAGCCTTTAATCAGCTTGCTAAACATGTAACTAGCCGGCAAATCACGTGGTAACTCCAGGCCGTGGTCCATGGCTACATCGGCCGTGGTTAACCTTAAAGATTTATCAAAATCATCAAGGCCTTTGGACGTGCTGAGACTGCTCATATCCAAATGGATGACCGGCCGAGGGGCAAATAAGGGTAGATCAAGCTTTTTTTCAATGGCTAGATCTATGAAAAGATGTTTTTGTCCTGTAAATATGGACTCCAGAGTAGAAACGGTCAGGGATTTGCCAAAGCGACGCGGACGAGCCAAAAACCAAGTTTTACGGTTACGTTCAATCATATTGGCGAGGCAAGCTGTTTTATCAACATAAATCATGTTTCCGTCAATAATTTGTTTAAATGTTTGCCTTGTTGTTAATAAATTATTGCCTTTCATTATTAAAATCTCCATACGCGACAGTGCATACTATTATATTTAATATAAACACCCCGGCTGTCCTGATATTCCCACAAAATAGGCAATAAAATTTATAATACATAAATTCAATAAATTTTAATTTATTGTTTAATAATTGATAAAAAGATTATTTTCAGGTTGAGACGCTCCAGTCATAAAATTGAAAATACATTTTAATTTAATTTTATCCTGGAAAACATGCTGAGGTCAAGCAAAATCTGGGTTTTTTGGTTTCAAACTTTGGGGAGCAGTCCGCTATCATGGGTAATATGGTAACGCTGGCAGCCAAGTTTTAAATTTGGCCTTATTTCATCAAAGGAGGTAATTTTGCCCGCGCTTAATACCTCAGCCCTCCGGTAGCAAAGATGATTTATCGTTATGTTATTGGATCACTTATTGAGGAAAACCTTAAGTTTATCTCTAGCCCTTTGATTTACTTGAGTCTGCCGAATAACGTGTAAGTATGTATTTTTCTGAAAACTAGGACTTGAAGTTTTGTCCGGAATTTAGTTAGTCGTCTGTGAAATACCCAAAAAAAATCGTTGACCCAAAAAATATAAAAAAAATCGCCGGGCCCCTAAAAAATTTTTCTAAAATAATAACATACAAATCTATGAAAAAAATTTTCTT
>JAISWF010000207.1 GCA_031271165.1 Deltaproteobacteria bacterium
ATAGCAAAATTCCATTCAGGAGGAATGGCGGGGTGAATTTTCATCATTCCAACTTGTCTTATTGAGTTCTGCTCTCAATAAGGGCAAAAATTTTTATTTTTGGGCCCGACCAGAACGTCGGGGTTCTAACTTGAGATTTTTTTGAAAACAGGGTTTTTACACGAGCATCAATGATGAGTTTTCGTTAGTTTTTTTGGTTGGTAAATTATCTCTGTGAGCTGGTTTACTTCTGGTGTCAAGATATTTATTTTGGTCTCTAATGTTTCTTTGTCTTCTCCCCAGACCGCCGAAACTCAACTTTGATCAACCGGTAAAAACCCTCAAAAACCTGAATTCTTAAATTTTTTGTCAGTAATATCAAGAAGTTAAAAATGACAAAAACGAAAAAATAGACTTTTTACTGGTCGATCAACTTTGTTGAGGGCTCTTTTTTTTCCATTTTACACTGTTAGCCTAAAACCCTTGAGCGTGGTATACTATTGGGCGGCCCAAAAACCACCTTAAAAAGCGCCTTGGGCACTTTCGGGCCCAGAAAATGCGGTCATGTGGAATTTTCCAATGAAAAAAATCCTGGTCATAAACGGACCCAACCTCAATCTCCTGGGCCAAAGAGAACCCGGTCTTTACGGACACCTGACTCTGGCCGGCATTAACGATCGGCTGAAAAAGCTGGCTGAAACCCTTAATCTGGAGATTTTTTTTATCCAGTCCAACCACGAGGGAGCTTTAGTTGACGCCGTCCAACTGGTCGGCAGCCAATACGACGGCGGCATCTTAAACGCCGCCGCCTACACCCACACCTCTTTGGCCCTCCGGGATGCGGTTTTGGCCATTGATAAACCGGTGATCGAAGTCCATCTGACCAATCCAGCCAGCCGGGAGGAATTTCGGCAGCGTTCCCTTCTGGCCGGTGCGGCCAGTGGCCTAGTCGCCGGTTTCGGAGCCCGTTCTTACGAGCTGGCCCTCTACTGGTTTGCGGAAGAATCGTGAGAAATAAAAGATCCCCTATCCTGGCTCGCCACGCCTCCGGCGGGGCCGGAGCGGCAGCGGATTATTCGGGTCAGCCTGGCGGCCAGGGTGAACCAAGCGATCCGGTCGTGGTGATTGCTGGTGACGGTTCCTTTAAGCCCCGCTCCGAGGCTGGCTGCATAGTCATCCGGGGAGCCAGGGAACATAACCTCAAAAATGTTAATGTTGACATCCCCCGCAACGCCCTGACCGTTATTACCGGACTTTCCGGCTCCGGCAAATCGTCTTTGGCCTTTGATACCCTCTACGCCGAGGGCCAGAGACGCTACGTGGAATCACTGTCAGCCTACGCCCGGCAATTTCTTGGGCAAATGGACAAACCCGACGTCGATCTCATCGAAGGCTTGTCTCCGGCCATCAGCATCGAACAAAAAACAGTCAACAAAAATCCCCGCTCCACCGTTGGCACAGCGACCGAGATTCTCGACTACCTCAGGCTCCTTTTCGCCAGGGTCGGCGTACCTTACTGCCCGAAATGCGGTCTGCCCATCCAGGCTCAGACGCCGGTGGAAATAGTTGACCGCCTGGCTTTGCTTCCGCCGGGGACCAGACTAATGCTTTTGGCCCCCCTGATCGAATCCAGAAAAGGCGAGCACCAAAAACTTTTCGACCGCCTCCGCCGGGACGCTTTCACCAAGGTCCGCATTGGCGGGGAGGTTTTGGATCTGACCGGGGACATTGCCTTAGACAAACGCAAGAAACACGACATTGAGGTGGTCCTGGACCGGGTGATCATCAAAGAAGGGATAACTCGGCGGCTGACTGAAGCGGTGGAACTGGGTTTAAAAACCAGCGGCGGGACGTTAATTGCCGCCGTCATGGGCTCCGATGGTAAAACCATTGAAGAGTTATTTTTTTCCGAACGCTTCAGCTGCGACCGCTGCGGCTTGTCCCTTCCTGAGCTCACCCCCCAGCTTTTTTCCTTTAACGGTCCTCAAGGAGCCTGCCCGAACTGCGACGGACTGGGAGCCAGCATTTTTTTTGATCCCGATCTCATAATCCCTGACTACAACCTGTCATTGCTGGAAGGGGCGG
The DNA here is from genome assembly GCA_031271165.1 of Deltaproteobacteria bacterium. Classification (GTDB taxonomy): domain Bacteria; phylum Desulfobacterota; class Desulfarculia; order Adiutricales; family Adiutricaceae; genus JAISWF01. The sequence goes on from JAISWF010000207.1 coordinate 2,065, forward strand.
TGGCGGCTTGGTTCCGAAACGGAGGCGGCTATTATCAAAGCCAGCTGGAAAGCCTGTTTAACCACTACAAGTGGAACATGTCAACGGCCTTTTCAGCCCTGCCCGAAGGGGCGCTGGAAATAATCCTAAACGGCACCGGCTCCAAAGAGATTCCTTTTTATTTTGAAAAAGACGGCCGCCGCCACTCTTACAGCCGCCCCTTTGAAGGTGTATTAAAAAACCTCGAACGCCGCTATCGCGACTCCGAATCTGGTTCCATCAAAGACGATCTGGCCGAATTTATGAGTTTCCGGCCCTGCCCAGTCTGCGACGGAGCCAGACTCAGGCCTGAATCGCTGGCCGTCAAAATCAGCGGCTTAAACCTCCATCAGGTCTGCTCTCTTTCGGTGGCCAAGTGCCTGGATTTTTTCATTAATCTCGAACTCGGCGAGCGCGAGAAAACCATTGCCAGCCGAATTATTAAAGAAATCCGCGAACGATTGGGCTTTTTAAACGACGTAGGCCTGGGCTATCTCAGTTTGGCCCGCTCATCGGCCACCCTTTCCGGCGGTGAGACTCAGCGCATCCGGCTGGCCACCCAGATTGGCTCAAGACTGGTCGGGGTCATGTACGTTTTGGATGAACCTTCCATCGGCCTACACCAGCGGGACAACGAAAAGCTCATCTTAAGCCTCAAAAAAATGCGCGATCTGGGCAACACCGTGGTGGTGGTCGAACACGATGCTGAAACCATATTGAGCGCCGATCACGTCCTGGATTTAGGACTGGGAGCCGGAGAAAACGGGGGCCGCCTGGTCTTTGAAGGTCCCCCCAAAGCTCTGATTTCCGATCCCAATTCTCTGACCGGGCGCTATCTTTCCGGTCAGAGTGTCGTCGGCGTCTCACGCCACCGAAGGATTGGCCAAACTAAGCTGACCCTTTCCGGAGCCCGGGCCAACAACCTTAAAAACCTGACCGTTGACTTTCCGCTGGGAGTTCTGACCTGCGTGACCGGGGTGTCGGGTTCTGGCAAATCCACTTTGGTCCTGGAAACTCTCTTTAAAACCATGAGCAACAAAATCCAGCGCACCCGCCTGCGGACCGGGGAATACGATACCATTGAGGGTTTGGAAAACGTCGATAAAGTCATTGACATCGATCAAAGCCCCATCGGACGCACCCCGCGGTCCAACCCGGCCACCTATATCGGACTTTTTACGACCATTAGGGATCTCTTCTCCCGGCTTCCAGATGCTCGGGCCCGGGGCTACGCCCCGGGCCGCTTTTCCTTTAACGTGCGAGGCGGCCGCTGCGAAAAATGCCAGGGCGACGGGATCATCAAAATTGAGATGCACTTTTTGCCCGACGTTTACATCCGCTGCGAGGCCTGCCAGGGCCGCCGGTATAACCGCGATACCCTGGAGATTCTCTATGCCGGTGCCTCCATTGCCGACGTGTTGGACATGACGGTTTCCGAAGCGGCCAAATTTTTTGTCAACATCCCGTCACTTTCCGAAAAGCTAAAGGTCATCAATGAAGTAGGTTTAGGTTACGTCCGGCTGGGTCAAGCCGGCACCACCCTCTCCGGGGGTGAAGCCCAGAGGGTTAAGCTCTCCAAGGAACTCAGCCGCCGCAGTACCGGGCGAACTGTTTACTTCATGGACGAACCAACCACCGGCCTTCATTTCGACGACATCAACAAGCTTTTGGAAGTCCTTCAAAAGCTGGTCGACCAGGGCAACACGGTCATCGTCATCGAACACAACCTTGATGTGATCAAAAGCGCCGACTACATCATTGACCTGGGCCCCGAAGGCGGCGATGGCGGCGGAACTTTAGTAGCCCACGGCTCCCCTGAGGAAGTTGCTCGAATTCCAGGCTCCCACACCGGACGTTTTTTAAAAATGGCCCTACGCGGCTGGCGTTCTTGAAAGGCTGGCCCCTTCCCCAATAACACTGTTTGCTGGAGTAACCCTTTGATGAACCGACCGAACCCGATCAGCCCGCTCGCTGCTAAAGGCGCCGGCCAATCCGAGCCGCCAGCTCAAGAGGAGGCCGAAAAAAACCCGGCCGATTTTATCTTTGAGGCCGCCAGCCTCAGGCGCACTCCCAGGAGCGGCTATCAATTTCTGGGGCGGGGACACGAAAGCGTGGCCGAGCATAGCTTTGGGGCCACTGTGATCGCCTATACCTTAGGCCGTCTGGCTGGCTTAAGCGATCTGGGCCGACTTTTGACCATGACCTTGTTTCACGACCTGGGGGAAGCCCGGTGCGGGGATCTCAATTACGTCAACAAGCGCTACGTAGTGGCCCGGGAAGAAGAAGCCTTCTCGGACGCAATCGGCGGTCTTAGTTTTGAAGATGACCTTTCCGACATCCGCCGGGAATGGAAGCAAGGGGAAAGCCTTGCCGCCAAGCTGGCCGCCGACGCTGACCAGCTTGACATGATGGCTGAACTCCACAGGCTGGCCGTCCACGGCTGGTCCCAGGCCGAAGAATGGCTTTTTTTTGCCGAAAAACGTCTCCAGACCGAGCCCGGCCGATATCTGGCCCGCCGGATCCTGGAAACTGACCCTGACGGCTGGTGGTTTGAGCGGCGCGAAGAACTTTGGGTTAACCCGGTCAGCCCGGTGGAACCCAATAAACCCGCCAACCAGGGCAGCCAATTGATTCCGGTCGATTTAAGCGGCTGCCCATTTCCAGACCCAAGCTGTGAGCCGGCCGGCCCGGCTCAAACCGCCAGCGGCCCAGCCTCTGGGCCGGCTCAAGGTCCTCAAACCTTGGCCAGCCTGCCTCAGCCTGCAGCCAAGGAACCGGTCAAATCTTTTTCGCCCCCCAAATCGGGCCCCAAAGGCGGCCCCCAGTGACTTCCTCATCGGTCATACCGATCTTTCGGGCGGCCCGGCTAGTCCCGTTTTCCCATCACTTTAGTCCCGAACGCCAGAGGCTGCTTATATTTGCCGCCGCAGCCGCTTTGACTCACCTTTTAGCTTTCATGGCCGCCGGATACTTCGGCTGGGAAGCGGCTCAGGTTACCCCGACCATCAACCTGCCCCAGGAACACTTTTTGGAACTCGTTTTAGATGTCAACGAACCGGTTGTGGAAATGGCTGAGAGCGAGATAGCCCCCGAGGCGGCAGTTTCGACAGGACCGCCGGGTACCCCGGCCCCGAATGAATCCTTGGCCGCTGCTGAAGACACAATCTTTCCGCCCCTTCCCCCCGAGGCCAACATAATCCAAAGTTCCCCTAATGGAGAAGCCGTCCCCGAAGCCAACCAAACCATCAATCTTGAGGCCACAGCCCCTAAATTTAAATCTTACAATACTTCGGTCCGCACAGCCGTAGCCCGGCACTGGATCCTGCCTCCGGCGGCCAGAAGCGATTTTAAGCCGGGCCGCTTTGTGGCCGTCATGACTCTTGACCGCCAAGGTCAGGTGGTAGTTATCGTGGTTGAAGAGAGTTCAGGTAGCTCGGCTTTGGACTTTGCGGCTATGGAAGCCTTACGAGGGGCGGCACCTTACCCCGAATTTCCCCCAGAACTTGCCCAATACGAACAACTTAACTTTCGGCTCCACTTTGACTACCGAGCCGTCCACCGGCGACCGGGCCTGCCGCCCACCCCCATTAACTAAGGCCTGAGACCCTCTTGGAATTATTCGACATATTCAAAACATTTGATGCAGCGAAATCTTTTTTAGTTAATTTATAGGAATTATACATGATAAATGCAATCACTATAAATAATTTTAGGCGTTTTAACAATTTATCATTAGAAACAGTTACTCCAATAGTTTTAATTTCAGGAAAAAATAATATTGGCAAATCTTCTTTCTTAGAGTCTATATATCTAAGTTGTCGTTACTTTTTGCCAACTGTTTTTATTGAATTAAATAATTTTAGAGGGATATATAATGCTAGTTACACAAAAAAATTGTTGTGGGAACAATTATTTAGAAATTTTAATTTAAACGATCAGATAAAAATAGAAACCAAATTTGATAATTCCGTCCACTCTTTAACAATCAAAAAGAATGAAGATTTTACCGCAAAATTCAAAGACAATACCGAAAATAATGTAGTGTTTAAATTTGAAAACGACTATGTTTTAGACGTATCAAACATAACTACTGAGGAAAACAAATTTATTGGTTCTTATTTTGTTAATAACAATAATATATCTCTTAAAACTGAAGGAAGCACCATAACAAATGTACAAAATATTTTTTTAATTAGTGATAAGTTTTTAATATATCCAAATGCTATAGCTGAGCAGTTTAGCGCGGTCGAGTTGGCAGGGAAAAAAGATGAAATAATAAGCATTCTTAATCACTTAAATAATAAAATTAATAATATTTTTTTAGTTATGACAAATAACATTCCCACAATTTATGTTTCAACCACTGACAATATTCAATTTCCAATTAATAGCATGGGTAGCGGAATAAACAAATTATTTATTATAATCTTATACGCAATAGCTAACCCCAATAGCATAATTATCATTGATGAGCTAGAAAACGGTTTTTACTATTCTTTTTTTGAACAATTATGGAAAGTTATTTTTGAGTTAACATCTAGACATAAATTGCAGATAATAGCTACCACTCATAGCCATGAATGCATCCATGGCGCTGTTAAAATATGCACTAAAAATAATTATTATGATATTTTTACCTTTTTAAGACTATCATTTAGAGAAAACAATATTGTTCCAATATTGTTTTCTGAAGAAAATTTAAAATTTGCTATTGAATCAAACTTCGAGATCAGATAAATGGAAAGTAATAAAAAAGAAATTAGAGATGATACACGACATTTAATTCTTGCCGAGGGGAAAGATGCCTATTATTTTTTAGTTCATTTACTAACTTATAATATAAACAATAAAAACAACAAAGACAGCGTAATCGCTACATTTAATACGTTTCAAGTCTTTGATTTTGATGGTAACAGCAACCTAAACAAACTTCTAAACATTATATTACTCAGCGAAAAATTTCCTAATATTACATCTCTTTCTGTTATTCGAGACGCCGAAAACAATCATGAATCTGCTGCTAGCTCTATCAAACAATCTTTTACTAAATTCGATTTACCACCTCCAAATAAACCATTTACTCCCAATAAAGATGGGGATCTAAATACTGGTTTTATTTTATTTCCTGATTGCAGTTCAAGTCCTAGAAACGGAACTTTAGAAGATTTATGTTTAGAAATTTTATATAATAAATATTTTAAGCAAATTAGCGAAGCTGAGTCAATAATAAAAGGCAACAATTTTAAAAGACCACATAAAAATAAGCTACATTTATGTTTTTCATTAACAGATGAATTTGTATCACTAAAAATTGGCGAAGCTGCTAAAGCAAGAGCTTTTAATTTTGAAAGCCCTCAAATCATATCAATTAATAGCTTTTTATTAGATATGGCCGCCCCGCCACCAGGGAATCAGCAACTCTAATCTTGATCATAACTTTTAATCTCAACTATCAGGTAGGGTATTTTAGTTGGCCACGAGTAGAACATTTTAAAATATCAACCCAAGGAGCACTTACTAGCCTAACTGAAAATTTAGGAGAATAAAACTATGTAATAAAGAACTATTACCAGGCTTAACAACTATTGATTGCCGCAAGCATCAAGCTCCCAAGCATATAAAAACTCAGGCTCAAAAAACCTGAGAAACCAAGAAGTTCAATTAACCTCTTAGAAGCCGGTTTTTGAACCCTCCCTTGGGCCTTAAAAAAACTCCAACAGTTCGTTGCCAAGTGGATACCTGTTTATCCCAAATAGCCCCGAGCCGGTGATTGCCGTAAATCGTACCTATAAAATTTTTCTAATGTTAATTTAAAATTGGCTCTAGAATAAGGGCCTGAGATTAGATAAATATAAAATTTATTACCGTTAAGCAATTCATAATTTCTGTTAAATATAAAAATTTAACTTTGAGTATTAACTGCATCAATAAAATTCATTATGTTTTATAAATTTCATACAACAAAATATTTGAACATTTATATTATATTTCTGTTTTTCAAGATGAAAAAAGCAACTCATATTTTCTCTTCATATTTTTGATGAATATTTAAAAAAATATCTATATAAAATTATGTCGATAAATTAGATTATTAACGTATTCTAATTTTATTTAATTCTAAATCAAAGATTGAAGACACCAAATAAAGTACAAGGCAATGCACATTTTGAAGTTAAAATATATTTTAAAAGCTAAAAGCAACATAATTTCAGCTATAATTTTTAGTTAGTAGGGTAGGCAACTGGCGAGGTCTCCATTGATTGGCTCCTTTTCCAGTCACCCCCCGTCAAACCGGGCATGCGGATTTCCCGCACCCAGCTTTCACTGTGACGATTCTCGACT
>JAISWF010000245.1 GCA_031271165.1 Deltaproteobacteria bacterium
ACGTTTGGACTGTTGAATGACTTTTGCTCAGGCTTCACCGGCAGCGGCTTTCAAGGTATGTTTATTTAAACTTGTCCCTTCTATTTTATCATTTATATAAACCCGGTGAACGCGTACCTCGGCAATGTGGAAGACCAGCCTCACCTTCCAGCCCGATTCATCCTGGCTATCGCTTGACCTGGTCAACTTATGTTTTGACAAGACCCTTAGCTTTAGCTAAGGGGTAGTTGACCAGTGGGACTGTATCTCCTGAAAAATTGAGGGTTTTCTATTGGGCCACCGGGGCGCTTGCGGAAGAGTCTGAAAAGCTGGGAGTGGGGCTGGCGCCCGTATCAGATAAAGAGGCCGGGGCAGCGGCGGCCTCAGAACCGTTGACTCCGCTTCCGGCTATATGGTCTTGGTCGGGGGCGGTCGAACCTTGTTGGACGTTGGTAACCAAAGTCACCCTGAAGCCGGCCTGACCCAACTGACTCATTAGATCCATGACGATGGCGTATTTGACCTCTCCGTCGCCCCTGAGGTAAACTTCGCCGGATTCCGATTCCAAAGCCAAGGCCCGGAAACGCTCGGCCATGTCCGGGGGGGTGATAAGTTCTTTGTCGATAAAGACCCGGTTTTCTGAGTCTAAGCTTACGATCAAAGGACTGTCGGGTCTGGGCATGGGAGTTCCGGAGGTCCGGGGAAGGTTGACGGGGATCCCGCCCATCATCAGTGGGGCGGTGACCATAAAAATAATCAAAAGTACCAGCATCACATCAATGAAGGGGGTGACGTTGATGTCGGAGATGGACTGGACATCATCTCCGCCGTGAATTAGTTCAGTACTCTGTTCCATGTTCAACCTCAAGCCGGGGACTGGCGGAAGTGTTGGTCGGGGGGGCGGAAAAGTGGATGCGGGCCAGGGAGTTGCCCACCAAACCGATACCGGCCAGGGATTCTTTGATAATTTTTTTGATCGTTGAATTAATTTTGTTAAAGGCCACCACCGCCGGGATAGCAGCGATCAGCCCCATGGCCGTGGCGGCCAAGGCCTCGGCAATGCCCGGGGCGACGACGGCCAGAGTAGTCTCTCCAGATTGAGCGATACCGATAAAGCTGTGCATGATGCCCCAGACGGTCCCAAACAACCCGATAAAGGGGCTGGTGGATCCGACCGTTGCCAGTAAGGTCACCCTTGACTGGAGTCGGTCCAGACGGCCGGAGAGAAAGACCCGCATAGAACGTTCGACCCGTTCGCGATAGTCGCTTCTGGTTTCGCCCCCGGCCAGATCGTCGCTCTCTTTGAGCCCGGTTTCGACCATCATGGAGGTAAATCCTGGAAAATCTTCAGGATTAACTTTGTTAGTCAGCTTTTGAGCAATTTTTTTAAACAACCAGATGTTGCGGCTGACTTTGTTGAGCAAAATGGTTTTTTCTATCACCACGACCCAAGAGGCTACAGAAGCCAGGACCAATAAAAGCATAACCCCTTGGACGATACTGTCGGCGCCTAAAAACATGTTAGTCAGTGAAAAACTGCCCATTTTTTACCTCTGATTTATGGTGTTTATAAAAATCATACTGTTTCCAGGCTTAGGGATAAAAAAAACCCGAGCTCTTTATAAAAAGAGTCCGGGACAACTTTCGGACAAAACCTAATCGCCCCGCTTATACCCCAAGCAAGGTTTCACCAAGATAACAGGCCGGTTTTCTGACTGTCCCAATCCTGCCACCTTCCCAACCTGGCTAGGTCAGTGGTCAAAAAAGCAGGATCGCCCCTTTAGGGGTACGGATTCACAGCGATGGGTTCGTCCCTGATTTTAACAGAGTTCCCGATTAAGCCAAAATTAAAGGCACCTGTATCTACTATATTGACGAAAACCGATTTTACGGTTCTTTCGCATCCTACATGGAAAGCGGACAATCGTTTTTCGTCTAAAGCGTCCTGGTGGCTCCGGGTGTAGCCAACCTGAGTTTTTTTGGTATCGACCGGACGCAAAAAAATCAAGATACCAAATGGAAAGTTAGATTATAGAGGCAGAGGGGAAAAAAATCAAGGAAAATGTGGGCATGGTGAGGGGGGCCAAATTGGTTGGGGGATAAACTGATGCGGAAACGACGGATTGGAGACGACGCAGTCCCGAAGGAGAACTGCGCCGTCTCCGTCATGAGTGTGGCGAAGACTTTTTTTTGGGCTCCATCCCGGAATTGGGTCTTGGTCCGGCCCGGGAGGAGGGAGGGTGGTGCGGTCCGGAATTTTCCGCCCCACCCCTCCGTCACGAATCTTCCGTCGTTATTAACCGTTTAGGAGTGAAAGGGCCATTTGAGGCAGCGAGTTAGCCTGGCTCAACATTGAGACAGCGGCCTGAGCCAGAACCTGGTTGCGTACAAACTCTGTCATTTCGGTGGCCACGTCCACGTCTGAGATCCGGCTTTCCGAGGCCTGCAGGGACTCAATTTGGATCTCAAGGTTGGTAATGGTGTTTTCCAACCGGTTCTGGAGGGCGCCGATGTCGGCCCGGACTTTATCTTTTCTTTCCATAGCGCCGTTAAGGGCTTCCAAGGCCTCCTGGGCCGAGGACTGGGTCCTGACTTCGGCTCCGGCCCAATCGCCGTCGGCGGCGTTTTGGATTTGGACAAAACTGTGGCGGTCAAGTCCGTTGATGATCCCGCCCGAAAGGCCTGGGGTGACCAGCTCATTTTCGCCGTCAGAGAGGGCGGCAATCCACAAATCCCTTTGGTTGCCAACGTCCCGACCGTGGAGGGTCAAGTTCCAAACTTCGTTGCCGTAGCCGGCTTTGGTTTGGATGGGCTTGAAGGTGCCCCAGTTTTGGCCGCCTAAGGAGAAGGAAGTACCGGATTCGTTGTGCCGGCCAGTTTCGAGATTTTCAAAACTGATGGCGTCTTTGGCGGCAATGGAGGTGGTTGCTCCGTCTGAGACGTCGCAAGCCAGTAAGCTGTTGAAATCTCCACCTTCTTTGACAAAGACGTAAACCATCTCGGCTGAGCCTCCGCCGCTGATCGGGACCTCTTGGTACATGGCCCAGAACTGGCTGCGAGCGTTATTGTTGATGGCCGAGGCCAGAGCCCAGGCGCCAAAGTTGGAATGTCCATTAGTTTCAGGCGCAGTGTCGGCATCGGCTACTACGGTTGCGTATTTGGTACTGTCAACTGCACCTTTCTTTTCAATCGTTTGTTCCTCAGTCGGCGGTAGGACTGCGGCGGTGACCGCTGCGCCGGGTGCATCAAGATCGAGTAAAGAGCTCGGGGCAGGCGTGGGGCTTCCGGTAGTTTTATAGATATAACCAGGGCTGAGGCTGGCGGCTGCAGTCATGAGCTGGCCAACCTGAAAAGTAAGCGAACTATTAAGCAATGTGGATAGATAAGGAACGGTAGTGCTGGAGGGTGGAGCAGTCGAAAAACCAGGGTCGGTCCCGGGCAAAGACGCAAATGGGTCGCCGTTATAGGAGGCGGTCACCACGAGAGGTGCGGTCGGGGACGCAGTTGTTTCGACCACCGTTGGGTTAAGCTGGCTAGCGTCCTGAAGTAGATAAGCCGGGTTAACCTGGCTGCCTTTGGTCAATTGAACAGAGTCAGGACTGTTGCTTAGAGCATCTATCGCCGTTTTTATAGCCGTACCAAGCCCGGCGGCCAAATCACCCAAGGTAATGTTGCTAACAAGGGCGGTGGTGTAGCCTGTATTGGTTAGTGTAGTCCCTCCATATGCAGCCGTGACCGTCATTGGGTCAGTGGGGGTGGCGCCTGCGGTAAAAGTGTAGACTAGTTCTGAAAAATTAAAAGCTGAGGCGATCTGGGTATCGTAGGTGTAGTTACCGTTTGCGTCGATGAAGATCCCGGTGTTGACCGTGAGTGATCCAGAAGCAATAATCGTGCCGGACGATTTTAAGCTAGTGACATTGGTGCCCGAAATGGCGCTAGCTAAAACTGTCGCCAAGTCAACGGTGGTTACTCCGGTAGCTGTAGGGTCTCGGGTGGCGATAACCTCGGCCTTGGGGCCACCAAAAGCGTCATTAAGTTGACTTTGGGCGCTGGTCAGGATAAAGGCTTTACCCGCAGCCGAGCTAATGTTGGAAGTGCAGTTGGCGGTCACATTAACTGAGCTGACGGTAGAGAGGCCAGCGGCAGCCAAAAGGGCCGCAGTGGCGCCGCTGTAGACCAGGGCACTGTTGACGGAGCCTGCATTTATCACCGCATAGGGGCTGGTGTAAGTACCAGTGACCACAAATTCAGAAATATTAGGGTTTTCGAGTCGGTAGATGACCTCTTCCATGTTCAAAGCTTTGGCAATATCTTTGTTGTCAGTCCAATTGCCGTTGGCATCAGTGTAAACGCCGGTGTTTATGGTCAAGGTCTTGCCGTTCATGATGGCGCTGGTGACGGGATCGATTACGCCTTGACCGTTGGCGTTGACAATCGATTGTCCAGTGTTGATATTGCTGGTGGCGCCTGCAGCCAAAGCCAAGCCACTCATAGAACTCAGGCCAAGGGCGTTCCACTGGTTTTGGATTTTGGTCAACAAATCAGCCTTGGCCGCAGCTGAAGTGGTGCTGACGGCCGAGCCAGTGGCAGTAACGCTGGCGGACGTAAATCCAAGAGCGGTCAGATCAAATCCGGCGTCAGTTAAGGCCGTCGCCTGGGCAGCGGTTAGTTTGATATTGGTAGTGGAGTTAAAAAGGGCCCCGGTATAGGTGCCGGTGGCCTTAAAACCATCGCCGCCGGGGGAGGCGGGGACGTAATATTTCCCACCAGCTACGGCCGATGAGCCGAAAATATAAGCTTCGTCGCCGACGCAGACGGCCGCTGTGCCGCCGTTGATGACGGCTGAGGCCAGAGCGGAACTGTTGATTTGGATGCCAACCCGGCTCTGAGTGCCGCGGTTAACGCTGTCGATCAGATTCTGAAGGCTCCAGGACGAACCAACGGCATAACGACCGGCGAGGTACTTGCCGCTCAAAAGGTCGGCGTCGTCATCTTCCATCCAGTCCCAGTTATAGCCGTAGGCAAAAGTGTCGCCGCTGGTAAAACCGGCCACGCCGTCGAGAGAGTCGTAGCCGGCGGTGCAGCAGCCAGGTCCGGCCAGGCCAGTAGAACCGGCCGCCCCTTGACCCCAGATGTCGTTTTTGGCGTCGCCGCCGATTCGAAGACCGGTGGAGCTGGTGGCCCTAACGTCACCGGTGTTGATGAAGTAGTAGTCCTCGGACTCTTTATTGCCCACGCCAAAGTGGATTTTCATACCCAATCCGCCGTGGAGGTTGGTGATCGAGCCGTCGAGGAGCTTGACACCGTTGAAGTTGTTGGCCGTGGCAATACGATCGATTTCAGCGGCCATGGCCTGATATTCGGAGTTGATGATTTCCCGCTGCAAGGTGGTGTAGGTACCGGTGGCGGCCTGTTCGGCCAGCTCCTTCATGCGGGTGAGTTTTTCGTCGATGACGGCCATACCACCGTCGGCGGTCTGGATCATGCTGATGGCGTCGGCGGCGTTGCGAACTCCCTGCTGCATCGTGGTGATGTCGGCTCGCATGAGTTCCCGGATTGCCAGTCCGGCAGCGTCGTCAGCGGCGGAGTTGATACGCAAACCTGAGGACAGTCTCGCGACGCTGTTTGATAACCGTCCATAGGTGTTGTTGAGGTTGCGGGCCGTATTCATGGCCATCATGTTGTGGTTGATAACGAGACTCATGACGGATCTCCTTCCTTTTCTTGAACGCCTGTCCCTCCGGCGGGCGGCGTCTTCCCATTTCCTTCTGAATTTTCTTCCAACCGTAACCGGTCAGAGGTAAAGAGCCAGATAAACCTTTCCGGGGTCCTTCGTCCCAGTCGGGTCGAAGCTCTTTCACGTTTCTTATCGGGATTCTTGGAAATCACTTTAATTTTTTTCGAAAAAATTTAAAAAAAATTCGAAGCTCCCCTAAATAAGGTCGATTCAACTTTAATGACGCTAGGTATTGGGGTTGGTTTTATCGGTAGCCGGTGAGGTTAGTCAAACATTTTTCGAGGTTGCTTAGAAATATAGCTATTTTTTTTCGAAAAAGATAGCCAAAGCCTGGAAAGGTTAAGTTTGGGACTCTTTAAAGAATGGGAAAAAAAGGGGGACAATAAAAAAAACTAGGTCAGCTGGGGTGGTCAGAAAAAAACTGGGCCGCCAGCTCGGCCGGCGGCTTTTATTGAAGGCCGCAGGTCCTGGGGCTGGCGAGTAAAAGACCCAAGTGAGGATAGAAATGCAAGGAAAAGCCGCTCTGGGCGGCCTTGTTAATTTGGTAAAAAGGGACGGGTCGACAGAGGGCTGAGCGCTTGGCCTGGTGAGGGCGGCCCAAGAGCCCCAGGATAAAAGGCTTGGGCCAAAAGTTCGGCGGCTTCAGCTAGCCTTGGGCCAGGGCGGAGGTAGGTTTCATCCAAAAACAAAAATCGCTTTTCTTTGAGGGCCTCAAGACCGGAGAGGTTGGGATCGTTTCTGAGGCGACTGAGCTTATTGTAAGGCGACTCCTGCCCGTCGTTTAAGATGAGGATAAATTCAGGCTGGCGGGCAGCCGCTTCGATGGTGGTGGTCTTGGCTGGCCAGGCGAGATCGGCAAACACATTTAAGGCCCCGCCGAGCTTGAGAGTAGCTGAGCCAAATTCCTGGCCGCCTAAGGTGGTCAAAGAGCCGTTATTGATTTCTCTGACTACCAAAACTCTGATCGGCATCCGGTCGGAAAGGGTACGGGCCAAGGCCCGGAGTTTTTGCTCTTGAATTTGGAGGAAGGACTCGGCTTCGGGCTGGATCAGAAAGATTTCAGCCAAATTTCGGATTTCTTGGAAGTAATCGTCTTTATCGGCGGCCAAAGACTGGTAGCAAACCAGATATTTGAGGTCAAGCTCAGGGGCATTAGGTGCCAGGAGCCCATAAACAAAGTCCGGGCCCTGGGAGGCATCGGCTATAAATTTGAGCAGTTCGGAATCGAGAATCGGAATGGCGGCCAAGGCTTCGGAGTATTTGGGGTGAGGCAAAAGTTCTTGGTATTTTTGATAGCGGCCGACCAGAAGGTTGGCTAAGCCGAGCTCAATCATGAGTTCGGCCGGCCCCAGTCCGGATACCAGTACTCTTTCGGGCCGCTTTTTAACCGTAATTAACCGCCGTCCATTCTGAAAGGCCATGGGATAGCCTTGCCGCTCAAGCTTGACCAACTGCTGCGGCTGGGCTAAAAGGGGTATTGTATCGGTGACCAAGGCGACCGAAAGGGTCAACAGGACGGCTAGGACGGTTTTGGTGGGGTGATTGATTTTCATGCGGGCACCGGTGGTTAACAGTCGGAGTCGCTGGGAATGAAAAATCAGGGCCGGAAAATTAAAAGGCCCTAATTAAAAGAATTTTACTAGTAAATCAACTAAATTACAAGTCTTGACAATTTAGCCGGATTGGGCTAAAGTCTATAGGTTTTCGGCGCCTGAAATGGCGGTTAAAGTCAGTCCGGTTGGGTTGGAACCCCCTTTTTTGGGTTAAAAAAACAAATCAAAAGCTGAAAAAAAACTGTTAATTTTTTAAGATTTATAAAAAACAGCTCAGAGTAAGTTTCGGAAATCCGATTACGAAAGCTTGACTAAGGAAACTTGATTTAGGTAGCCCGGTTACTATTATATCAAAACCTCAATTGGAGCCCCTCGGCTTTGCGTGACGTTTGACTGCTAACCCCGTCAGGTCCGAAAGGAAGCAGCGGTCCGCAGACCCAGCGTGTCGTGAAACCCCGGGGGGTTCCAATTGGGGTTTTTTTTATCCGGCCTCTGAGGGGGCTCGTGTTCAATTTGCTCCAAATTAGACTAAATTGCTCAAAAAAAGGACATCTCGGCCTAGATTTTGGGTCAATGTTGTGGACAAGCCGACTTTGCAGCTGGTGCTCATCTGATTATCGGAGTGATTATCGGAGCAGCTGGCTCTAGGGCCATAGGCTTCCCCGTGACCCTCAGGCTTTCCAGAAGCCAAAAGAAGCCTCATCGCTTCCGGCGAACTTGGACGGCGGCCAGCTGGTCTTTGGGTTGAAATTACTAAATAAATTCTATGCCCAGCTTAGGCATAATTTTATCTTAAATAAAGGCTGCTTTTTGAGTGCCAAGCTGGGACCAAACTGCGGTCTATCGAAATAAACCTAAGCGTTTGAAAGGCCGGGCACCGGGGCAATCCCTGAGATTAATCATCGGTTCCGGCTGAAATTAAAAAAACCGCACGATCAGTTTTGGCCCTGACCGTGCGGTTTTTTTTACCTAAATCCAGCCCCGCCTGTCTGACCAGGACGGCTGGACCAATAGTCCTTTAAGCCCAGGCCACCAAGCCCAAGACGAAGGGGTTGCCCAATTTCTCCCGGCTGGGGGTAACCCGGACGGTGTAGCCGAAACGACCGGGTCGTTTGCAGCTGATCTGCCCCTGAAAGACGAAGGTGCTTGGTTGGCTCTCCGAGACTTTGGTCATGGGAAGAGTCAACCGGTCAAGAAATTCGCCTTGGTGGTCCATGTTGCCATAGTAGGCTTCCACCGACACGTCGTCGGGCCGAAGCTGGCCGAGGCGAACGTTGGCTGTGACGGTGACCTCATCGCCGACAGTTTTAAGGCCGGCTCCGTCGCCTTTAAGCTCAAGAATTTGGACGTCGTTCCAGCTGGTCATCAACTTGTTACACCAGGCGGCCTGCTCGGTCGCCAGTTTAAAGTTTTGCCGGCTGAGGCTATTGTAGCGTTCGGAGGACTGCCGATAGAACCGCTCATAATAATCGGTGACCATCCGGTGGGAACTGAAGCGGGGCACCAGATCCTTAATACTGTTGCGCATCATGTCGCACCAGACTACGGGGATGCCGTCTGAGGTTCGGGTATAGAAGTTAGGGGCCACCTGGTGCTCCAGGAGGTTGTAGAGGGCCTGGCTTTCGGTCAGATCCTGCAATTCCTGGTTGGAGTCGACTTCGCCGCTGCCGATGGCCCAGCCATATTGGGGCGCATACCCCTCATCCCACCAGCCGTCGAGAACCGACAGGTTCAACACGCCGTTGGCCAGCGCTTTCATCCCGCTGGTGCCACAGGCTTCCAGCGGCCGGCGGGGGTTGTTGAGCCAAACATCGCAGCCAGCGGTCAAAAGAGAGGCCAAGTGGATGTTGTAGTTTTCCAAAAACATAATCCGGTTTTGAAAGCGTTCTTCGCGGGAATAGTGGATAATGCTTTTGATAAAGGCCTTGCCTTCGTTGTCCTGGGGGTGGGCTTTTCCGGCGATAATGATCTGGATAGGCCGCTGGGGATTGTTAAGGATTTTATCAAGGCGATCGGGATCAGAGAAAAGAAGGGTGGCCCTCTTATAAGTCGCAAAACGTCTGGCAAATCCGATGGTCAGGGTATCGGGGCTAAATAGTTCCATGGCCTTTTGTAAAACGTCAGCCGTGGCCCCCTGCTTTTTAAGCTGCCGGAACTGGCTGCGCCGGGCAAAGGCGATCAGTCTCTCCCGGCAGTGACAATGGGCCCGCCAGAGTTCAGAGAGGGGGATTTGGCTGACTGACTCCCAAATGCGCTCGGGATCGGGGTCTTCCTTCCAGTTCTGGCCGAGATAACGGGTAAATAGGCGGGCGATTTCCCTCGATGCCCAGGTCGAAACGTGGACGCCGTTGGTGACCGAATCAATGGGCGTATCCTGGACCGGAGTCCGGGGCCAGATGTTCTGCCACATGCTGCGGCTGACCAGACCGTGGAGTTTACTGACTCCGTTGGCATGGGCACTGAACCTCAGTGATAGCGGAGTGACCCCAAAAGGCTCGCTTTCGTCGCGGGGGTTGACCCGGCAGTAACCCAGAAGGACCGGCCAGCTGATGCCCAGCTCTTTGGCGTATTCCTCAAAATAGCTGCGGGCCAGATCGGGCGAGAAGGTGTCGTTGCCAGCCGGAACCGGAGTGTGGGTAGTAAAGACGGTGGAAGAACGGACCACTTCTCTGGCCGCATCAAAACTTAGGCCATGATCTTTTCTGAGGATGTTGATGCGCTCTAAAGCTGAAAAGGCGCTGTGACCTTCGTTCATGTGGATGACCGTAGGAGTAATGCCCATGGCTTTCAGGGCTCTGACTCCGCCTACGCCCAGGACGATTTCCTGGCGAATGCGCATTTCGCGGTCGCCGCCGTAAAGCTGGTCCGTGGTCGCCCGAATGTCGGGGGGGTTTTCGTCAAGATCAGTATCCAAAAGGTACAGCGGTACACGGCCGACTTGGGCCTTCCAGACAGCGATGGCGGCCTGGCGGTCTTTAAACCTGACCGAGACCTTAACTGGCTGGCCGCTGGCATCGACGATCTGGGTGAGGGGAAGGGTATCAAAGGAGTTGGTCGGATACCTTTCCATCTGCCAGCCGTCGTTGTTGAGGTACTGCTGAAAATAGCCCTCCTGGTACAAAAGGCCAACGGCAATAAGCGGGATATTGACGTCCGAGGCCGATTTGAGATGGTCGCCGGCCAAGATCCCCAAGCCGCCCGAGTAGATGGGCAGGCAGCTGGTCAGGCCGAACTCAGCCGAGAAATAAGCCACGCAGGTTTTATCGACTTCCTTGGGTGGGGTTTTGACGTAAAGGTCAAAACGGTGAGCGATCTCCTCAAGCTGAGAGGTAAAGCCGGTGTCATTTTCCAGCTCGTCGAGACGCTGCTGATCCACCAGGCCAAGCAGAAGAACCGGGTTATTGCCGGTGTCGGCCCAGAGTTTGGGATCGATGCGTTGGAAAATGTCCCTGATCTCGCTGTGCCAGCTGAACATGACGTTGTAGGCCATACGTTTGAGATGGGCCAGACGCTCCGGGATCCGAGGCTGGACTTTGAATTCCTGTTTGGCTTTCATAAAGGTTTTTGGCTCCTGTAGGATAAATTTAGAACTAAAGAGAGATGTTGGAAAATTAAGAGATGTAAAATAATTTTTGTAAAAATATTAAAATTTCAATTTCTAAGTCAGATAGCAGGATGTTTGAAGTCAGATTTGTTGGTCAAGTCGGGCATCCCCGATAGGCTAAAACCAAGTTATTATACCAAATTCTAACATTTTTCCCTCTTAACCGTCAATAGCCAGCCCATAACTGTCGGCGTAAACCGCTGAGCCAAGGATAGCTCTGGCCATTTACGCCAATCACCGGCTTGGGGGCTAATTGGGGATAATAAGGGGTCCACTTTTCAACGAAATTTTTGGAATACTTAACCCCTACATTGTTGGTTGAGATACTCACCTGATAACTTTGGAAAACAAAACAGATTCTCTGGTCAGCAGCAACCTTGGAGGTCATGGAGGTAACGAAATGGCTTGAGCCTATGGTCTAAAGTCTCTTGCAAGAGAGGCGGTGAGCGTAGAGGCGGGTAATATGTGTCAATATTGAGCAGGTCTCGAAATGTTTATTGCGGATGCCGACCCGCCTGGAAAAAGGGTAAGGCTGAGGGCTTTGCGTAATATCAGGCCAGGTCAACCACCGGTAACTGAAAACGGCTTGAAGTATCCAGCGTATCACATCGTTTCCGGCGGGGTAATGGCAACGACTTGTACGTCAATTGGTGAATATGGCAGTTCAGTAAGCCCTTGAGGTTCCCTCAGACGATGAAAGTAGACTGAGGTAAAACCAGCAGAGCGGATAATTCGGAAGGCCTGGGCCGAAAAGGGTGGCGGCTTGGTCCATAGTACTGAAATAGACATCGGTGGTCCGGTTACCGAAAAGACGGCTGTCCGATAGATACCAGGTAATGCTGGCCGAAAGAATGGGTGTCGAATGAATGGGCCCTCAGTTTTACATGGGTAACTTAGTGAGGACGAAAACATCAAAACCCAATCCTAAGGGAGATAGGCCAGAATCAGCATCGAAAAAAAGAGGGTTGATTTTTAAAAAACTAAAACTTCGTCCGTATACCTTAGTGAGGACAAGAAACAGTCAACAACAAACCGTAAGGACAAACCCTAAGGAGACAGGCCAAACCATCTTAGTCAAATTTGATGGTGGAGTTTAAAATTTATAATTTCACCTGAATACTTACTTCATGGCGAGAAAAGACGAAACCAACTTTAATTCTAAACAAAAAAAGGAGTCAAAAAAAGTGGAAAAAATGCTCATCTTTCAAGACGCTGCCAACATTGAAGCAGCCTACCGTACTTTTAGTACTCATTGGCATGGTCCACGAAAACCACTTGACCATCGGGACTTGCTGAACTATCTATCGGAATCCCGTTATTTGGTTGATGCGTTTTGTTACCTGCCCATTGATCCCCGTCGGCCCATGGAGCGAAGCGGTGTCATTGAGCACTACTGGGAAAGCGGATGGCACGTTCAGGAAAAAATGGGCAAAATCGCCGGCGACAGTTATAAGTGCAACGTGGATGTTGAAATGGCCTTGGACATTATAGACCTTTGCCGAGATATACGTCCTGACACGGTAGTGATCTGTTCTGGTGATGAAGATTTTCTGCCTCTAGTTTCGCGTCTTCGCCGCCTTGGTATTCGAGTTGAGATAGCATCTTTTTCAGGTTCAACTGCCAGAGCCTTATGTCGTCAAGCATCTGGTTTCGTTAACCTTGATATCTATGCCCAAGAATGGCTAACTCACCAAACGGAGCTGGAAGGCTTTGAGGCCAATTATGATGATCCAACCGGCTTTAATGAGGATGAGGGATAGCCGGACGACAACATCAGAGGCTTGGCCTAAACCTATAACCGGCCAATTTTAACTAATTAATATCCTAAGGAGCTTGTATGAAAATTCCTCACGCCAACCACTACGAGAGTAACTGTTATCGGGAAGATTGTACGTTTGAAATCCAGAGCCCTTTGTCTACATCCACTTCCCTGCAGCTTGAAAGTCAGCCCAATGAGCTGGGAAATTTGATGAAAATTCCTCACGCCAATAACTACGAAAAATACTGTCATAAGGAAGATTGGTTTATTGAAAACAGTTCTTCTCAGTTTGTTCCTAACCCGCAGCCGCCAGAAAATGAGACTGAATCTAAAAAATCGGCGGCCTCCATACTATTGATTGGTGCTGGTCTCTTAGCGGCTCTTTACGCAATATTCAGTGATTAGTTTTTGCAACAAAAGACAGGAAGCCAAGGAGATGGCCATTGGAGCTACAACAGTAATAAAGGACAAATCACCATCTACGCCAGAAGCATGCCCTGGGAGCAATGCCGGAAAACTGAACTAAACCAACCAGCCGGTGGCGAATAATATAAGCGGCGACCAGAAAGGTACCAGGGATATGGAACCAAACCATTGCCACTCGCAACATCATCTATTGTCAGCCTTGTCAGTTGAAAGGAGCTTGAATAAAAATTCCTCTAATAGGGGCTGGCCTGTTAGTTCTTAGGGCAGTTATTGAATATTATTTATCAAAATTCTACCACCAACACCAACACCACCACCACCAACAACAACAACAGGAGACGAATGACATGGGCAACTTGCACAACAACAACCAAGGGCAAACTATCGTTATTAATGGTCGGCGTATACCCATAGGCAATGGCCTACACGGGCATCAACTTAACCAGGCAGCCGGTGCCAAGCGGGGACGACGCACGGTAATGGTCGATGGAATAAAGGTACAAACCGTTGAACACCATCATTTTTATCATCCACATGAATTAGTCGGTCGCAATGGAAAACCGATAAAGGTCAATTCCATTCCAGATCGTACCAAAGGAGGGTTATTCGACGAAAAACGTGACCAAGCATCCAAAGACCTGATCCGGCGCCAAATTTACGACCTGGCTGCTAATTTCGCCCATGGCGGTTTGGATTTCGACGAAGACAATTCTAACTGGGTGATCTTTCCGCACTTTAAAATGCCGGAAGCTTGGGGCGTTAGTACTTCGGCCCTTATGGTGATTTTTCCTGATGATTACCCCAGGATACCACCGATCGGATTTTACCTTCCCAGCAAACTTAGCTCCCCGTACGGGCACTTCTTTAACCAAACCTACCATGAGGCCAGTGGCGCGCCAATTAAGGAGGGTTGGAACTGGTATTGCTGTTACATCTCTGGTGTCTGGCGTCCGGCCCCAGATGATGGACGTAATGGTTGGAAATTTGGCGATAACCTCTGGACTTATCTGACTTTGATCAATGAGGTATTAACGTCAGGCCCTACCGAATAAGCCTGAAGCGAAGTCATAGTCACTGGCCGGGTACTATTATGCACCGGCCAGTAGTCGAAATTATCACTCATCCGAATTGGCCAAGGGGATAGGTAATGAAAAAGCCTGAATGTATCATCCGTTTCCCTCAAGGTAAACTGTTAGAACTTCGCCGGGAACTGTTAAAAGATTCTAGCCGAGAAGCCTTCGCCGTCCTGATCGGCAAAAAGCGAGAAATCGGTGAACACTGTATAATTGTAGTTGGAGATGTCTATTATCCTCAACCAAGTGAATACATTAATCAATCCCGTACTCAGCTACGCATGAAAAAGAGCTTCATATACAGGGTCATGGCCGAGGCCCAAACTCGTCCTAATGTAGATACAATCATAGATGTGCATACGCACCCGTTCACTGACAGGGCGTGGTTTTCTCAGCAAGATGATGTCGATGAAATTAATTATTTCCAGTTCTTAGACAGCGAGGAACTTCCTTTTAGCTACGGTAGTATCGTTCTTTCCCAAAAAACTGGCCAAGCCCGCATGTGGTATATGAATAATTTGCGTCCAGAGTATAAAGTTGCCGCCATCAAAACCCAGACGGCCTTAGAAGCCTTACCAACGACTGAAAACGAGAGCGACATTTTAGATGACGAACAAAAATCCAGAACCTTGTTGAGTCTTGGTGTGGATACCATGCGCCGAATAATTGCCGACCAATGCATAGTTTTAGCTGGTGTAGGCGGCCTTGGTTCGGTAATGGCTGAAAACTTGGTGCACCAAGGTTTTGAGCATTTAGTTTTGATTGATAACGATATTCTTGATCATTCAAGTCTAAATCGCTTCGTTGGTGGTACCTTTGATGATGCAGAAAAAAAAAGACCCAAGGTAGAAGTCGTGGCCTCTCACCTACAAGCTATTAATCCTCAAGCCAATGTAGAGACGGTGTTCAAACAGGTTGATTCGTTGGAAGCTGAGGAAAAAATGGCTTTGGCTGATTGGATTTTACTATCCACCGACAACCACACAAGTCGCTATCAAGTTCAAAAGGCAGCATTGACCTATGGTGTGCCTTTGATCTCAGCCGGTGTTAACATAACCGTTAGGCATGAAAACGGTCGTCATGTCATAGTTGACCGAAGTGGAGAGGTTATCGTGGTCAGACTTGGCGACCACTTCTGCTTGAATTGTCTTGGACGCATAAATCTTGCCCTTTTGTCTGCTGAAAGCCATCCCGACCCAGAAGTCAGAGCTAAAACTATCTCTCGCGGCTATGTTTTAGGAGCCGAAGTTAAAGAGCCAGCGGTAAAAACTCTTAATTCTGTCATAGGGGCGATGGCCATCGAAAGTTTGACAAACCAATATAAGGAAGATATGATCCATGAACCTATACTAGTGTACGAAAGTCATCACGGGCTCTGTATGTATCCCGATCGAAGTACTTTTTCTCTTTTAGAAACTGGCTGCGCTAGTTGTCACTGAAGACCTGATAAGCTTTCATCGGTCGGGGCGGAGGAAAATAGCCACCACCACCCCATGAGAGGTTAACTGGGGATGGAAAACCCCTAATACAGGGGGGCAGATTGCGAGAGTTGCCCCACATTTTTTTGGTTGAAAGCTCGCAGGCAATCCAGATCATAAAAGCAGTTTGGTTCCATATTTCCACGTGGCTACGGGGTCGTACTGAGCTTGATGATGATTATACTTTCCACTTGATGCGGCATTAAAAATCACAACAATAAAAAGTCCCTTCAGCGGAGCTTAAGGGGCGGTCACCGCAACTATTGGGTCACCTCAATCTTTATTTTGCGACCGGTAAGGAGTCGTTTTTTTGTTTTTGTAATGGTTAACATCTTAATATTGCAGGCAAAATATTTAAAAATTTAAGTTTTGATGGTTTTGTCCGCTGATTTTTCTTTGTTTATACGAAATTTTGGTTCGAATCCCATACCGGAAATCTCTAAAATGCCGGAATTTGAGTTGTTGGGCAGGCTCCAAAACGAGCAATGAAATACCAGGCTTGGGCACCAGTGGATAGCCCTGAAAAACGACGATGAGGCCGTAAACGCAATCGACAGAGAGTTGAAGGCGATTTTGGATGATGAAATCATTGGCGGTATTAAGATTAGCTTGATGGCCGCAACGGATGTGTCCAGTGATTTCTCCCAGTTTCTAACAGATCCTGGCCCATCATTTTTAGCTCTCAGGAGCAAAGGTTGCCAGGCCCAAATCGCCGAGACAATCGTTATAAGCTGCGTTCCAGAGAGCAAAAATCAGTTCCTCAATCTCATCGCCGACGTCTTGGCCGAGTGGCCGGCCAATTCTGAGACTTTCATACTGGTTGTTGACCAGCTGGTGGAAAACGACCTTAAACCTTAAGAGCTACTCGCCGATACTTCATAAGGTGGGCAGGATAATTATGACTAAGTGGCGGCCACGGGTATCAAACATGTGACTTCGGTATCAGGTCAGGAGGGCTCTCCCAAAGCGGCCGTGGAAGCGAGTCAAACATCAAAAAAATTCAGGCTGCCTCATTTACTTAATAAATAAATTTGTAGCTGCAGCCTTCCCATTGGAGCCTGAGTTGGACCTAGGCGAGACTTTTAAGCCAATAAGGGTATCCGATTTTGAACTAGACCAAGATGGCGAAAGCAAAGACTGCCCGAGATTAATCAACCAGTCAACATCATCAAAAAATGGCGGTAACAGGCGGTTATATTTGTCTCACCGAATTTGATCAAGTTGTTCCAGAAAAAATAGCTGTCCGGTAACAGTGGTTAAGAAGCAGGTTTGGCGGGGCTACTGGAAAACAGGGTTAGACTCCTCCGGACACCGGGCCTTGGAGAAGACAGTTTTTTGGCCAGAATTGGCTGGAAACGGTTGTGTGTCCGAGGCCTCAAGCAGTCAGGTTGAAAGTTATACTTAAGATCTTAGGTCTAAATATAAGAGAGTTTTTGCTCTTTAAAAGAATTTAAACGAAATATAATATATTTTAATATATTAACCATAAATATTTTCTATTTAAATAATAAAAAATCTTATATTAATAATTGCGAATTATTGATAATTAAAATCAATTAGCCTGGTAGTCTGAGGTTAGACTCCAATATTGATCGTCTGGTCGCTGCCCATCGGCGTTGACGGAGTGGTTTTTTCAGTTTGATCCGATAATAAGGCTTAAACTTTTAACAAACTAAAGGTTAATTTTGGACCTCGCCTTGACCAAGAAAAATGGTGTGAAGGGACTCAGTGGCCGGAGAACGTTTACCAAGGCCTGGAAATGTTATGGGTGAAGAGTCTACAATTTTTGAATTATTGAGACTTAATGGCTGGATTGAGCACTTAGATGGCTGGCGTAAAGCTGCAGTTCGAAAGCTGCGATCTTTAAGAATTTCTTCTAAGTATGACGATCAAGACATCAATTCGGCTTTGAATCAAGCATTTGAAGACGATAAACTCCTTGAATCTTTGAAAAAAAATGATGCTGGTTTGTTTCGCTATATCTGGAAAACTAAAGCCCACAGTATTTTGTCCGATAAATTTCGAAACCATCAATACCGAGCTATAAGGGACAATGTAAAAAAACTCCATGATCAGGGATACTTATTTTATCTGCCTGGAAAAAGGATGTCCAGTAACCCCTATAGCTATTTCGCTGCGGGACAAAAGGCTGATTTACCGAAGTTTATAGGGCAGTACCTGTCGGAAACTCCAAGATTTGACGAACTGGAGGCTCCAAAAATAGACGGCATAGATAAGTCAACTGAGTTTGTGAGAATTGCTGCCAAGTCTTTATGGTCTCAATATGCAACAATAATTCCGCCTCCAGCTTATCTGTCTCTAAAGGAATTTCAGGTTTTTATAAATCATAAATTTAACATATCGGTTATAACAAAATATTTGCCAGCTAATGTTCGATCTGTTGAATTAAAATTAAATCAATCTGAACAATGTAGTTATTTTGGCAGTCATGAATTAGATGAAACTGAAATCAGTAATCGTTTTGCACAAATAGAGACATTAATTGATAGTTTATTTAGTCTTTTTAGTCAAAAAAGTCTGATAATTTTTTGCTTGGTAACTTCAAATTTAACTTTAGAGGAAATTGCCAAATACGTTGATTTGAACAGTCCAGCCTCGGTTAGTTACCATTACAATAAGGCCTTAAAAATAGTTAAAGACTTTTGTAGCCGTCAACCAATGCTGGCCGACACCGATTGTGATCCAAAAATGCGAGAGGTCTTTACTCAAGCTTTGTGCAAGCAATGCGAAGCGGTTGCTTCTGAGATTAAACAAGGGAGGTAAGGAAAGTGCAGCTCAACTTTTTTAGTAATAATCCTACTATTGAGCCTCAAGGGGAGTTATTAGAAACTTGGCAAGCTCATTACGCCTGGCGTACAGCGCCTCCCGCTGGACCTGAGGTCCTTAAGCTTCTGACGAAGTCACTTCCTGAGTCTTTCTCAGCCCCGGCACCTGGTCAGCTCTGGCTTTTAAAAAATGAGCTTGACGGCCCAGACGAAGATGGTCTTTACCTGAACATGCCCATGGTGCTAATCATTTCTGCCTCTAATTTAAAATTCGAAGTAATGCAAACTGCGCCTTTTTCTGACTTAATGGGTCCCACTGATATCTATCTTAGCGACGACGACGGCTTTGTCGAGCCCTGGAATCGATTCACCTTGCCTCCTAAAGCTCTTAAGGAGTACCGAGGCAAGCTTGAACCTGGACTTTTGGAACGCATAAAAACTGCCAACCCTTGGCGTCCGATTTCATCTGGTTTAGATTGGGAGGAAGCCTTTTGGCGCTTGGAACGCCAAGTGGCGGAGGCTGCTCGCCAGCGGGCTGCGGTGTGGCAATATGCTTCAGCCTCCTCGCCAAGTAAAATTGAAACAATTTGGAATAATCCTAGACAATTAGCTGTAGAACTAATCCCGCCATCAACTACCTGGAGACTTCCTTTAGCTGCGGCTTCCAAAGAAAGCGTGGGCATCTCTTTCAGAACCCCAGATGGCTGGAAACTTGGAGTGGCCAATATCACTGGAGTCATTGAAGAAAATGGTTGGGTTACCCTCAAAGGCGAACTGAAAGCTCCAGGCAATTATTCGATGGACGCTTTCTTCGCTTTGGTTAAACAAGAGGGAGGAGAAGCAAATCTACCTGAGAAAATCCAGTTTACCCCGCCCTTCTTTGAGCTTGAATTTGCATCTGTTGAATCGTTTAACCCTAATCAGTTGCAACTTTTGGTTATAAGCTATGGTGCCTAGACGGCCGGTGACCATTGAAATGGCCGAAATGACGGCCCAGGCGGGCTGCGGTACACTTGCAGATTATCTTCACCATTGGCTGCAAAAATCCTGCCTTCCTCTGATTGGCCCCTTAACCAAAGCTGAACTTACCAATCTTCTCCAAAGCGCTGGCGAATATGCCAAACCTTTGGCCTTGCGCCTGGCGGCCAGTGCTTTGTTGAGTAGAGAGATTGCTCAAGATGCCGTGAAGCTATTGGAGGAACACCTTGATGTCCCTTTGACAGATTGGTCTCGGGCTTATTGGCTTCAACTGGAAATTCCCTGTTTCAATAGTGAAAGTTCCTCTTTGGTTCCCGTTTTAGTTGGACATACCATCTCAAAGCTTACAGATTCTTCCCTAATTGGCTTTCTGCCTGACAGCTGCCAAGCCATAAGATTGGCCTTGAAGCTAGCTGAGGAAAAATGGGGTGGTCAGGGATTGATATGGAATTGGAGCGGTACTGGCATTACGGGAGAATCTTTGGGATTACCGCTGTATTTAGGCCTTTGCAGTGCCGCTAATGGTAGGACCCAGCCTGACACATTAGCTAGCGGACGGCTTTTGTCTGATGGCCGAATTGCTGAAGTCGAAGGTCTAGAAAAAAAAGTTGCTTTAGCTGGTTGCCGAGGATTCATCATTCCAGAAGCAAATTTAACTTCAGAATTATCAGCCTTACCTCAGATTATACCAGTTGCTAACATTGACGATGCCTTGGAGTTGTGGTTCGATTGCGGTTCCGGATCCTCTCCTATGGCGGTTATTGAATTGCGCAGGGCTTTGAAAGAGCCCGAAAAACTTTTTTCTCGTCTTTTAAGTCTGACCGATGCAGATTGGCAGTATGTCGATCGCCCCTGTCATCGGCAACAAATTTACCAAGCGGTTCTCAATAATCCTATAGAGGCTAATAGTCTCAACTATATCTTTAGAGAGATACGTGGGCCTAAAAACAAAAATCGGCAGAAGGCCCGTGATTTTTTAACTCTGTTTGACTTCGACCTTATCCGGAGCATTGGTGAAAAGTCGCCAGTTCTAGCTTGGCGACTGGCCATATTGTGTGGTGGGGAATCCAACCATAATGGTCGGATCGATGATGCCGGTCAATATTTTGATCTGGCGGCTACCTTTGAGAGTTCTATTGAAGCTGATGAAGAACCAGAAGAGCTAATCGCCGGTGTCATCTCAAAATTAATGTTCAAGCATAACAAATATAATTTTCTCGGTGAGCCTCTCGAACTAATTGGTCCCCGCCTTTGGGGGTTGTTTGAAGATAAGAGGCGCTCTCAAAGCTATCGCCTTAAGGAGGGGAAAAAACCAGCCGACAAAGCTTTGGGTGATTTTTTCGGAGCTTGTGGCCAGCATTTGGCCTTTCAAGGGAAATGGACGCAAGCAGAGAGACGATTCAGCCAAGCCTTAGAATGTTTTACCTCCGATGATGACCGTATTCAAACCTTTGGCTATCAATTGTTTAATCATCTGGAAGCGGGCGAACTTCCTCAAGCTCGAGCCAAGCTTGTGGCTATTTGGAAAGGCCCTGATTTATCGTATGACAGAGCATCCAAACTCTCAAGCCATATCCGTCCCTGGGCCTTGTTTGCCCTTGCTCGTTATCAGGCAGAGGCTGGTGACGCCGGAGCTGAGGCCCAGTGTTTATTAGAAAAACTGGCTCAGGAACTTTCTGATAATAATACAGCTTTTGGTGAACGCGTCCTCCAGGACAGCAGGCACCTGCATCCGTGGCAATTAATTATTTACAATCTAGGCCTAGCCATAGACAACGAGCTGGTTAAAAGAACTCTCTGGAGTCGCTGTCTGGACCTCTGTCTTGACGCCAATGATAGACCAACAATAAAAGCCATGGCCTTTTTACCATTGTCAGCCTTACACCATTATGGTCTAGATAGTACTCTTCAGAATCAGACCTTAAATACGATTTTCAGCTATATTGATGAGGTACTCTATCGCCCGCATTTTCAAATACTTTTCCAGGCCGCCAGCTTTACTGAAGCCATGGAGCTAACATTTTGTCGGCGAAAAGAACTTTTCCCGTTCAATTATCGGTGAAACGAGAAATTATTAGCCCCAAGGCCTGGGTAGGCGAGCCAAGTTGACCAAAATCGGCCAGCCAGTCGGTAAAAGGGGATGAAAAGTCAGGCCTTCCTGAGGTGGCAAAAGGCTCGGATAAAGGGAGCGAGCTTTAAGACTGTCAGCTTTCTGGGCTCTTGACCTGGACCAGTCATGGGCAGGGGACTCTGATGGTGCCAGAAATTTTGTCCGCTGGTAAGCGGTATTCCACGTAGCCATGGCCTGCAATTAACCGGTAATGACAAAGGCCATGATTTGGAGGGGACTCAAAAAAGAAGCCCTTCCGCCTCCAAATGTTTGGTTTTTTAGGACATAGTCAAGCGATTAACTGTGGATACAGAGGGGTCAGTTTGAATCTGGCCTCCTCCGGTTGCGAGCTGCCAATTGATTTTTTTACGGGCTCATTTCTTGTTTTGGCCCAAGCCTTGGTTTCGTCATCACAATACGTTGGTACTGCGCAAGCTCAACGGCGATTTTTCAAGACCTTGAGCTTGAGCTCGGCCAGGTTCAGCCATGCTTAGGGCTATGATGGAACTCCAGCTTATGTAATATTCTCCTGACCCTCTTCTGGAGGAAAAGTCTCATCATGTAGCGCCGCCGGACGGTGGGCGCTAAGGCCTTCGCCGACCAGTTTAATTCTCTCAACATTGGGGAAGTCCACGTCAACCAGTTTTTGGATTTTTGAGCTCACTCCACCCAAGTGCGTCTTTGAGATCACGTCGACTCATCGCCCGCCATCATGTGGGGCCGAAAAAATGAGCCAAGTCACGAGTTCCGATACGTTTATACTCATGGCCAAATTCTTCGGTCGAGCCAGGTCTTCCCGGCCAACGCAGCTCAAGCTTTTCAAGCAACTGTTTTGGGCATTCATCCATGCAGACCAAGGGGTTATCAGGGTCTGGCGGTTGCATGTCCCCCTCCAGGACATCCTCCATAGTCGCCACGAAGTCGGCATAGCCTTAGTTGGTATAGACCTCTCTTTTTGCGACAAAGGCTTAAGGGTGGACTTGAGCCAAGTCTTTCGAATGGTCTCCGGCGAGACATGCTCTCCTTTTCGGTGGAAACAAAATTTCGGGTCAACTTTCGGAGTGACCAATGATTGGCCCCGTCTTCCCTCTCATCGCTGGCCAATTTTATCAAAAGGGCAACGCTTTCGCCGGGCATGATTGGGGCTGGTTGGGCTCTAGGAATGCCTAAAGCAAGCCTCAAAACCCGCCTAAGCGAAGCACTTTCTAATATCCTCAATCAAGCGACGAGGCCTTAAAAAGAGAGTCAGCGATTCGCTGATTGGTTTTGGTATTGTCGCGGCCATGTAAGAGAGCTAAAGCTTTTTTAAGTTTAGAAGTTGATGAGTTTCCACGCCATGCGAACTATTCAAACTCTTCCAAGGCGGCCCTTTCGTCGGGAGATAACCAGATTGTATGTTTAGGGCTAATATTTTTTCTTTTAATGAATAATATTAGTAAATACATGTAATTTATTAAATTTGATCTACCTGTCGGAATTTGTTATAATCGGTTAAATTCGAGTTTTATCCCCTTGGGTTGGTCATGGCCCAATTTTCTTAAATCACAGTTAACCGCTGGCCTATGGACCAGGCTAAACAAATTTTAGGTTTTGTTGTCGCCAATAGTGACCCCCCCTGGCGTAGTCAGTGGGGTCCCCTGATAGTCTGCCAACCAAGAGGTGCTCTACCAGACGTCTATTAGCTCTAATCGGCTTAGGCAGCCGTGAGATAAGCGCCAAAGAGCCTCAAGATTCAGGGAGCACTAGCGAAGCATAAGTTTTTAGCTTCTTTAAGTGTCTCAATGGCCAAATGGGGATTGCCCGCTTTCATGGTAGTTGTAGGTTTGGCTATAAGCGGTGGCCAAAGTTTAGTAGCTGTAACCTCCTTCGGTTTAGCTGAGCTCATCGACAGAGCTCATCGACAGTCTAGGGAGGGCTGAGTGGCTACGCTCCATGGCAATTAATACATATTTTTAAGTCAATTATGGGCAGTATTAGTAAATGTATGGACAATGATTACTTAAAAACAAAACAAATCGAAGCTGCTGAACTAGCTAAAGATTGGATTATAGCTGTAGTCTCAGGCAACAAGGAAAAAAGTAAAATACTGTCTGACAGAATTAGAAATTCTCACGACTCCCACCTGATGATCATATCTGCTATTAGCAGATTAATTGGAATTACTGGACAAAGTTTCAGTTCTCTGATTAGCGGCTTTACTGATCAAGGCAGTGAAATAAATTTTTATTCGGACAATGTGGCTGAATGGCAGCCGATTGCCAATTCCCCAGCTGTCCCAATTTCACAATCCTTTCAAGAGAAAGACTACAAGTCACTACTCTTAGATTTTCAAAAAAAGGTTAGTTGGGACTCCCCTGAAAATGAAATATCTCAGTTGAAAAGTCAGATTCTCCAATTCAAAATTGAAAAATCAAAAGCTCAAAAAGAAGAAGATATTAAGCTCGCTGAAAAACGGGGACTATCTTTCAAGGTTCAGGAACAAAAATTTAATAAGGCCTTGAAAAAGGGACCTCTTTCAGACTGCGTCCTTAGCGCTTACCAAACGGCAGAAGAATTCTACAAAAAGAAGGCCGAGAAAAACTTGACTAACTCTCTAATGCTAACCGCAAACCGCTTGGTGGGAGATGCGGAGAGATTTGATAGTTTTATCCAACAAGCGACCGAACGTTATCCATTTGCCGCCGAATCACTTGCGATAAAAAAAGGGGAATTCGCATCGAGCCTGATTAAATTAAAAAATGATAACTATCAATCGAAAACTATAGATGTTTATTCAGGTGCTGAACACAGAATTAATTTTTTGAATTATAGTTCATCTTGGACAACATATATTGATGAGACAGGTTTATGTTTTAACCCAGCTAATGTTGATGAAGTCGATGGAAAAGTGGTAGCAATTGTTGTTCCAGACTCCTTGAGACTACCACAAATCGATCCCCAATTCCACGCAACGACAAGTTTACCTAATGTCGTTCTAAGCAAACTTAATTCGTTACTAAGCCATAGTGTTGGTATTTTGGGGTTTACCGCCCGCTCCCTCCATGTTATGAATAGTGACGATTGGTTCCAAAACATACGAGCACTTCTCGGCTGGATCTGGCGGTTGTTACCTTTGCCTGGAGAAAACGCAGCTAAAGTTGTTCTGAACGTGATCATTGAAAACCGAAGAAATTACACTCCTGACATAAATATGGAGCCTATGGCTTGGGCAATAAACCAAGACTGGGACAAAGAAAATCACGAACGCCATAAATATGTCACATTGGGGAATCTTGGCCTAGCCCCCAAAGGCATACAACCCGGTCTGGCTTGGGCTGACGTAACAGCCTATTTATGGGGCTCGTCTAAAACAGAAATAAAAAAAGGATTAAAACAAAGCGGACTTGTTGGTACCTGTTTATTTGATTTAAAACGTGATTTACTAGCTCTTTGTGTCAAAGCGTTGATCGGCTGCGACCTGCTGACCGGGCCAGAGTGGCAGCGTTTGATGGAAGAAAATGATGCCGATCGCCAAGGTAGCTTGGTCCAATTGGCGCTTGAATCTACTATGCGGTTTTGTCTCCAGTCACATGATCAAACAAGGATTTATATAGAGGCGTTACGCCAATATCTTGATACCAAAAAATATGACCTGAAAATTCTCAATCGACAAATTAAATGGCTTAGTCAGGTCAATGCTGAAACAATCGCTCCAGATTTACGTTTTTATTGGGAATCCGCCAAACTGGCTCATCATAATCATTTAGGTGATTTTTCATCTGAGTCAGTTTTAGCAACGAGAAAGAAACTACAGGAGCTGATACCAGGTATAGGACAAAAAGACCCTCAGTCCGCTATTGAAGCCCGTCTCCGATTTGCCGTCATGTCTTTCAATGCCTTCGACTTCTCTAGCGCTAAAAATGAATTGGCCCCATATGATGAAACTCAAGGCGGGCGGCTCCCAGAAGATGGTTTGTCCGCTGGCAAAGTTCTTAGCTGTCTCGGCCAGCTCGAAGCTTTTCTAGGTAATAATAGTCAAGCCTTAGAGTTGTTCGATCGAGCGGCTGAAGCTTTTTCAAGATTGGTACATCATCCTGAAGAAGTAACCAAGCAATTTGAGCAGACTAATATATACGCTGCCATTGCAGCTATGGATGACTTTTCAGTAACCAATGATGAGAAACGCCGCCGCATTGAAGTGGCGATTGGCAAAACGGTAGTGGAAGCCAGTCATAAGTTCAGTCAAAGTGACACTCTAAACGAGACCCGCTACCTACATCACTTACTTACTCGTTATTTGGTAAATTTAGGGCATAAAAGTGAAAAAGCTGCTTATCTTTTAAATTCATCTAAGTGGTTGATACCTGGCCTTGGTTTCATCAATGGTCACCCATGGTACCTAATTCAATATTACCGTTGGTTGATGCTCACTGAAGCTCAACCAGAGCAACAAAAACGAAACCACCAAATTCGGGAGAGCATTTTTGAGGATTGTATGCCAGCTTCTCCTGGACTAACAATTGATTTTATAGGCCTTGCTTTGGAAGTAGTCTCAGGACGCATATCTCAATTAGAAACCAAATTTAAACATAATTTAGTTCGGCTTCAAGAAAAAATACCCAAGGCAGAACCGTGGCTAAAAGCTTTGGAAAATATTTCTGCCGAAAGTGGACATCAATCGTTGACATCAATATTGCCATTCAATTACCGATAAAAATATTATTCTTTAGGAGCGATATGCTATGCCGATTGATGCAATAGATTTTAAAGAAGATGTTTCTGAAGGTGATGTAGTTACTTTACTAGAAGATGATGGTGTTCAATGGATAGGAACAATTGTCGCTATAAGAAATTCAAGTGTTAAATTACTGCCTTTGGACGACCCAACCGGCACTCCTGTAACTATCCTTTATGAAAGCGTCAAACGATACCGTCCTGGCCGGACTAATTTGACTCTTAAATCTGGAACCACGACCACGACCTCTGAAGCGGCATTGACATCATCTAACACTGTTGTCAATAGTGTAGCACAAAATAATGCTGTCCAGGCCAAGCTTGATCTTTTATTAGAACGTTTTAAATCGTCTTTAGAGCGACCGCTTTTGGATGAGGTAAAGCCCGATTTTTTTCGAAGCCAAGCTGATTCATTATCATATACTAGTAAAGTTGATATTGAAAAAGAAATTAATAAGTCTAAAAATATATATGATACAGCATATAATCGTAAAGAGTTGGCGAGATTAAACAATGCAATAGGTAATTTAGGAAAATCTATCACTCGTTACCCTAGAGAAGCAGTTTTTTATTCATTAAAAGGTATTTTTTTGTTTAATCTTAATAAAAAAGATGAGGCAATTGAATATCTAATGATTGCCGCTGGCTTATCAAATACAAATAGCGATTGGCTTAATTTAGCGCTCCTTACACCCTATTACCCACTTAAGGCCCTGGCATTTCGCAATTATTTTGTCGTTTCAAGCTCTGTAATTGAAAATAAATATTGGTATGCATTTGTAAATGCATCATGTGAATCATCTTCTTTTTCAAGTCTTAGCCGTTTAATTAATAAATATATTCAAAACAATAAAAATAGTGGGCAATTAGAGTTAATAGCTAATACTATTGTATTTTTGTTTGATAAATTGGGCTCTAAAGATGATGCTCTAGCTGCCATAATTGAATTGGAAAAGAAATCTGATTTGCTATCAACAGTACAGAAATTATATCTAACTTTACAATCTTTAGTTGAAGGTAGAACTGAAGCAGCTTTACTTGAGGCTGAAAAAAAACTCAACACTTTAATTAATTCCCTGCCATCAGCTCAAACTCAACCATTGTCTGAATCATTGTCCACGCATGCTTCTTTTCACAGAATGCCAGGCATTGGAGCTGGTAAATTTTATTCTGGCTATGTTACTAGCTTTAGAAAAAATTCTAATGACTCAAAGAGTTTTTTTTGGGAGGGATATATAGAAATTGATGGAAATAAAAAAGTTTATTACAGGTATTACGATAATTATATACCTGATAAAATACTGCACGATTGTTTATCGCGGGAAGATTTTACGCAACCTATATGTTTTAATATGATTAATAATTCTTTCGGGCAAAAACAAGCTATAAATTTATGCATAAAACCGATTAATAAACTACAAAATGACGCAAATAAAGACAAATTAAGCCAACAAAAAGAATTTGATCTGATAAAGACGCCACATACCATTGAGCGAACTGGCGGGACAACTCTTTTGGCAAGAGCTAATTCTGCCATCCAAGCAGGAGATCGTGAACAAGCCGTGATTAGGCTATCAAATGGAGTCAAACAATTTCCGGATGATGAACGTATCTTACTACTTTTAGCCCAGCAACTATCAGCACTTAATAAGTTTTCCGAGGCTTCTGATATATATTCAAGTCTTATTAATGTTGAAAAAAAATTAAATCGTCCAAAGGCATTAAAAAATGCAGAAATACAATATGTTTTGCTTTCTATTAAATCAGGACGTATTGATACTGCCAAGATAAAATTGAAAAAACTAGTAGAAAAATACCCAAACGACGAATATTTAAAGCAATTAAATGAAAAAGCATCGACTGAGTTAATAATAGATTTAAATGATGAATCAAAGCTCGTTTGGGAGTCTTTAGATGAATTAGAGTCAGATATTTCCCCCTTTTTAAAAAGAGAACTTGAATCAGCCGGTTTTTATGATCGAATAATCTCAGAAAAGGGCGATAAACCTTCTCCTGAAGATGCCAAACGTTTGATGGCTGCAGCTATCAACTCGACAGCTAATGACCAGCATCCATTATTTCTTGAGGCGGCCAAAGCTTACAGTCTTCTCCCGCCCGGGAGTTTTGATCTTGATGAATACCACCTTTGTCTTTCAAGGTATGCCATGCAAAAGGCCAAGGTGCTGGTTGACCGAATGCTGTTCCTTTCAACGTCAGCCACATCAATAGAAAAAAATGCTGAAATACTCATGCAGCTTCGCGATAGTGCCACGAGTTACTATATTGAAGCCCTTTCTTGGCTTAAGCCTGAAAATGTTAAAGATGTCGGGTCATCAGTTATTAACTATTTTTTTAAAAGCTTATTAATTGGTTTTTTTGCCGAGTCACCGCATAATTTTTCCAAGGATATGCTATCTACCGAATTTAAAAAAGTTTTCAGAGAGGCGTTGACATCAAAAAATGAAGAATTATTTTACTTAGCGTGCAATGCAGTTCTAATATGGGGTAGTTACCCTCAAATTTGGAATATATTAGTAAACATACCTGATGGACCTGGGGCTGTGACCTGGTTAATGATGAAAGGTTCTTTTAAAAATCGGGTAGGTGAATTTTTTTCAAAACTTACCGGACAAAATATTCAAAATATTCAATTTATGTATCCTAGAGATATATTGCGCCAAGCATTTGAACATAGGCGCAAAGAGCGTGGTGATATGCATGCTTTTTGCAGAAATTTATTGATATCTCGTAATTTAAAGTCTTCAGAGTATTTTAGAGAGTTAAAATATTGTTTAACAAAGTTTCCTCGGGCTAACGGTTCGCTTTTTTCATCAGATATAATAATGTTTGAGCGCCTTAATGATATAATACAAGAAATGACGCCTTATAAGAATGCATCTTATGAGGAGCGTGGTGATATGCTTGTTAGAACACGTCTTAAGCTTTCGAATAACAAACAAAATTTAGGACTTTTAGAACATATCAACCAATCCCCAACTTATTGGCAAGTAGTCGGCTGTGAAGCTGTGATTATTCAATGCCTTAAGACGATTGAAACTATTGAAGACAAGCGGATGGAAGACCGCAAACCAAAACTCTCTTTTTCCTTGGAACCAGCTAGCTTTACTAAAAGCGGGACTGAATTTTACACATCCTTACATACCAAAAACGAAGGGCATGCTACAGCCAATAATGTTAAAATTGAGCTTATTGTTCGAAATATATCGCAGCCTCATGAACCTATATATTCATATAGTTTTGAAATCGAACGTATTGAACGAAATACAGATCATACCTCATCTCAAATAACTTTACCAGAAGATTGCTTTGATGAGTCACAAGGAGAGATTGAGTTATTTATTAGCGCTAAATACCTTGAAGGTCTCAAAGAGCCGCAGGCCTTTACTATTGAAAAAGACCTGGGTAACTCTTTTTCCAGTGAAGAAATCCCTTGGAACCCCCAAACAGTGGCAAAAGATGAGATATTCAAAGGACGTTTAAATCTTTTGAGCGAATTAAAAGAAAGCTTAAACAGACACGGCCGCTCATATACACATATGTTGTGGGGTGTGACCAGAAGCGGAAAAACATCGATCCTTCATTCTTTTCGAACTAAAGAAACCGGGGCTCCTTTACCAGATGACGAGTTAAATAGGACTATAGTTTGTATTGACTGGTTGTTCAACAAAGCCGAGCTAGTTAATTCTCCAGAGACTTTATGGACATTTCTTTTGGAAGCCTGCCGGCAAGATGTGGAAAAGTTTACGAATGAACGAAATATCGACTTAAATAGGGTCTTGAAAAGCTCAGCTACAGCTCAGGCTCATGACTTTATCTCTTTGGTGAGTTACCTAAAATCGGCAGGATTGTATCCAATTTTTTTAATAGATGAGTTTTCCTATATTCGCTCAATGTTTGATAAAAAATTAATCGACGCTTCTTTTTTGTCGACGATGCGTGAGATGGCCTTAAACGATCAGGCTACATTTATAGCCGCCGGCACCTATGATGTAAAGGAATTGCTCACGGATCATCGTTATGGCATAACAGGACAATTTGTTAATTTAAAATTACATTTTGTTACTAGTATTGAACCGGAGCCAGCAAAAGAAATTATTACCATATTTGAACCAAAATTACGCTTTACAGAAAGTGCTGTCAATTATATAATACAACAATCTGATTGTCGACCATACCTTATTCAAACTATAGCTTATCATTGTGCTCAATATGCCTTAAACCGTCATCGCAGTATTTTAGGCCGACCTGAGGTTGAAGAAGTAGTTTTAGCATTGGCTGGTCTAAAACCTCTTGAAGATTTTTCGGCCTTAGAATGGACTCATTTTCAAGATAATTTGATTTTTTTCCGGGCAAAACAAGATGATTCAACCTTGGACCCATCCTCAAGAAAACAAGGAGCAATCTACTCTGCGATAACCACTTTTATTAGTCATGAAGTCTCAACAACCTATAACCACCTGCAAACAAAATGGAAAGAGGAAAAATTGCCTCCTGACTGGCTGGCCGATGGCTTGAAACAGTTGAAAGATCGTGAAGTTATAACAGAGAAAATAGATGAAGGTGTTATAATGTATAGTATTAAAGTCGGTTTATTTCATCTATGGTGGAAGCGAGCTAATAATGATGTGGAACTTGAGTTTGATACGCTAAAAGTATGAAATATATAGATACAAGAGATGGTTTATAGTAGTAAATTGTAGTGGTAGTAGTAGTATATAAATGCGAGCAATATTAAAATTTTATTCATATAAATATGTTTAATGGGCGTAACGCTTGGGTGGGAGTCAAACTTATTTATTTTTAAAACAATATGATATCTTTTTTATCGTAATGTTTAATTTAATTAGCTAATTTTCTTTTTTAGTTAATATTTACTTAGCGGAGTTGGAGAATATGAATGCATTTTCCCCAAGTAGCTGTGTGAGCGATCCCCAAAAACTTTTTGGATGGAACAATAAGGGTGGTCTTCTGGAGCGAGCCACTGAAATGATACTTTCTGGTGTGTCCTTTCAAATAAAGGCGGAACGAAGAGCTGGCAAAACTTCTATGGTCAACTGTCTTATGGCCAAATGCAATGAAAATCGCCATAAATCGCTTCATGCCCCCTTACCTGTCAATATCCCCTTCTATGAAAGAAAACCAAAAGGTACTGAAGAGGGATATAGATTTGCATTATATAAAATAATTAAATCATTGCATAAAGCTAAACAAGATGGTGAAAATTGGATAGACTTTTTGCTAACATTAGGACATCGAAATATTAATCTTCATGATCCGTTAGCTCAATTAACTGAAATGAATCAAGCTTATTTGATGGAATTACTTGATGAATTAAAAACTTTTTTAACTTATAAAAAACAAAGCATGCTTTTATTTTTCGATGAATATGAATATATGGAAGAAGTTTTTAATGATAACCCAAAAAATTTCTTTTCAGCTTTTAGAGGATGTCAACAAGACTATGAACCGACCAAAGGAGGAATATTTTGTGTTCTAGCTGGTGCTGAAAATAGAAGTGATTTTGCTAGCCGCATAGGTTCATCCCATTTTAATGCTTTTACTGGTACTCCGATTTATTTAACTCCCCTCCAATTTGATGATTTTAGAAAAATGTGGGATGACTGTTTGGTACAAAGTTCAGATGATATACGTAAAAATGTTTTGAACAGAGCCAAGAACATTAAGAAAATTTATGAAATGTGCGGTGGTATACCTAGTTATGGCAAGATTCTGGGCCAACATTTTGGTTTTAATGAAGAATCTGACTTTCCATCACAACTGCAAGAATGGTTTAAAGAAATATTTAACCGTCAAACTGAAAAAGGTAAGTTAATACTTCTAACTGTTGCCGAAGATAGTCCATTATCTAGTATAAAATCAAATGTTGAAGATGAAGAAAAATTATTACGCTCAAATTTAATTTCTTTTAATGAAAGTGATATTGGTGGGTATCACATACATGGTGGGTTGTGGAAGCGCTATCTTGACAAGCTAAATGCTAGACAGAATAAATCCTATGAAATAAGCCATGCTGGCGATCTGGCCAGGTTAATTATTAGAGAAAAGAAATTGCCGAAGTTACTGGAATTAGTTAAAGGAAATGAAAATGACTGGCTCGAATTTAAGGCGACCTTGATTCGTTCGGGCGCGTACAAAGAAGATTCCAAAGAGGGCGATACTAATGATGATTATATTTGGCATGTTCTTAAAGCAATAATTGCGATGGCCAATACTCGTGGTGGCTGCGTCATTATCGGAGTATCTGATGAAGGTCATGTTATTGGTATAGATAAAGATAACTATATCAAAAATCAAGAATCAGACTATCTTAGAAAATATATCATTCAACATCTTGGAAGGTCAAATTTAGTTATAGATGAGAGGCGGCGACCATACACTCCTGTGACTGCTTTATGTAAAATTGAAAAGCCAAATGTATCAGCTCATGTAGTGCCGATCGGAGATGAATATGTCGTTGCACTAGTCGTTTCGCCAAACGAGGATTCCCAATGGCAAACTATTGAATATGAACTTGAAGAAAGGAAACTGAATCGAAAAGAACCTCCGCAACAAAAAGCTTATTTTTTATGTAGAAGTTCTAATACTGCGGAAAATATAAAATTATACGACGATGTTCAAATTTCTGACCATCGAAATAAACGATTAAGCTGGTTTAAGGATGGACTTGAAGAAATTTGGCTTAAATTAATATAGTTACGTATTAAAGCTTGATGGTTTATGTTGTTTTTTGCTTAAAAAGACAGATTATCTTATATTAAGAATATTTTTAGTGCGCCGTGGAAAGGCGCATATACCTAGCGGTGTTGAAATACCCGCCCGGCAACTTAACTGCTCCAGCCGGTAGCAACCTTGAGGGTCATGGAGGTAACAAAATGGCT
>JAISWF010000246.1 GCA_031271165.1 Deltaproteobacteria bacterium
CATTAACTTTATCAAAGAATATCAATAATTACTGCGGAGGCCTCGTGAGGACCGACAAACCGAGACGCGTGGCCATTACCGGCTTGGGCTTGGTGACCCCGGTCGGAATCGGCCTTCAAGCCGCCTGGGACAATGTGCTGGCTGGAGTCAGCGG
Organism: Deltaproteobacteria bacterium; assembly: GCA_031271165.1. Taxonomy (GTDB): domain Bacteria; phylum Desulfobacterota; class Desulfarculia; order Adiutricales; family Adiutricaceae; genus JAISWF01. The sequence continues at coordinate 155 of JAISWF010000246.1, forward strand.
GGTGGGGCCCATCACCAGGTTTGATTCCACCGGCTTTAAAACCACCATCGCCGCCGAGGTCAAAGATTTCAGCGTCGAAAACTGGCTGGAAAAAAAAGCGGCTCGCCGGCTTGAGCGCTTTATCCATTTCGCCGTGGCCGCCGCTAAGATGGCGGCCACCGACAGTGGATTGGGCGAAGCACTGACCGGAGTTGATCGGACCAAGGCTGGCTGCGCTTTAGGCTGCGGCCTGGGCGGTCTGCACATCATGGAGCAGACCCACGTTACCTTGCTGGCTGGCAAGCTCGACCGCATCAGTCCGTTTTTTATACCCACGCTCATTGGTAACATGGCCGCAGGTCAGGTGGGCATTGAGCTTGGCCTTATGGGACCAAATTACCTGTCGGCGACGGCCTGTGCGGCTGGCACTCATGCCGTGGGTCAGGCCTACCAGCTGATTCGTGACTGCGGCTATGAGGTAATGTTCTGCGGCGGCACCGAGTCGGTCATCACTCCTCTGGCGGTCTCCGGCTTTAACGCCATGAAGGCCCTCTCCACCCGTAACGCTGAACCCCAAAGGGCCAGTCGGCCTTTTGATGCTGAGCGTGACGGATTTGTGATGGGGGAAGGAGCCGGCCTGCTGGTTTTGGAAGAATGGGAGCGGGCCATTGCTCGAGGAGCCCGGATTTACGCCGAGGTCCTTGGCTTTGGGGCCAGCTGCGACGCCCACCACATTACCGCTCCGCCTGAGGACGGAAGCGGGGCCATTCGGGCCATGGAAGAGGCCGTCAGCGATGCCGCTCGTTATGGTCTGACGCTCGAAGATATTGGCTATATTAACGCTCATGGAACTTCCACCGGCTTAAACGATCACGCCGAAACAGTGGCTATCAAGAAGGTTTTTGGGCCTTTGGCCCAAAAACTGTCAATCAGCTCCACCAAATCCGTGACTGGTCACTTACTCGGTGCGGCCGGAGGGGTGGAGTCGGCCTTTTTAGCTCTCGCCATCTACCACGGAATAATGCCCCCCACCATGAATTTGGAAAATCCCGATCCAGACTGCGATCTTGATTATGTGCCATTAAAGGCTCGTCGTGCCCAGCTCAGGGCGGGCATGAGCAATTCTTTTGGCTTTGGGGGAACGAACGGCGTGTTGATTTTTGGTAAAGCCGGGGAGTGGAAGCTGTAACTGCGGAGCTAAGAGCGGCGAAACACTTTTAACGAAAGGATTTTGGCATCTTTGATAACCGGACTGATTTTAGCCTGGTCATTGAGCATATCAGGTGCTAAATCCTTAAGGCTCTTAGAGCCGAGCGTTTGGCTTCGAGCGTTTCCATAAATTTTTCTTTCTAAAAAACTCACCAAACTAACCCCCCAATGGTGGTTATACCTCGGCCAAGTTAGATATCTTTGCCAAGATAGACACCTCTGCTAAGTTAGAAGCTCAAAGTTAGACGATCGAAAATTAGAAAAATTAGAAGCTCAAAGTAAGAAGCCAAAGAAAGTTAGAAGCTCGATTGAGTCTGTTTTTTTTCTTAAATAATGATAATTTATTTGTAAAAGAAAGCCTTTGGACAGATATTCAAATTTAAGCCATTGGGTTTGCAAGTCAAAGGTATTTCAATAAAAACAACACATTATTTTCCTAAATGCCAATAAAGCATCTTGTAGTCGTAAATAAAAGTTAAAATTATACAGAAACTAGCGTCTTTAAATCGTCTTATTATTTAAGATATTGTTTAATAAAAGAATAAAGTATGCGCTAATATTGTTATGTGCGGCTATTGCAGATTGTCTATTTATTTAAATTAGCTATTTATCATCTGTTAGCTAACCTTGTTAGTGGCGTTTTTTTCTGGCGCCCTCTGCAAGCTTCATCTTTTGCGAGCGACGCCAAATATCACCAAAGAAGTCACCAACAGTATCGGTCTGGAGTTTGTCCTGATGCCTGCAGGCTCTTTGCCCATGGGGAGACACAATTTTAGACCAAATTTTAGGTTGGTCCTCTCATATTGAGGTTCCCAAGTCAGGTCTTAAATAAGTGAACATTTTGTTTCAAAAGGCATTTGCGAGATCGCCCAAGATCAGTGCCCGGCGGTCAGGGGCAGTAGTCCAAGTAATTAGCTCAGTCCAGCCGAGCCGATTTTTTAAATTAATGTCCAAACATTTGTTAGCAGACTAAAGGCCAGGGAAAATACCACCCGTTACCATCTTCCGGCCGAGTCCGAGCGGGAGCAGGCGATCAGGGCCAGACCAAAACATAGCCTCAGAGGTCAGCCAGTGAAACTGGGGGGCTCAGCTTGGAGCGAGCCCAGGTCGGCTCAGTCACCCGGTGGTGGCAATTGAACCTGAGCCCTGCTGGCTTGATGATGCTTACGAAAATGTCTTGGAGTTGGCGAGCGATTGGTCTGGCCAAAGCTGCTATTACCCTCGTCACCCTCGGCGGCCCCCCAAGGTCTTTAGAGAGACTCAGACCGAGTTCTTAGCCCGATGGGCTTGGAACTGCGGCTGGGTCTGCCACCTGACCGCTAATTGCGGCTGCAGTAGCTCTGCTGACCATCGCCACGACCACCTTTGGCTGGGCTTACGGCGGCCCCTTGGCCCTCCGTGGCAATGAGTAAGGGGGAGGCCAAGAGCCCCGCTAAGAGACCCCAGTAGATTCAAGCCAGCAGAATGAGGCGTCAAGCGGATAGCGAAATTAACTATTAATATTGGCAGCCTTGGTAGACCTGTCAAAGACCATTTTCGATTTTGACATTTTAATACATTTAGATTACTGATAAGATATTTTATAATCCAAGATTTTGGGTTTTGGCTGTTTAACTGATTGAGAAAATTTGGTCCAAAGCTTCCAAATTTTAAATTTTCGGGCCAGAGCTAAATTTACCAGATTCGGCAGTTTTTATTCCCAAGGTTTTTTCAGTTTGAGTAAATAAAGGCTAAGTTGGGCTTGGCATCTTGGCCCTGGAGCTGCTTAAGGCTCTGGCTGCTCAAATGAAGCAGAAAAATTAGCTAAAGCTTTGGGTGAGGAGCAATCGCCTCAAGAATTTCTTGCCTTGGCTTCTCTTTCAAAACTTGACCGGGCCAGTTCAAACCAAACAGCACGGTACAACGTCCGGCTAACGCCTGAGGCCGGCTCTCGCCGCAGCCGTTGAGTTAAAAATTAAAACTGCGGGGTTATTATGAAAGCAGTTATCCTGGGAGCGATTATCACCTTTTTGGGCTGGCAGCTATTATTGTCCAATGATGCCTTCGCTCAGAATAAAAGCGCCGGTGAGGGCGTTTATAAAACACAATCGGGCCCATTGACCATTGTGGCCATCTCTGATGCTCAGAGCGTGATGAAATACGATTTACTGATTGGTATCAGTTTAGGCGCCCAAAAAAAGATCGCTTCTGACAACAAATTGTCGGCCAATGCTCAAGGCTATCCCAGCTGGGTCAACGCTTTTTTAGTCGTTTTTCCCGGGGGAACAGTTTTGGTGGATACCGGTAACGGTCCGTCAGCCAATTTAATCCCCAACCTCAAAGAAGCCGGGTTTACGCCAGACGATATTACAGCTGTTTTACTTACTCACTTCCACCCCGATCACATCGGTGGTTTACTTGATTCAAGCGGTCAAGCTCAGTTTAAAAACGCCGTTGTATATGCCGATGCCCTGGAAGACGACTATTGGATTGGCCAAAAATCCAATACCAAGGCCATTAAGGCCCTGGAACCCTATAAGCAAAGCGGCCGCTACCAGACTTTTTCCCCAGGCGATCAGGTCATCGACGGCGTCACCGCCGTTGAGCTTTATGGCCATACTCCTGGTCACGTCGGTTTTCTTTTTGAAGGCGGCCAGGAGCCTTTTCTGTTCTGGGGCGACATCGTCCACGTCTATATGGTGCAGTTCGCTCTGCCTGAGGTAAGTCTGACTTTCGATGTTGATTCCAAGGCTGCGGCGGTCACCAGGCGCAAGATTTTTGATGAGGCGGCCCAAAAAGGTTATCTGGTGGCCGGAGCTCATCTGCCGTTTCCGGGCATGGGCCGAGTCAAAGTCAGCGGCCAGGCTTTTGAATATCAAAGTGTTCAATAGAGAGTGTAATTTTGGCTGACAATAATTTATTAATCGCTTTAGGCGCTGATCACGCCGGCCGGGATTTCAAAAGGCTTTTTAAGGAGCACCTTACAGCCAAGGGCTTCGAAACCATTGACTTTGGGGTCGAGGACCACGTTGAGAAGGCTGATTATCCGGTCATCGCCGGCAGGGTGGCCCAGGCTATCCAAGAAGGCCGCTGCCAGTTAGGTGTGCTGATTTGCGGGACCGGAGCCGGTATGGCTATGGCCGCTAGCCGTTATCCAGGGATCCGGGCCGCTAACTGCCAATCGGAATATGTGGCCGGGTTGGTTCGGGCCCACAACAACGCCAATATATTGACCATCGGCCAAAGAGCCGTTGGTCCTGGACTGGCCCTGGCCATTTTGGATACCTTTGTTTCGACCAAGTTTGAAGGCGGCCGCCATCAGGACCGCATCGACCTGATGAGGTAAAATTTTTTCAAATCAAACTGATAAATTGCGATCATGATATGATCGATAAAAAACATTAAAAAACTATAAATATTAAGTCAATAGTTGATGTTGTAGGCATAAAAATTAGTGATTGACGGGTTTATGATTTAGGTGAATCTAAATTTTTATAACATTTATTTGCAAATATTAATAGTTTATTATGCCAATTGTCAATAAAAAATTACAAAAGAAACAGTCTTTTAAAGATTTCTTCTATGAGATAGTTGCCTGTTTTTGTGATGATATTGTTAAATTTCAAGGGGATGGCATATTAAAACAGGACATTGACAATATTGTTGACTTTTTTGAGTCAAAATATTGTAATAAAGATAATATTATAATTTTAGAAGATGATAAAGCGGCCATTGTCTATGGAGCTGACTTGGAAGTTAGCTTTTATGACCTTGATAACTTTGCTGATTTTTGTAAAAAATATGGTAATAAAAAATCTAAAATCAAATGTAAATTGTCAATTCCATTTAAAGGTTGGAGTCAAATTTTTAATTTCCATCAGGATAAATATATTCCAGGCTTTAAATTTGAAATTGATACATCTAAGTTGACTAATTCAATTCAAGTTAAATTTTTATACAAATTTTATGATGAAAATGAGATTTCGACTGACATGTTAGAGTATATTAAGTCAGTAATTGATTTTATTAATGTTATAAATTCAGAATATTTGTCAATAAATCAAAAATTTAACCAAGGAATTTATAATTTAGACAAATATAGAAATCAAAAATTTAATAATGCCAAATCTGTTTTGGAATACTGTTTTCCGTATTTGGTATTTACTAAATATTTCAGTGGATTAAACTCAAAGGCTTAGCTGGTACTTAGTTGGTACTGAGTCTAATAGTCCTTCCGTCGGAAGGTAACAGGAGGATTGAAGGCCCAAGGCCACTGAATTTAGTGCCGGCTAAGCTTAACTTGGTTGGGCCGATTATTTTCAAGTTGAAAATCTAAACCTAATCGTGCTATTTTCTTTTTCGGTCGCCGCCAGGCTAGACTAGCGCCGTTTGAAATTCGGACTTGGACCGAAGTTTCTAAAATATAGAATCAACTTACCATTCAGGAATTTGCATGCTTAATACCAAGGGTTTGGAGCTTGACTCCCAGCTTTTCGGAATTCTTCGCCGGGAGCTTGGACGCCAGCGTCACAAGCTGGAAATGATAGCCTCTGAGAATTTTGTCTCCGAGGCCGTGCTGGCCTGTGCGGCCAGTGTTTTTACCAATAAATACGCCGAAGGATATCCTGACCGCCGGTATTACGGCGGCTGTGAGTTTGCCGACGAACTGGAAATTCTGACCCAGGCCAGAGCCCGTAAACTCTTTGGAGCTGAGTATGCCAATGTTCAGCCTCACTGCGGATCGTCTGCCAACATGGCGGCCTATTTTTCGGTCTTAAAGCCTGGTGATACCATCTTGGGAATGGATTTGGCCCATGGGGGGCACCTGACCCATGGGGCGCCGGTCAGTTTTTCCGGGCGGCTTTATAACTGCCGTTTCTACGGGGTCCGCCAGGATACCGAGCTGATCGACTATGATCAGGTCGCCGAAATGGCTGAGACCATCAAGCCCAAAATGATTGTCGCCGGGGCCTCCTCTTATCCCAGGATCATTGATTTTGCCAAGTTTCGGGAGGTGGCCGACCGCTGCGGAGCCTTTTTGCTGGTTGATATGGCCCACTTTGCTGGACTGGTAGCGGCCGGACTTTACCCCTCGCCGATTCCCTTTGCTGAGATAGTGACGACCACCACCCACAAAACCCTTCGCGGGCCCCGGGGCGGTCTGATCTTGTGCCGCAAAAAATACGGCAAGGCCATCGACGATCAGGTTTTCCCTGGCCTCCAGGGAGGGCCGTTGATGCATATCATCGCTGGCAAAGCTATGGCCTTGGGGGAAGCTTTGGAACCGGACTTTATTGATTATCAAAGGCAGATTCTTAAAAACACCGACCGCCTGGCTATCAGGCTGGCTGACTCCGGGTTCCGGTTGGTTTCCGGGGGAACTGACACCCATCTTTTATTGATCGATTTACGGGGGACGGGCTTGACTGGTCAGGTCGCCCAGACCGCCCTGGATCTGGCAGGGATTACGGCCAACAAAAATGCCGTACCCTTTGAAAAAGAACGCTTTACCGTTGCTTCCGGCCTGAGGCTCGGGACGGCTGCTTTAACCAGCCGGGGACTGGTGGAAGCTGACATTGATGATGTCAGTGAGTTTATCATTGAGGCCCTGCGCCACACCGAAGATGAGGGACGCCTTAAAAAAATAGGTCACCGGGTCGAAGAGTTTTCCCAGAGGTTTCCCCTTTATCCCAATTTGATGAGCTAACGCGGTACCCACTAATGGCCTATGATGAAAAGCTCAGTCCCGGAGTTCTCTTTGATCACTGCCGGACTGCTCGCATCGGACTGCCGGAGGCCGTCTTCTGCGAGGGTAAACCCCATTCCATCTTGCTGGATTTATTGGGCCGTTTTGGGCGGGGTCAGGGGCATCCAATCCTTTTTACCCGCCTGGACCAAACAATCCTGGAACAGGCGGCGGCTTCCGGAAGCCAATACGACTATGACCCGGTCTCCCGCACCGCCTGGGGAGAAAAATGCCCTCCAGCCGCAGTGACGGCTCGGGTAGCGGTAGTTTCTGGAGGATCAGCTGACGCATCTGTTGCCAGAGAAGCTGCCCGAACCTTGGAATACTTGGGATTTGAGCAGGATCTTTATGAGGATAGCGGGGTGGCCGGGATTTGGCGGCTGGCCGGGGTATTAGACGAGATTAACTCCCATGAGGTGGTCATCGTGGTGGCCGGACTTGATGCTGCCCTGGCTTCAGTTTTGGGAGGCCTGACCGCCCGGCCGGTCATTGCCGTTCCGACCTCAGTCGGTTACGGCCGGGCCAGAGGCGGGGAAAGCGCTCTGTCGAGCATGCTGGTGAGCTGTGCCCCGGGGGTTTCGGTCACCAATATTGACAACGGCTATGGAGCCGCCTGTGCGGCGGCCCGGATTTTAAATCTCCTGGCTTCTCCCCAAAATAATCGGCCAGTATCGGGCTGAAATCCTAGCTACTACTGAACGGCGAATTCCGGCCAATGCCAACAGCTTTAGCTGAAGGCATTTATGAGCGAGATGCCAAATTTTTTAGCCATCCTCAGTGACAGGTATTTTTTTTCAAAGATTGTAACTATTCAAGGTGAGGCCGGGGCACTGATGACGTCCTGGCGTTGACCTAATGTATGACCCCGATCCTGACGCCAAATACATACCCCAGATTTGACCACCAAACACTCCCCGATTCTGACATGCCCCGATTCTGACCTATAGACACTATTGTTGTTGATTTAGAACTGATTAAAGGGAACATCGCTGCTGTTTAGCTATTACTTGTTCCCGATGATGGTGTCTAGATAGTCAGAATCTTTATGTTTTGGTTTAAGATTTCCCAGGGCAGACTTATAGGTATAAGTTATGTTCTGATTGGTAGCAATTAGTGCCTTAAGGCCAAAAAGCCGCCTTGATTTTGGCTCCATTACCGTAAATAGCTAATCCCAGGTCAATGATCTTAGCCGCCTTGAGTTTGACGATGCCGTGATAGTCTCTTTCCTTGATATCCAAAAGGGCTTGCTGAACACTTTGAGATAATATGGCGTCAATTTGGTCATTTGAAAGGCTGAACTTGGAAGTTGCTTGACGATAGATTTGTTTAATTTCATCAATGGAGACATTTTTTCTGATGGCTGAAGCAAGCTCATTTTCTTTTTCTTCTTGTGTCAGCGCTGTCTCGGCAGCTTGAGCTAGAACCTGATCTCTATCGGCCTTAGTCGATGGTTTTAATGGTGACTGTGATAACAAATTCCTAATTTCATTTAACTCAAGTTTATTCTGAACCGCTTGGGACAAACTCTGGTTGACCACCTCTTCCGAAAGAACCATCACCGCTGTCTTGGCTAGAGCCTGATCCTTTTCGGCGTCGGTAAGTTTGTTTTGAGAAGGACAATACTTGAGTTCAATAATCAGAAAGACTTTCTGTGGCAGCTCTAAACAAAGGTCTAGTCTTCCTTCGGAACCCGCCAGTTCGGTATAGACATTAAAACCTAAGGTTGTGAGTATTAGCTGAATAAAGGCATGGAAGG
>JAISWF010000248.1 GCA_031271165.1 Deltaproteobacteria bacterium
AAGACATCCTAATTTGCTGTTTGAGATGCTTATATGTTGTTTGTTGATTTTTTCTGCTTTAATGGCCAAAGATGCACATGTTTACTCAGGCCTAAAATTTGGTAATTTCGCCCTGGCCCCCAAGACTGCTTTGATGCCGCTTGTTTTCAAGAATTTCTTAGGTTTCAAGATAATCTTACATTGTTAACGGTTCCGGCCGGCTAAGCCGCCAAAAAACGTCTAAAGTTGGAATCATGAAAGCAACCCCGCCAACTATAAGATTACGCCGTCGCCAAAAATGATCTTGATGAAAATTTGATTTTACAACCATAATCGGCTAAAATTTAAAAAAATCACTGAACCCTTTCGAGCCAATCCCCTAAGGGCCGAGTTGTTTTTTTATTTTTACGGCTGTTATATCAAGAGCATAAAATTTCCTGACCCAAGGGTTGAGTTCAATAAGTTCGGCCGTTCGGCCCGCCTTGGGCCTTGAGTTTTTTGGCCGTATCTGATATATTAAATTATGTATTGAAACAGGACAGAAAGAAAACTATATCCCTCAAACAGTCTACCATGGGCGCCAGGCACCTTAATTGGGCAAATAAAGCACAGCAATAATTGGAGCCCTTAAATATGCAATTTATATTACTTAGCCTCGCAAACAATTTTATAGTTATAAATAACTAAATTTATGCAAAAATTTAAATTAAAATATTGTATCATTTTTATTTCTACTTAAAAAAATACTAATCAGCCCTATCAAAAAATTACTACGACTGGCTAACCTCAAATTTACGCTGGTAACGCCTTGATTGTATTGAGCTAATTGTTTTAATTTGGGCCCCGCTCGCACCATTTATTCATGGCCGGACAATTTTCGGCGTAATTTCGCTGTGATTTGACACCTTGAGTCAGGTCAGTTATAGAAAGAGACCACAAAACTTCAATCTCAGCCGGATTGTTCCAGGGTTTCGAAGTTTTTGACCAGGCCACCAAGGTAAATCCAAGCTCTAAAACTCATCAGAGCAAACGGGGCCAAGGACTTAGTCATTACGAAAACCAACCGCAAGAGTCCCTTGGCCGTCTTTGTATATTTTGACTCCTCAAAACACCTAGCTATTATCCCAGGCCAAGCCCCAATTCTGTAGATTGTTTATTTTTTTAAGACATTTTCAAGCAGCTGCGATTATGATTTGCCTTTGCGCCGGTAACATGACGGTAGAATTCTTTAATCACTGTTGACCAGGCCGGCAACACTTAAATCGTTTAGGAACTTTATTGTTTTCCCGGTCGGCTCAGGTTATTAACTACCTGACAGCGGAATGACAACCCCCCAGATTTAACGCTTGACTAATTCTGGCGCTTGGCTGGGCCAGACAGAGCTGCAATTTAGGCCGGACTTTAGCTCACTAAAAATGCTATCCAAAAATGTTCTCAATGTCTCAGATTGCATTTGTCATTACGATAAGTTCAGTGTACTGATTTTTTAGGCCAACTACCCAGAATTGCGGGCAAGCGGTCCCGGCCCCCGATTAGGGGCTGTGAGAAAATAACTTGACTATTTCAATGAGGTCAGTTAAAATGATTTCATGACTAGCGAAGAAACCATCAAAAATAAATTCGAACGTTTTAAGCCCTTTTTGGATGAACGAACAAAAAGACTCTGGGCTGCAAACGAAGCAATTGAATTGGGCCATGGCGGTCTCGCTATTGTTTCAAGAGCTACAAATATATCGCCAAATACTATTAAAAGAGGACTCCAAGAATTTAATCAAGAACAAATCTTGGATGAAAATAGAATCCGAACCCCTGGAGCAGGTAGGAAAAAGTCTTCTGAAATACAGCCTGAACTACAAATTGCGTTGGAAAAGCTTGTAGAACCTTTAACGAGAGGTGACCCCAGTTCACCTTTGAGATGGACTTGTAAAAGTCTGAGAAATCTATGCACCGAACTCGATAAAGAAGGATTTACTGCCAGTACATGGCTAGTTCGTAAGATGCTTTATGATATGAACTATAGCCTTAAAGGCAACAAGAAAACTCTTGAAGGAAGTGATCATCCTCTTAGAAATGAACAATTTGAATATATTAATTCTAAAACTAAACTTATGATTTCATTAAACAATCCTGTAATTTCTGTTAATACAAAAAAGAAAGAAATATTAGGAAATTTTTACAATAAAGGAAAAGAATGGTCACCAAAAGGTGAACCTGTAAAAGTTAATGGACATGATTTTCCAGATCCTAAATTAGATAGAGCTAATCCTTATGGCGTGTATAACTTAAATTCTAACACAGGTTTTGTCAATATAGGAACGAATCATGATACAGCAGCTTTTGCTGTTGCTTCTATCAAATGCTGGTGGTATGAAGTTGGTTACGAATTATTTCGTAATTGTTCTGAAATGTTGATAACTGCTGATAGTGGCGGAAGCAATTCCAGCCGATCAAAGCTTTGGAAATGGGAAATATCTCAATTTGCTAATGAAATTGGTATTCCAATAACTGTTTGTCATTTTCCACCTGGAACTTCGAAGTGGAACAAAGTTGAGCACAGGCTCTTTTCGTTTATTAGCTTAAATTGGCGTGGTCAACCCCTGCTTGACTATGAAACTATTGTAAGTTTGATAAGTTCTACAACAACAGCTAATGGTTTATCAGTTAAATGCTGTCTTGACAAAAATATGTATGAAACAGGCTTGAAAATCGATAAAAAAGATTTTGAAAATATAAAAATCAAATCTCATGATTTTCAAGAAAAATGGAACTACACAATTTTGCCAGTTGATAAATCTGATAATAAATCGTCAATTTAATTTCTCACTGTCCCTTAGGCATGGGGAATAGCTAAGCAATCCTGAGTCTGGCCTCCCAACCTAAATTCTAGCTCAAGAGACTTATTGTCGTCTTGGAATTGTTTCGAAAGTGAAAAATTAATATATTTCAGACCTTTAATAATAGACGTTTTACGATCTAGTTTTTACAACCTTTTCTTAACCGGGAGCTTTCCAAGCCGCCGACCTTTTCAGTTCCCCGGATTTCCTTTGAACTAAGCCGCTGCTCAAAGCATCGGCCCTCAACAATGTCACTGACCTCGGCCTTAAGCCGATAGCATATGGTTACTAGATGTCTTTTTCCTTCTTAACGCCGTTAACAACCGTTGGCCGGTTGCTTTCCCAGCCGTCCTTGGTATTTGCAGATAATTGGCTCCCGGTGTCCAGATGAGCTGCCTAGATAAGGCCTTTATCTTTTCCTCCGTCGCCCCTGAGTCGGTGGAACAGGCCGATCTGGTGGTCGGCTTAATGGGTGTCAGTGGTGATGACAACATTTCCCTTGGCCTCACCAAAGCCAACGAAGGGCTACGGCAGTCCTTCCCTGACCTATCGAGCGTCATTGTCTACTGTGCCTCGGATTCTTTTAAAAAATCCAAGTCAACGTTTCTGAGTCTTCCCTCAACTGTTCCCAAGATCTTATTAATGTCTCCCCCAGGCGACACCAACCGAACCCACCACTATATCAACCTCTTTCATCTGGCTAAAAATCTCAATCCAAAGGCCATCCTTACTATTGAAGCCCACTTGGCCACTGTCAAACGCTCCTGGATTAGTCGATTATTTGAGCCGATCCTCAAAGGACAGGCCGAACTAACCGCCCCTTTTTACCACAACCTCAAATTCGACATCCCAGTCACCAACCTTCTAGCTTATCCTCTTTTCCGGGCCTTGTTTGGCCGCCGGCTGCGGCAGCCCTTCCACACCGATCGAGCCTTTTCTCCCACCTTGAACGACATTTTTCTGTCTCAAGACTGGCCCGCCAGCCGCCCCTTTTCCCAAACCGAGTTGACCATGAACCTTCTGGCCATTGCCAACGGGGTCCGCATTTGCCAATCTTTCATGGCCTACCCCAGGTATAGTGAGCCCATCCCTCCTTTGGACCCGTCGACCAAAAACCTGTTTATTGAGGTCTGCGGCTCTCTTTTCAACTTAGCTGAAGAGAACCAGGAGCTGTGGCAAAAAAACAACCGCTCCCGCCCAACCGTAGTTACCGGGACCACCCTAACCCCGTCTGTGACTATCTCCCGCCAGCTGGCTCCTTTGAGTGATTTTTTAGACACAATTAGAAACTTATCCTCAGAAAATACCAAATTTTGGAACGAGATCTTTTCGGGAATCAAAGATAATCTTTACCATCGGCTTTTAACCGAGGACCTTGAGACCCTGACCGTGTGCCCCAGCGAATGGGCCGAGCTTATTTTTGAAAGTATTTTGGTTTATCACAGGCTTAAAGGCAACGACCGCCAACACCTTTTGGAAAGTTTGGCCCCAGTCTTTCTGGCCAGGTTGATTACCATGCTCCGGGACTGTACAGGCTTGACCCTGCCTCAAATTGATGCTCAGGTCGAAGAAGAAGCCAGGATTTTTGAAACCAAAAAATCTATCCTCAGCTCCGGGTGGTCATAAGCCTGGCCGACCAGCACTTGAACCGCTTCTAGAGGTTGAAAAGATGGCTTCTAAAGCGGCCATGACTGGGAGCGGTCTTTTTAAACCCAGCCCAGAGGCTATCAAATCACAAGCCCACCCCAGTTTCGGGATTCCTAAAGGGCCCATTTGGGCTGGAGCGGAAGCCAAGTGCCTGGTTAAACTTGGCTGCTGCTCTAAAGCAAAAATCTCTTGATTTTTCCCTCCTCTGAGACTCCCCAAGTTTTTCCCCACTACTAGAATTTACAGGACCACGATTTAAGCTGTCAGGACCGCAAGAGCCGGGTCCTGGATTTTCATCCTCCAAGATTAACCGAAGCTTTTCCCAAAAAAAGCTAACCCTTCCCACCAAATCACTTTCCCGCCATTGGCCTTCAGCTGGTTTGGCTCCTCCCGAACCGGCTCCAATGGGGCCTTTTTTGGATAATTGGCAGTTATTAACAGGGCCGACCATCGGCGATGGTAATTGCTTGGAGCCGGAACTAAAAAATGCTCGGGGCCCCCTTGATTTTTTGAAAAAAGGACTTAAATAATAACCGCTGGCTTTGGTTCGTTTTAACCTGACCCAAAGCTTCAAGTCGGCGGAAGGCATTATCATTTCCAACCACCTTTTGGCGAGGACCGGACTACTGCTCACCTGCCCTGACTGCCTGCTCTGGACTTTCCCAACGCTTATCGGTACAATCTGAACAAATTGTTGGCTCCAGGTTGACTAGCCAACCAACCAGCCGCCTAAACCGGTCTTTGTGGCGGCTTTTTATAGCCTGCCTTGGGCCAGCTTAAGAGCTCCACGTCCTTTTGGCCCAATGACAAATTGCGGCCCAGCCTGTTAGCCTGCTGCCTGCTGGCAGGTCAATTTCCCGAAGGCTTTGGTCAACCGGTAAAAGCCTCCATTGACCAAGGTTAGTAACCAAAAAGATCACCAATATCACCTTGGCCAAAGCCTGCTTGGGCCAAAATTGGGACTCCTGTCGGCGGACCGCAGCCTCTGGTTTTGGCCGGAGCCTTTGGATTCCCAGCCAAGATTTGGTCAAGATGGTGGTTCCCAAAGTCCAAGTTAAAAAAAACATACGGTTAAGCCGCCGCTGGAGTCATCGGCTTTTTTGGTGGATAAATCAAAAATATCAACATAACGCCAATAATTTATATACATATATCACAACCCAATGATAACTACAAACATACTTTATAATGTTTTATCTAAAATTGCTCAATTTGATTACAGTCAAATTTCTTCCTTGGGGACTCAAAAATGAAAACCAAAATGCTTTTGCTCGCCGCCTTACTTTTGGCCGTATGGCTGGCTATTCCAGGTAATCTTTCGGCCCAATCGGACCCGTTGCCAGCCCCAATTGAAGAGGCCGGCGAAAAAGCCCTCGCTCCGCTCATGACCATTGATGAGCCCAGCTACTTTGCTGGGGAAGCCCGGCCCGGCACCACGATCACTCATGATTACATTATCAAAAATACCGGCACCGCCCCACTTTTAATCGAAGACGTCGTCCCAGGCTGCGGCTGCTCGGTGGCCACTTTCACCAAACAGATAGAACCAGGCGGAGAAGGCAAAATCACCCTGACTGTTGATCTGTATCCCGAATGGGCCGGTCACTATGTCAACAAGGCCGCCATTATCCGCTCCAACGACCCTATCAATCCCACCAGCAACATTACTATCAGGGCCAAGGTCCTCAGTAATTAATTGTGGTTATTCAGGCATTTAGCTGTGAACATTCTTCTTACCAATGATGACGGCCTAGCCGCCGACGGCCTTCAGGTCGCCTACAAAGCCTTGGTTGCCCAAGGCCACCAAGTTACCGCCTGTGCCCCTGACCGCGAGCGCAGTGCCCACTCCCAATCGGTGACCATCGGTCAACCCCTTGGGGCCCAGGCCACCACCATGCCCGATGGAGCGATCGGATACGCCATCAGCGGCACTCCGGCCGACTGCTCCCGCCTCGGTTTCACCACTTTGGCCCCACCACCGCTGGATTTGGTCATCAGCGGGGTCAACAATGACTCCAACCTCGGCTATGACGCCAACTACTCCGGCACTGTCGCCGCCGCCCTGGAAGCAGCTGGGCAGGGCCTGTCGGCCTTGGCGGTCTCAGTGGAACGTTCCGATCACTACGACTGGGCGACGGTGGCTGAGATTGTAGTTGAGGCTGTCCAACGTTTCCCCGGCTGGGAAATCCCCAAAGGGGTAATGGTCAACCTCAACATACCGGCCATAATCAGTGACCCTCGGTGGGTTTGGACGGCCATAAATCCAACTCCAGCCCCTGACTCTTATCTTAAACTTCAGGCTTATGAAAAAGGCTGCTCTCAATATACCAGACTAAGGCAGGAGGAGAACTGCCCAGCCACTGATGACAGCGATTTGGCGCTATTTCGCGCCGGACGAATAACTCTGAGCCCTATTGTCCCCGTGGCCACCTACCAGCCGGCCCTCAAGAGACTACGAAATGCGCACCAAGACGATAATACATCCGGAACGCTTCGATCCCAAAAATCCCTTTGAGATTCTGGGGCTGACACCGGAACTGGTGAACGAACTGACGGAAAAGCAGCTTAAAGTCGTCATTAAAGCCATGTACCGCACCCTCCAAAAGACTTTTCATCCTGATATGCTCAACACAGGGGAACTCTTAAATGCGGATTCACCCATCGACCAGAAAGCCGTGGAGCTGAATTTGGCTTACGAGTCGCTTAACTTTGACCGCGACCCAACCGCTTGCCGGCAACTGCGCAAAAGTTACGTGTCCAAGCGGTCGACGGTCGTCGTTCAGGATTTAGCCAAGATCAAAAACCAGCTAGCCTCCCAGAAGGCCAAAGAAGATCGCCTGGCGGCCAATTTTTTTCGATACTTGACTGCCTCCGTTCCCTCCAACGGAGTCCCGCCCAAAACTATTCTTTCAGCCCCTCTGCCGGCTAAAAATATCCTCTTGGGCCTCATGGACGTGGCCATAAACAACAATCTTTTCCAGAGTTCCTGGACTCAGGTCAAAAACTATAAGCAGATTCAATTTGATTCCGAGGGTAAAATGTCGGTCCTTCACGTCGGCCGTCAAAATTTTGCCGCCACTGACTTCATCCGCCCTTTGGGCTGCGTCCCGGTCAGCGATGTGGACTTGATCCCTTTACTGATTCCGGCCAGGGCGGGCCAGGAATTTAGTAATAATGCACCATTTCCAAAAACAAAGTGGTCTGTCAAAACCTCAGTTTTAAATCTCATAAGCTTGGATAACTTCAAACGTTTCATTCTGCCGCTGCTGACCCCCAAACTTTTCGAACGGGCTTATCTATTTTCCCTCAATCAGGCCGAATTTAAAAAATCCGGTCACATTAGCCTTGATGGACTAATAATCAGGCTCGAAATCAAAGAACCCCTCTGAAGGCCCCGCCTTGATATGTATTTTCTGGCCCTGTTTGTTGTCCGTCCTCGTCAAAGATTCACCCCACCACATCCTCTTTCGCCTCTTTCGGCCTTGGACAGCCTGGATACGTTTTCAAAAATAAATAATTCTATTTGACTGACCGCAGCATTACCCTAAAAACTTTTGGCCCCCCCCCAAGGTCTTGACCGGCAGAGCGGGTGGAGTGACCGATTATTGAAAATTGGTCTGGTTTTGGGATAGGATTTTTGACCAGCTTACAAGATGTTTAGATTTTATTTGTACCATTATTCCGAAAGCTTTGCTATAATCCTATGACAAGAAATCCTCTTAAGCCGGAGCAGTGGCCCAATGGAAGCAGCAGATAATTCCCCCCTTGATGATTTCCGACGGCCGGAGTTAGTGGCGGATATTGATCATTGTCTTTCAGATATGATCAATGAATTTGCGAGAAATGTTCAGGAATCATCATATTTGTTTAAATCACCAGAGATTGGTGATTTACTAAATGAAACAGTTAGCAATTTTCTAATCTGTATTAATAAAATTCAGTTAGAAACTTCAAATCCTAGTGCATTTGCATCTTTAGGGCAATTAGAACAACTTTTCACTGAATTACAACAAAAACAAAATGATATACTTTTAAAACTTTTTATTAATAGACTTAAACATCTAAACTGCGAAAACGAAATTGTGACTCAAAAAAAAACTTCTACCGAGAGCACGGGGTGAAACTCAAAAAATTCCGCCGTAGTTCCACTTCGGTCTTGACACTCTTTGGACGCATCAATTATCAAAGACTGGCCATGGCCCCTTCGTCTCAAAAATATGCTGAAAGATTAAGTGAATTAGGCCATGAAGGTTTTGTCTATCCCCTTGATGATGCCCTTGGGTTAAGCCGTTTACCGTTTAAGATGACCCTCTCAGTAATGCTGGCGATCGCACGTGAATCAATCAGGTGTGAATCATATGAGGATGCACAACAATTACTTAAAAAAAATTTTAATATTCAAACAAATGATGACACAATGCGTAAGGTTACAAATTGTATAGGTACACTTGTATTCAAAAACGATCTCAAAATTGCTGAAGCGATGAATCAAAAGTTAACGTCCGGTAGCCTCATTTTTCCGGCTAAGAAAAAAAATAATACCCTATATTTAGAAGTCAATAGCGCTATAGTTCCGACACGAGACAAAGATGTTAAAGGCATTGTTTATAAAGAAAGCAAATTAGGAATAGTATTTTCAACAGACAATATTATATGGCTGAAAAATTTACACAATAAAAGTTATTATAGAATTGAAAAATGTGAATATATGCCATTAATAGATGATAGTCAAGAATTTTCAAAACTTTTCTTTTCTACTGCCCTAAGAAATGGTTATGGAATATATAAGAAAACCGTACTATTATCTGATGGTTCAGCATGGATAAGAACTATGAGAGATAGATATTTTCCTGATGCGCAGCAAATTTTAGATTTTTTTTATCTAAAAGAGCGCATAAATGATTTAGCAATGCTTATTTTTAATAACAATGAAGACAAGTATAAAATATGGGCTAAAGAAATTAGTTATTTGTTTGAGAAACGCAAATACAATGAAGCAATTAAACAAATAATTAAATCTATAAGTACCAAAAGCAAGGAAATGATAGTTAATTTTGTTAAATATATTAATATTAATAAATCAAATATTGATTACTCTAACTATCTCGAAAACGGTCTTTTCATTGGTAGTAGTGCCATCGAAAGCGCTAATAAAATTGCTACTAAAACTGTTCTGCAGCGTAGAATGAAAAAAGGCGTTAAGAGATGGAATGTTGAATCTGGCCAAGCTGTAGTTACTTTGGTGGCCAAAATTCGGAGCGGCCTTTGGTTGGCTGATGTGGTGAAGTCTGCCTACTCAGAATACGGTGAACCGTTCAATGGTCTTTAATGCCTTGTATCTTAAGGTTTTTTTAAGAAAGCTGACACGGTGCGAAAAAATGGTACAATTTAAATCTATAGCTTTTACAAGGTGCTAGTATTGTATTAAAATATTTTTTCAGTTATTATAATGGCGTTGTGGCTAAAAAAACGGACTTTGCTATTGCCTAAATAATCAGATTTCAGGTTTTTTTTGAGCTAATTAAATTTAGAATTATTTATTACTTTCTGAATGGGCGGTCGTTCGTTTGCCCATTAAATTCTATCTCTTCCATAACAGGCAACCAAGTGAATAAACCGTCGATTTCTCCAGCGTCTGGTGGCGCCTCCATTCTTTGCCCTGTTTGCGGGATCATGGTTAAACTCCCAGCTACGGATTGTCCCAAATGTCGGGCCAACCTCAGAACCGGAGAAAAACCTGATGAATACGTCCCACTTTGGAGGCGGAAAAAATCTAAAGCCCTTATTCTTTTGCTGATCCTTTTAAGTCCGCCAATGATTTGGGGACTCCTCTCCGGGCAGTCCGAGGAGAGCCTGTTATCCAGGGCTAAGAATCGTCTGGGCCTGGAGACCTGCGCTGAACCGAGAAACAAGTGGGACGACTTCAGCCAGGATGATTTCGAAAAACGAGTCCGAAGCGGCTACACCAATTGGGGCAAAGACAAAAACACCAGGGTAACCGGTCAATCGGCCAAAGGTCCTGAAAGTCCTGAGGAAGCAGGCAGATCCGAAAACGAAAAGCTCATCCGCCGCGATAATCAGCTCTATTTTTCCAGCTCTTTAGTCAGTTCGGGGCCCAATAAGGCCATCAAACCCCAAGACAACTGGTACTCTTTAATGACCGGGGAGTGGGACGTAGCCTATATTATAAACTCCGGAACCCCTGATGAAACCTTAATTGCCGGTGAGTGGCTATTTACCTGGATAAATAACGGTCAAGCCATCCAGGACGTCCTGTCGGTGCCATACCAGTGGCAAAAATCTCCTGCCAACTTTACCCCTCTTCAAGTGACTACCACCCGAATGTTAAATGCCAAGAGGAGCACTTGGGAGGGTTTTCATATAATGAACAGTTCTCTGGTGTATTTCGGGGTCACCAAGACCCCCCAGAACCAGATCATGGAACACTACCAAACCGAAGATGGGCAGTTGATAGTCTGGCTTTACAGTGATTTATCCTCTACCTCCTTTAAGGTCACCATCAGCCAATCGGCCGACAAGGGCGCCACCTACACCAAAGTTGGTGAAATGTGGACCAAGCGTCGTGAGACCGTTATTCCCTGAACATTTGGGCTCCCATGGGAACCAGGGCCGGCCGCTCTTGGTAGCTGAAATCGGCTCCAACCATGCCGGAAACGCCGAGTTAGCCCAGACCATGGTCCGGGCTGCGGCTGCCTGCGGGGCTGGAGCCGTCAAATTCCAGGCCTTCCAGGCTGAGACCTTTATCCATCCCCTCAGTTCTTATTTTAAGGAATTTGCCGCCGAAGAGCTGTCCTTCGACGTTTTGGCCTCTCTGATGACACTGTCACATGGCTTGGGCCTTAAGGTCGGCCTGACAGTCTTTGACGACACAGGCTTGAGCCTGGCTAAACAGTCCTGCGCCGATTACGTCAAAATCTCCAGCGGTGATCTGACCAACTTCCCATTAATCAAGGCCGCCGCCGCCAGCGGCTGCCCACTGGTTTTGTCCACCGGAGCCTCAAATGATTCTGAGGTCAAAAAAGCCTTAAATCTGGCCGCCCCCAATCTTTTGGCCCTCCTTCAGTGCACCTCCCTTTATCCCTGCCCAGCTCATCTCATCAATCTTTCCGTCCTGGACAGCTGGCTTAACTCAGGCCTTCCGGCTGGCTTAAGTGACCACGCCGCTGATTTGGAAGCGTCCCTGGCCGCCCTGGACCTGGGGGCGGTAATGGTGGAAAAACACTTCACCGTTGACCGATCGCTTCCTGGGGGCGACAACTCAATGAGCGCACTTCCAGAAGAGTTTTCTGTCCTAGCCGAGGCATCCAACCAATTATACAAACCGGCCCCCACCGAGGGCCAACAGGAACGTAGGCCCCCCGGCCCCTTAGCTGGCGCCAAAACGTTTGTCTTTGCCGACCAGCCGTTTTGGGGGAAGCCAGACAAAAAGCTCCAGCCGGGTGAAAATCCCCTCCTCATCCGCCGGGTGGCGGTAGCCGCCTTTGATCTCCAGATTGGAGATCGTATAAGCCCCCCGGGGGTCATATTCATGCGCCCGCCAGACTTCAGCCCTGTCCCTGACCACTGGGCCCCCCTTACCCCCGACCGAAGCCTCGGCGGTCTCATTTTGGTTAATTTCGTCGCCAAAGGTGATATCATTACCTTGAGCGACGTAGATCTAAATCAATGATCCGCCTTGACCCTAATAACAAAAACGCCTTGCGCCTGGCCCTTCCAGTCTCGCACCTTTTAACTCGCCCTACGGCTGCGGCCTTGCGGCTGGTAGACGCCACCGAGGTCTTGGAAATTAAATACCTTCCGGTGCCAGACTGGCTTAGTTCGGAAGCTCCAACAGTTTTTCACTGGGGTCTGGGGACAACCGAAAAAGACTTTGGGCGTCTTTTCCCGCCGGTGGGCTCATTTTTAGCCGAAAACAAGGTTGAGTTATTCAGCTTTGATCTGGGCCCTTCGGCCTCGCGTCGATTGGGATTAATCCCTCTTTCGGCCGTCTTAAGTCCAAAAGAAATTATCGAAACCTCCGACCGAAACCTTGATTTGGTCCGCCGATTTTATGCCGGGCCCTTGGCCGCTGAAAACTACAACTATTACCCCACCGGTCTGTATGAACACATATGCCGTCCGGACTTCATCGGGGAGTTTTTGGAGCGTCTGAAGCTGGGTTTGGTGCTCGATCTGGCCCATGCTGCAGTAAGCGCCTGGAACCTGGGTTTGGAGATAAAAAAATACCTCGCTGAACTCCCCCTGTCTGAAGTTAAGGAAATCCATATCTCCCGCCCTCACCTTCCCCGTGATCGAAGAGCACTGGCCGCCGACGCCCATCAATGCCCCGGAGCCAGGGAATTTGAATGGCTTAAAACCGTTTTAAACCTCCTGCCGCCTGAACTCCCCCCGCCACTGGTGGCCGTGGAATATTACGGCAACGCCGCCAAGCTTCTGACAGCCATAAAAGAAGTCAGAGAGTTTGACAATAACCATCTGTAGAACATTAAACAATCTCTTAAGACAACTAAAACAACAATTAAATGTATTTTTTGGCCCATATCATACCGCCTTTGGCTCAGTCAACCCAACTGGCAGCCGACCAGCCCCTGGCTGGAGCCAGACCTTTGGACCGGGTTTTAATCTCACAGGGCGAAATTACCAAATTTTAGGCCTGAGTAAACATGTGCATCTTTGGCCATTAAAGCAGAAAAAATCAACAAACAACATATAAGCATCTCAAACAGTAAATTAGGATATCTTACG
>JAISWF010000139.1 GCA_031271165.1 Deltaproteobacteria bacterium
TACGACAAAATCGGTGAGCCGCTAACTGACAAAATACGACAAAAACGCTAAGCCACTAACCCAATTGCGACATAATTGCCGGGCCGAAAAATACGACAAAAACGCTGAGCCACGACAGAATTTTCCGGTTGGTCAGTCGGCAAAGTCTATTGTGATGACCGTGGGCGATTATTATATGTGAGAAATAATGGTGACGTTAATATTCTTACTCACATAATCAGATATTGTAACGAAATTGAAATTAGACGCAGAGATTTTGGAAATTCGGTCGAGACATTCACAATTAATTTTTACTAAAAATTTTCAATATCGATGTCTATTTCCTGAATTATTTAATAAAAAGCACCTTGATTTGGTAATTACTTTTGTCAACAATATTTTTGTCTGATATATAAATTATAATTTTTCTTAAAAATTATTAAACTTTTTTATTTAGAAAACTTTGTGAGATTTTGTCGTCTTTAAATCTAGGGCTGAATCCCAGAATTCCGAATCCCATTATAAGCTTGACAAAAAGCCTTTTTTATGCCAGAATCAAGGGGTCCAAAAAAAACCGACTTGGGTAAAGCTCCAAAAGTAAAGCTCAGGCCTTGTTTTTTTACTTCTAATCAAAAAACTATTAAGCCAAGCCAATTGCTTGTCTCATAACCTTAAAAATTATGGTGGACTTACTTATCCACCGCAATAGTTAAGATTCGGTTTTTTTCTGGCGGTGGAACAAAGAAAGCCGCCTGGCTATTTTTTTCCAGCTACGACCGGATAACCTCCAAGTTCAGCTCCGCCAGAGTTTGCTATTATTGACCCTGGCGACCAAACGATAATTAAAATCATTAAATTTTTATGTTTTTACTCATAACCTCGACTGAAAGTCAACAACATTCTCGAGAGGCTTCATGTTTGATTTTAAAACTTTTTTTTTAATTAGGCGTCTTTACCAACATTACTTCTTAAAACTTGCTTTTCTGCCACTTATATTGACCGTCATGGTTCTGGCCGGTTGTTCTGCCAACTCGGCCCGGAAAGTCGTCAACCTGCCGACGGTTCCCTCTCCTGGATCCATTAACCAAAACAGAGTTAATCTAATCCTTAAAACTGCCTTTTCCCAGATGGGAAACCCATATCGTTACGGCGGCAACTCCCCGGAAACCGGTTTTGACTGCAGTGGTTTTGTCAGCTGGGTTTACCTGCAATACGGGGTCAGCCTTCCCAGATCTTCCCGCGCCATGCTGGCCGTGGGCGAACCGGTGGCCAGAGAAGACCTGCGGCCCGGTGATCTGGTATTTTTTAACTACGGCTATTCCCATGTTGGTATTTATACCGGCCAAGATAAGTATATTCACAGCCCTCGGACCGGTAAAAGGATTCAGGAGTCGGATCTCAATGCTAAAGGCCGAGGCGACCGTTTCGTCGGCGGCCGCCGCATAATTGACAATCAAGGTGTCAATGCCATCTCCGATAACCTCAAATCTGCGTGGATAACCCAGTCCAGGCATCAGACGGCAGCGGCCTTAAATGAGGCGACGGCGACCAAACATGCTGGTCAGTCTGCCGCCAAAAGGACTGCCAGCACCGGCACCGCCTCCAATAAAAAAGGAAGTGCCAAAACGACAGTCCACAAAGTTGTCCAAGGCGATAACTTGGTCGGCATCTCCAGACGCTACGGTGTAACGGTCAACGACTTAGTAGCTGCCAATGGCTTAAGAAACCGTCACAAGCTGAGTTTGGGCCAAAAGCTGACCATTCCCCAAAAGGCCCCTTCCCAGACTACGGCTAAAAACAAGGCTTCCAACAATGGCGCCAAACCCAAGTCCAAGAGTAAAAACGCCAGTAAGCCCAAATCCAAGAGCTAGACACCGAACTTAAATACAATCACTAAAATTAAGAAACCTTAAATATCTTTAAAAGCTTGGCCCGAGGACCGAGCTTTTAAAAAAATCGCAGACCAAGGCCTTTGCTCCCCCCAAAAAGACCGCATGAAATTTTTTTTGTCGGTGGTTTAGCGGCCCTAAAAAAAATGCCGTAAGGTCTATTTGCGTCCAACTTTGGCCTTAAACATAAATCCCCGCAAAATGACCAGTGACGCCTGTCTGGCAAAAAAACTGTTTTTCTGCGCTCTGCCCAAGGCAGTTTGTTCGTTAACCTAAAAATCCTTCAACAATGTTTTTGGAAAAACCAATATCATTGTTTGGCCAAAACAACAAGGTGCCTATCAGACATAGGCGCCGGCATAAATTTTATCAACATAATATCATAACTTTACCTGTGTTAGAGGTTTTTTAGACAGACCAGACCCGATCACTACTCGGAGACGGATTTGGTTTCGGCCCCGCCAAAAATCCGGGGTCGGATGGAGGTATCCATGCTTCCCGAGAAAAAGCCGACAGCCCAGCCACCACACCCAGGTTTCGTCCTAAAAAAGGAATATATTGAACCTCTGGGTGTTTCAGTGACTGATTTGGCCGCCAAACTGGGCGTTTCCAGAAATACCTTGTCGAGCATCATCAATGAAAGAGCTGGCGTTAGTCCCGACATGGCCTTGAGACTATCGAAGGCGTTTAGAACCACTCCTGAGATGTGGCTCAAACTTAAGACTGTCCACGACCTGTGGGAGGCCGAACAACTGGATTCCGGCTGGAATGAAGTTGAGCCTATCCGACCAGTTCGGGGCCAGACGCAATCGACCGGCTCCAAACACACTTCTAAAAGAAAAAGAGTCCCCCGGGGGTAAGAGCCTTTCGGTTCTCTCCTGCTGACCAATAAAACCGACCGCTAGGAAAGCTGTCAAGGCTTTTCTAGCGGTCGGTGCAGTTTTATCGCTCAAAAATGCAATGCGTAACTTTTCGCTCCTCGCCTACTGCCAAATCGCAGATCACGTTAGCTGCCAGATGCCACATAACGATTATTGAGGCTAAAACCTTCCCCTGAATGATATTATTCACCAATCGCCGCCTACTAATGCTCCACCCTGGCTCCCTTCCGTCAACCTCTATGCCAACCATCAGTTGCCGCTGATTTGATTAAACCATCAAAGACATATGTCAGTTCCCTTGATACGGTCAGGGGTTGGTTATTTGACCCTCCAAAGAGTCCCGAGCCGGTGCCGCCAATATGTCATTTTCGCCGGCCATGGAGCCGGCCCCCACAAGGCCTCCCGGCCGTCAAATTCCGGCCAAAAATGTAGCCTGGGCTACCGGTCCCCCAAGCCCATCAAAGACTATTTTTGGCCAGCCGCCATGTGACTTACGATCGGGCTGCCGTTAATGATTTTAACATAGTATTTTCGGCGCCTGGGCCCGTCAAACTCGCAGAAAAACACCGACTGCCAGGTTCCCAATAACAATCGACCGTTTTCAATCACCAAGGTCTGGCTGACGCCCACCAATGTACTTTTGAGATGAGCATGGCTATTGCCCTCACCGTGAGTATAGGAAGCTCGCTGCGGCGAGATGGCCTCCAAGCCCTTCAACAGATCGCTTACCACACTGGGGTCGGCCCCCTCGTTTATGGTTATAGCCGCCGTGGTGTGGGGGCAATAAACTACAGCTAAACCGTCGGTTACGCCAAAGGCCTTGATATCCTCAAGCACCTGTTCGGTAATGGAGTACATCATCGAAGGCCCAGTATCCAATACGTGTTCGAAGACCATTTTCAAATCTCTTTTTCGGAAATATATCAGTTAAAATTGCGATTAAGAGTCCCAAATTACCAACTTCAAGCCATAGGTATGATTAAGAAAAAACCCTGATCACTGTTAGGCCCAATGCGAGATTTTTGAGCCTCCCAAAAAAACAAACCTCAGCTCGGACGATAAATTGGCAGTTGGACCGTAAAAGTGGTTAGGATACCAGGAGTGGAAGCCACCGAAATGGCCGCATTGCCATTGCCCAGTATCCCCCAGACCATGGCCAACCCCAACCCGGTGCCCTTAGTTTTGGTGGTAAAGAAAGGCTCAAAAATTCTTTTTATATTTTCCTCAGAGATACCCTGGCCGTTGTCAGATATGGTCAAATAGACAGTATTGGCTTTGACTGGATCAAGGCCGGTCCTGATAGTTACCTCGGTTATCCTCCCCGGGGCTCTAGCTTCAAGAGCGTTTTGAAAGAGGTTGAAAACGACTTGGCTTAACTGGCCATAATCAAAGAAGACCGGCGGGATTTCATCACACTCGGTGACAATCTTGGTCTCCATGCCTTTCCAGCTGGAAAAAACATGAACCTGATCGCCAATCAACAGGTTCAAGTCCACTGGCTGAGGATTTCCGGCCGAAGGCCGGGCGAAGGACAAAAAGTCATCCACTAATTCTCTCAGGCGCTGCATCTCCCGCCCGATGATGGTCATCAGGCGGTTTTGGTCATCGGAATCAAGGCCGTGGTTTAAAATCATGTCCCAGGAGCCAATCATGGAAGCCAAAGGGGTCCTGATTTCGTGGGCCAGCCCGGCGGCCATACCGCCGACAGCGGCCATGTGTTCATTTCTTTTGTTCTCGGCCTCCAGTTGGACCATGGTCGTCTGATCCTTTAAAACCAAAAGACGCCCCCAACTTTCGTTGTGAAAGTCGGTCAGAGTAAGAATGGAAAGTTCGATCATCAATTCCGCCCCATCGGCCAGACGATTATGCCTGAACCTCAGCCCCTTGGCCCGGTAGTGGTTGAAATTTAACCCTTCAGAGTCCGGCAAAGCCCCATTGGTTTCCAATTCTGGAAAAAACGACAGCCAATGACGGCTCACCACGTCGATGGGGTCAACTTTCAGAAGCTCCCTGGCCGCCTGGTTTACCGACAAGATCCGTCCGTCATTGTCAGTAGTGATGAGCCCGGAATCGATGGAGCGGACGATGTTTTCATTTAATTCTGACAGGCGGTCCAAAGAGGTCTGACTTGAGTGCAGCGCCTGACTTGATATATCCAACTGGACCGAAAGGCGCCCCCCGAGGACGGCCACCAGGTACGAGGCCCCGGTATTAACCAGGATGTTGAGAGCCAATTCCGTGGCCCCCATAAACTCGCCTAAGGCCGGAAGGCCGGGCAGATAGCCATAATAATGAAGGTCCAAAATGGTGGCCCAGGCCACCGTCGAAAGGGTGGCCGCCACAAAAGCCAGGCGCAGGCCGCCTAGAAATACGCTGTTGATGACTACGACGATAAAGGCAAAGTTAAGCGGACTCTCGCAGCCTCCGGTCTGAGTAATGATGGCTGAGGCCCACAAGATATCCAAGACCATTTGCAGCAGGATTTGAGTCGGGGGACCGAAAAGCCTGGGCCACAAAAAGTAGTGGCAAACAGCCAGGACATAGCCGCTGAACATAACGACAACAATAGCCTTGGTCCAATAGCCCAAAACGGCCGGAGCCCGACCGTTGAGGTATATCAGCAAGACTATCAAACACAGGAAGGTATGGATAATGAGACGAAAGACAAAAACCCATTTCAGTCGGCTCTTTTCCATGGTTTTAGGGAACCACTGCATGACGGGCCGCCTTGGGTTTATTTCAAGATAACACCGGAGCACTTAGCCTTTAAAGCTAGGCGCCCCGGTGCGTATTGGGGAGGGAAAAGGCTACTACGTAACGGACACAAGCTCAGCCGCTGACCGCCGAACCCATGCCAAAGATAGGCAGGTACATGGCAATGATCAGGGTGCCGACGGTACCGCCCAAAAACACAATCATCAAAGGCTCGATCATGGTCATGACGGTCTCGACGGCGGCATCAACCTCGTCGTCAAAAAAGTCGGCAATTTTAAGGAGCATGACGTCCAGGGCACCAGCCTCCTCACCGACGGCAATCATGGAAGTAACCATGTTGGGAAAGACAGCCGATTCCAAAAGAGGGTCGACCAATGGACGCCCCTCGGCGATGGCCGCCCGGGAATCAAGCAGGGCTTCTTCAACCACCTTGTTGCCGGCGGTGCCAGCGACGATGTCCAAACTGGTGATGATAGGAACGCCGGCTTGAAGCATGGTCGCCAAGGTGCGGGTGAACTTGGAGACGGCAACCTTACGCAGAAGATCGCCAAAGACCGGGACCTTCAAAGCGTAGGTGTCAAAAAGAAGCTGACCTAAAGGTGTGCCAATGAATTTTTTCAGCCCGATACCGGCGGCGATGATGGCCGGCAGAAGAATGTACCACTGATTGATGATTATCCGGGAGCAATCAATGACCAGCTGGGTCAGTTTTGGCAGTTCCTTGCCAAAACTGGAAAACATCTCCTCAAAAGTAGGGATAACGAAGATCATGATGACCAGCATGACGACCACGCCAACGCCCATTACGATGAGGGGGTAAGCCAGGGCCCCTTTAACTTTACGCTTGAGTTTTTCAGCCTTCTCAATGTATTCAGCCAGACGCTTGAGGATGGTATCAAGAATACCAGCGGTCTCGCCCGCCGCCACCAGGTTGCAGTAAAGACTGTCAAAGTGCTTGGGAAACTTGCGCAAAGCATCCGACAGGGTGGCACCCGACTGGACAGAATTGTTGATGTCCCTAAGCATGGATTTAAGGGTGGCGTTATCGGTTTGGTCACTCATAATCTTCAGACACTGGACCAAGGGCAGACCGGCGTCAATCATGGTCGAGAACTGCCTGGTGAAAAGCATGACGTCTTTGACAGTGATCTTAGGAGCGAAAAAGGCAATACCCGACAAAAGGTCCTTGGGAGCGTCCTTTATGGTATAATTAGAAATACGTAGTCTTTTTAAAAACGCCTCAACCTGCCTAGTGTCCTGGGCCTCCATGGACCCTTTCCGTTTTTTTCCTTTAGCGTTGACACCGTTCCAAGCGTAAATCGGCATATTTCCTCCAATGCTGCCGTGTTTGTCAAACCGCCGTCACCAAACTCAGCTCAGACGGGCTGCTAAAATGGGGCCCCAGACCGACTTGATAATCGAAACGGCACTGCGCTTAATAATACAATATCAGCGAAGTTTTTTAAAACTTTTTTTAAAAATTTCTTCTTTTGCTAACCCAGCGGTCCGACAAACTTTTTGGTCGGCCTTCTCAAGGTCGTGGCTTGAGGCCAAACAATGCGTGTAACTCAAAACCGTTACCAAATCATTCCAAAACTTATCAATTTACCGAGTTTTTAACCTATTTTAAAAGTCATTCTAACATATCTACCAAAAAATCTAATGTTTGTCAAGAGCTTTATGCCCAATAGCCAGGGCGAAATCATCAAACCTCTCAAAAAAAAAGCAGTCAAAGGGGCAAGATTGGCCCCAGACTTGCATCGTCAAGTCGTCCGATCGAATCCCGCCACCAAATTGGCGTGGGAACTTC
>JAISWF010000173.1 GCA_031271165.1 Deltaproteobacteria bacterium
TTCAGCCAACTCATGAATTATTTGAAAGCACCTTAGAATTTTGCCAAAATTCATGTTGGCAAAGGATAATTCTGGAGGCGGGTCGACAGCGCCCCGGCCTCCCCCTGAATAGTTACAAAATCCGGCTCAATGCCCAGAAATTAAAGAAGCCCCAACGGCTGGTCAACAAAACGGAAAAATTAAATAATTAGTCATATAAAAATATTTAATAATATAAAAATATTTGACCGAAGCAAAAAAACAAGATAAAGTATTAATATTAAAAATGTTAGTTGATTATATACGATTTGCAAATTAACGGAAAATCCTTCTAATCGCCCAAAGGTTTAGGCCTAAGGACTTCAGGTGAGACCCGGTCAGCCGCGTTGGAAATTTTCCGGCTGGGTTGATTGATAAAAAAAGCCGGGCCCAAGCTCGGGACCGACTTTTAAAGTATTAAGCCATCCAAGGAATTGTTGACTAATGACTGATAACCGAGAACTATTGCTCCTAAGCGCCGGCGGCCGGGGCTGATTTGTTCTACTCTTAGCCCGCCCTTATACTGAGATTGGCCTTGGTTTAAAGTATCGGAACTCCAAAAAGGTTAAAAGACGCCTAATCCCTGCCTGAAGATAATTGGGTCATCATCAATGAGGGAGACCAAAGTTGAAGGCTGACCCGGTACCGGGCCCCCGTCAACGACGGCATCGACCAAGCCTTTGAAGGCTTCTTCGATTTCTCCAGGGTTAACCAGAGCTTGGCTTTCTGATTCAAGTTTGGCCGAGGTGTTGATGAGCGGCCGCCCCAGAGACTGGACCAGACCGATAGCAATGGGATGTTCAGGGACTCTTAGTCCGACCTCATGGCGCTTGGTGAGCATGATCTGCGGGACCAGTTTTGTTCCTGGTAAAACAAATGTGAAGGGACCTGGGAGAAGGCGCCTGAGAGTACGGTAGGCAAAATTGGACAAAAGGGCGTATTCTGAAATGTGGGTCAGATCCGCGCAGATAATACTGAAGGGACTCTTTAAACTACGTTGTTTGTGCCGATATATTCTCTCAATTGATTTTTTTTTTGTCAGATCACATCCCAAACCGTACTGAGTGTCGGTGGGATAAGCGATGATAGCTCCATCACTTAGCATATCAGCAACTTTTTTCAGGAGACGGCCCTGTGGGTTGTCGGGATTGATGGAGATGATCACTCTTGTTCCTTTGACATCTCAGGCTGGTAGACGACCACCCGGTTTCGACCGCTGTTTTTGGCCTTATAGAGTGCCAAGTCAGCCTTTGAGACAAAGTCTTCCTCAGACTCGCCATGAATGTAGCTACTGACACCAGCGCTTAAAGTAAGTGGGATATTGATGCCCCGGATGGTGATTTGAGTATCGTTTATTTTTTGACGGATGGCTTCAGCCAGGGCGGCAGTTTTATTGGAATCATAACCTGGGGACAACAACACAAATTCTTCGCCGCCATACCGGCAGGCCATGTGTTCGCCGCCGCTCAAGGATTTGATAATTTTGGCACAAATCATTAAAACTTTGTCGCCGACGGCATGACCGTAAGTGTCGTTGACATTTTTGAAATGGTCAATATCGAAAAGAGAGATTCCCAGGTGATCATCAACTTTGAGATTGGCGGTGAGCTCCTGAAAACTCTGGGTCAAGTACCGACGATTGAAAAGTTGGGTCAGTTGGTCGACATTGGCAAGCCTGGTTTGATCTTTAAGCTCAGCAGTCAGGCTGGCGATAACCCGATTAGAAGTCTCTATGAGTTCGGCCAAGGCGGTCTGACTGTCCATAGCCGATTTAGTTTCTACCAAGAGGCTGTCGACCATATCGCGCATGTCATCGACCGCCAGAGTGCCGTCTTCCATTTGGGCTGCGCTATCAAACAAGGCCTGCTTGAACCGTCCGGCGGAGTCCAGGCTTTGACCGAGATTAATCTCTAAGGAGTGGCCGATATTGCCGATTTGCTCACCCATCTCAGCTAAGACATTGGCCTTGGCTTGGTCGACATCGTAAAAGGCCTTATAGAGCCTTTGGCTGACATTGTGGGTAAACAGGTTCTCGTGCTGAAGGGCGTCGTTTATCTGGCGATTGAGCTCGGGATTGACAGCGAGGAAGTAGTCGTAAAATAAGCGGTAATTTTCAGGAATTAGAGGAATTCGTTTTTTGGCAAGAAAAGGCAAAAGCTTTTTGGCCAATTCATAGGAAGAGTCCATCAGCTCGTTAAATTTATGTATTTCCTCAATTGGAGGAATTTGGATTAGTTTTTCTTGGTGTTCCACGACATGACCGCTATAAAAACATTTTTGACGAAAAAAGTAAAATAATAATCTTCTCTCCCAAGACCAGTGCCGCAGGGAAAATTTGTTTAGGATTTTTATAATATAGCTTGTTTATGTAAAAAAAGAAAATTTAGTAGATTGTAGAAAGCACCGGGGTTTTATTAAGTTAAAAAAGAGTATTAATTTAGAACGCTAGAAAGGAATTGTCAACCAACCCCAAAAGGTGACAACAGCTTACCTAGCCAAAGAGCAATTCTCCGGTCTCAACCGGGTCTGTTTACTGGTAGGGTGTAATACGCATTGGTTTGGATCGGGAAAGTCGGAAATGCTCAAAGCTATAACACCGTCGTATCCGCGTGAGAACTTTTTTTTACTGACCCTCAGTTTAGTGCCAGAGAGACTCTTAGACCAAATGGCTTTTCCAGCTTATCAATGTTTCCAAGAATTAATCTGGTGAGCTGCCAAATCTTTATTAAAAATCGGTAACCTTAGGATAGCGGTTGTTTGCTAATTTGTCCAGTTATTCGACCTGCTGAATCCAAAACCTTTTAAATTTTACTCCAAACGTGTGGTAAAGTCCAGAAAACAAAAAAGAGGCCCAGGGCGAAATTACCAAATTTTAGGCCTGAGTAAACATGTGCATCTTTGGCCATTAAAGCAGAAAAAATCAACAAACAACATATAAGCATCTCAAACAGTAAATTAGGATATCTTAC
>JAISWF010000225.1 GCA_031271165.1 Deltaproteobacteria bacterium
ATGCTAATTCAGCCGCCGATATTACTCTGACCTGCTCCCTGATGAATAAGGGATTGAGACGTGTCGGAAGCGACGACGCCGCCGGCGTCCGCCTCTCTGACCTGCTCCCTGATGAATAAGGGATTGAGACGCCTGGGTGGGGCAGGTAGGTAAAGACCCCCGGCGGCTCTGACCTGCTCCCTGATGAATAAGGGATTGAGACGGCAAGACGCTCCTCGAAGGCCCGCGACATAGTGCCCTCTGACCTGCTCCCTGATGAATAAGGGATTGAGACCAATTTCATTCTTTTTCTCTCTTTTTTTTGGGGCCTCTGACCTGCTCCCTGATGAATAAGGGATTGAGACCCCGTGAGATCGACCACCGTCGGGACATGTACTGATTCCTCTGACCTGCTCCCGGATGAATAAGGGATTGAGACGGTATTCTGTGTGGCGCTCCAGCAATTCGTTGTGTCTCTGACCTGCTCCCTGATGAATAAGGGATTGAGACACTGTTCCCCGATGATAAACTCAGCATGAACCAACTCTGACCTGCTCCCTGATGAATAAGGGATTGAGACGCGATATCAATACAACTGAACCAAATTTGGCCATCACTCTGACCTGCTCCCTGATGAATAAGGGATTGAGACGGAAGTCCCAACCTTTGGCGCTCGCGACGATTTTCACCTCTGACCTGCTCCCTGATGAATAAGGGATTGAGACGGCATAGCGGCCATGGAGGAAGCCGCCCGCTCGCCTCTGACCTGCTCCCTGATGAATAAGGGATTGAGACTGCGCCTCCTGGAGATTGGCCTTCGTTAGGCAGGCCTCTGACCTGCTCCCTGATGAATAAGGGATTGAGACGAACCGTAGCATCCCTGGGTTCGACGGTATTCTGCACTCTGACCTGCTCCCTGATGAATAAGGGATTGAGACAGCGGGAGACATTTATAAGGCGGTGGCTGTCCGATTCTCTGACCTGCTCCCTGATGAATAAGGGATTGAGACAGCCTTTTCAGGCTCGAGGGTCAATGGTGTATTTTCTCTGACCTGCTCCCTGATGAATAAGGGATTGAGACCTCTATTGTTTGACGAACATACTCCTCCGGCGTACTCTGACCTGCTCCCTGATGAATAAGGGATTGAGACTGTAGCTCCATGCTTTGGTGGGACTTGGATTTTTCGCTCTGACCTGCTCCCTGATGAATAAGGGATTGAGACAGGTGGAAGAGGTTCTCCATTTATGGCACCAACTATTCTCTGACCTGCTCCCTGATGAATAAGGGATTGAGACAAATCGGCCTTGGACAGATCGGCTCCGGACAGATCCTCTGACCTGCTCCCTGATGAATAAGGGATTGAGACTTGTCGTATGAATGCACACACACCAATATGATATTCTCTGACCTGCTCCCTGATGAATAAGGGATTGAGACTTCTGAAATCTCCTTTTCTTTGCCATTCAAGAGGCTCTGACCTGCTCCCTGATGAATAAGGGATTGAGACTTACATACGACTCTAACGTCTGTAAACCGGATCGCTCTGACCTGCTCCCTGATGAATAAGGGATTGAGACCTTAAAAACAATCCATGAAAGGAGAGACGGACGCCTCTGACCTGCTCCCTGATGAATAAGGGATTGAGACCAACGTAATGTAAATAAGTTATGTGTTATTTCTCCCTCTGACCTGCTCCCTGATGAATAAGGGATTGAGACTTCTTCGACAAATTCTCGGATACGTCTGCCAGTGCTCTGACCTGCTCCCTGATGAATAAGGGATTGAGACGCCTCCGGCTACCGCTGCTGTGGCAACTCCTCCCACTCTGACCTGCTCCCTGATGAATAAGGGATTGAGACAACTCCGTGAATCCTATCAAAGTGAGCTTGGACCTCTGACCTGCTCCCTGATGAATAAGGGATTGAGACTTTTATACCGCACGGGCACTCAAAAGTTGCCTTTTCTCTGACCTGCTCCCTGATGAATAAGGGATTGAGACGTAGGACCTGGCCAGGACGATCGGTGGCAACTCTGCTCTGACCTGCTCCCTGATGAATAAGGGATTGAGACTATAGCGCCAGGTAAGACCCTTGCTACAGCTAATGCTCTGACCTGCTCCCTGATGAATAAGGGATTGAGACCTCTGAACAGGCCGCTACTACATTGATTTTTCTAGCCTCTGACCTGCTCCCTGATGAATAAGGGATTGAGACGTTTAATTCAGTCGTAAAGCCTACAATTGATAACTCTGACCTGCTCCCTGATGAATAAGGGATTGAGACATTACGTAATACGGCCAATCTTGCTTGAGAATTTCTCTGACCTGCTCCCTGATGAATAAGGGATTGAGACGGAAGTTCTTCTTATCTTCTATAGTTTTCTCTTTACCTCTGACCTGCTCCCTGATGAATAAGGGATTGAGACTCAAGACCACCGTTCCAGACCAGGTCCCACTGGGTACTCTGACCTGCTCCCTGATGAATAAGGGATTGAGACGAGTGGGGGGGATAGTTGGACTCGGCCTCGCTCGACCTCTGACCTGCTCCCTGATGAATAAGGGATTGAGACCACCTCATTGGCTCCGTCGTCAATTGAGATCCAGACTCTGACCTGCTCCCTGATGAATAAGGGATTGAGACTGGTATGCTGGACCAGTTTTTCCTGCGACGACCTCTGCTCTGACCATCTCCCTAATGCATATTGTCTACTTGGCCACCGGATCGCACTAAGCTTGATTATGAGTATAGGCTCTTCCCTTTGCATACTAAGCGCACCAAATAAAAAAGCCCCTTAAGCGGAGCTTAAGGGGCTGTCACAGAAACTATTGGACCTGCTCAGTCATTATCCTTGTTTGTCAGTGAGAACCGCCTCTAAAAATAGAAGACACCGTCTACACATATCAAGAATTGTCCGGAGGCTTTCTGGCATCAGTGAACGCATACCAGCTATCATACCTTCAGGGCGAAAAAGAAAACCGCAACCCCAAAGCTTTCAATCGCTATCAAGGGGCTGCGGTTAGCAGGTGGAAAATGCTGGCTTAAAAGAGCCGATGAGCCGCTCTAAATCATATAATCCCAGAAGTCGTCTTGTAAAAACTCTTTGGAGACCGGTTTTTTGTCGGTCATAAACTGTAGATCGGTATTTTTAACGCTAACTTTGGTTTTTTCCGGGATGCTGGTGGTGATAAAGGCGTTGGAGCCGATGACTACGCCTTCCCCAATGACAGTTGAGCCGCCCAATATTGAGGCCCCGGCGTAAATGGTAACGTGACTTTCGATGGTCGGGTGTCTTTTAACTCCGTCCAATAGGTGGCCGCCTCTGGTAGACAGGGCCCCTAAGGTAACGCCTTGGTAAATTTTAACATGATTTCCGATGACGGTAGTCTCCCCAATGACTAAGCCCGTTCCATGATCGATAAAAAGGTGATGGCCGATGGTGGCTCCTGGATGTATGTCGATGCCAGTTAGGCTATGGGCGTGTTCGGTCATCATCCGGGGGATTAATGGTACGCCCAAAAGATACAGCTCATGGGCCAGGCGGTTGACGGTGATGGCATAAATGCCGGGGTAGGATAATATGATCTCATCTTTACTGAAAGCCGCTGGATCTCCTTCGTAAGATGCTTCAACATCGGTGGCCAAAAGCGACCTTAAAGCCGGGATTCGGCTCAGAAAACGGTGAGTAATGACTGCTGATTCGTGGTCGAAGTCGCCGTCGGGTTTGCGGTGTCTCAAAGCGCGGCAGATTTGTTTTTGGAGATTGTGGCTGATGTCCTCAACCAGTTCTCCGACATGATATTCGATGGAATCAAATTTGAGAGGTTTATGGCTGAAAAAACCAATGTAAATTAAAGAACGTAGCTTTTCCAGGAGATCTATAATTATTTCTTTATTGATTTGATATGTTGAGTCTACTCTGATAAGATATTCATCTGATCTGTAGCTATCAATAATAGCTGAAACAATATCGTTAATCGAGGAATCCAGTTTTTGGGACATGTCGTGCTCCAGAAAAAAATCTTTGAGGAACCCTCGGCGGCCTCTTCCCAAAGGGGAAGGCCGCCGAGGGATGGATGGTCCCATTGCCCTCCCGCCCTGACCGTCCTCCAGAGGAATTTTTTCCTTGTTTCCGGGCGGCCGGACTAACCGGTGAGTTCCTTAAGGACAGCTGCCAGGTAGTCGAGTTCCCCGGCCGTGTTATAAAAGGCAATTGAGGGTCTGACTGTCCCTTCCAGTCCAAACCGCCGATGGATTGGCTGGGCGCAGTGATGCCCGGCTCGGACAGCAATACCGGCGCGGCTTAAGTGGGTTCCGATTTCCGAGATTTCATGGCCATCAATGACAAAGGACAAAACGCTGGCTTTGTGAGGAGCGGTCCCCACCAGCCTAAGCCCTTTGATTTCCGACAAAAGCGAAGTCCCGTAGCTCAGAAGGCTTTCCTCGTAAGCAGCTATTTGGGCTATTCCCAGATGGGTTACGTAATCAAGGGCCGCACCTAAGCCGACGGCTCCGGCGATGTTGGGGGTGCCAGCTTCGAATTTGTTGGGAGGCGGCTGATAAATGGTTCTCTCGAAGGTTACATCGGCGATCATGTTGCCGCCCCCTTGATAGGGCTGGGCTTCATTTAAGGCTTCTTGAGTACCGTAAACGACGCCAATACCGGTGGGAGCGTAGATTTTGTGGCCGGAAAAAACAAAAAAGTCGGCTCCCAGGGCGGTGAGGTTTATAGGAAGGTGAGAGATCGATTGGGCGCCATCAACGGCTACCGGCACCCCTCGGGCATGAGCCAGGGATACCAGCTCGGCCAGTGGGGTCACGGTTCCAAGGGCATTGGACACGTGGGCCACCGATACGAACTTGGTCCTGGGGTTAAAGAGCCTGATGTAATCCGACAGTATTATTTGGCCGCGATCGTCAACTGGAGCGACCACTAGACGGGCTCCGGTTTCCCTGGCCAAAAGTTGCCAGGGGACGATGTTGGCATGGTGTTCCAAAACAGTCAGGATTATTTCGTCGCCGGGGCGAATTCGGGGTTTGACGTAAGCCTGGGCGATGAGGTTGAGGCCTTCAGTGGTCCCGCGAACGAAAACGATGTTGTCTGGTCCGGGAGCGCCGACAAATCGGGCCACCGTATCTCTGGCTCCCTCAAAGGCGTCGGTGGATCGGGCGGCAAGTTCATGGGCGCCTCGGTGGACGTTGGAGTTTTCGTGCCGATAAAACTCACTGAGGCGGTTAATGACGGCCAATGGCTTTTGGGTGGTGGCGGCATTATCCAACCAGACCAGCGGACGCCCGCCTGGGAGCACTTCGCTTAAGATGGGAAAATCGGCTCGGATTTGACTGACCGGAGTTGAACCGATATAGGACGGAACCCTCGGATCAAGGCTGCGGGAATCAGCTGGAGCTTGGGACTTGCGCCAAGATGAGCTTTCCGGCAGGTCGACATGGTCTTGGGATATAACTACCGGGCTGATGGCTTCGGAGGGAGAAGCTGAAGGGCTAGCCGGCGTAACTTTCCAGCTGTAAGAGCGAAACGGGCTGAGCAAATCCAGCGGCAGTGAACTTTCCGATTCGGTAACATCAATGTAACCTGACGGGTTGGCTGCTGAATCCGGCTGGCCGCCAAGCTTTTTGAGCGCTTCAAGGTAGATCGGATCGAGCTGCAGCCCTTCGGAGGCCTGATTGCCTGTCGAAGGTGTGGTCCCCGAAGGGTAAGGTGCCGATGAGCCGGACTTAACTTGGTTAGCAGCAGGTAACTCCGGGCTGGGTGTAGCTGAAAACCAGGGACCCTCAGGTGTGGGCGGTACAGTCAGTAAACCATCGGAAGCTGGCAGTCCCGAAACTGAAACGGCCGAAAACCAGGGGACCTCAGGTGCCGACGGTGCTGACGGAAGACCATCAGAAGCTGGCAGTCCCGGGGCTGTGGCGGTCGAAAACCACGGAACCTCAGGTGCCGGCGGTGCTGACGGGAAACCATCGGAAGCTGGCAGTCCCGGGGCTGGGGTAGCCGAAAGCCATGGAAACTGGGGAGCAACCGGGCTGGGCGGCAGGCCGTCAGAAGCTGGGGCTCCCGGGGTCGGCACCGGAGCAGGTGCGGTCGGAACGGCGGGAAGACCGTAAGGCGGCACCGGAGCCGAGGCCGCCGTTAGCCAGGGTATTTGCCCGGCTTCCTGGACATTTGGGCTCCTGGAGGGCGCCGGGTTTGTTTGACCCGGCGGTTGCCCTTCTATGAGAACCGAGGCCTCGGGCAAGCCGAATTGGGTCGGATCAGGGTTAAGATAATCACTTATAGTCATAATAGTTGCCCACCTCAACCTCCTCAAGAACGCCAATGGCATCGTCGGTCAAAATAGCCGCCGAGCAATACAGCGAAAGAAGGTATGAGGCCACTCCCTGATCGTTGACGCCCCGAAAACGAACGGCCAGGCCCCGGCTTTGGTCTCCAGGGAGGTTGGACTGAAAGAGGCCGACGACCCCCCGGCGGGTTTCTCCGGTCCGAATCAAAAGGATGTTGGTTTTGCCGGCCTGGCTCTTGGGGCTCTTCAGGCCGTCGACAAAAAGTTTGTCGCTGGGAATCACTGGTATGCCTCGCCACTGGATGAATACTCCGCCGGCGATGTTGACCGTGGTCGGGGGAACGCCGCGTCGGGTGCACTCGCGGGAGAAGGCGGCCACCGCTCTGGGGTGGGCCAAGAAAAATGACGGCTCTTTCCAGACTTTACTGATTAGCTCATCAAGATCGTCAGGGGTCGGGGAGCCCGTCCGGCTCTTGATGCGCTGAGTGTCAGCGATATTTTTCAAAAGACCATAATCGTCGTTATTGATGATCTGGCTCTCCTGGCGCTCGCGCAGGCTCTCGACGGCCAGCGACAACTGCTCAGCCGCTTGGTCATAAGGGGAGCTATAGACGTCCGCCACCTTGGTATCAATGTTGACAATGGTGCTGATGGAGTTTAAAACGTACTCGCGGGGTTTGGACTGATATTCCACATAGCCTTGGGGGATTTCCTGTCTTGAGGGGTCCTGGTTGCACAAAACGTCCAGGGGTGTGTCGCCTTCGACCACTCGGTTGACGCGATAAATACCAGCCTCAAGGGCCTTAAATTCCAGGACCTTGGTCAGCCACCTGGGGGTCAAGGCGGCGAATTGGGGCCGGGTCTTGGTGATGTCGGTCAATTGATAGGCAGATTGGGGTCCCAGGGCATTTGTTCCAGTGGGGATGTTGTGATGGGTCATGAAAAATCCTCTCAGTGAGAAATAGGGCTAACCGTATGTTACGGAGCTTTAATTATGAGCGGTCAGGTAAATGTTGGCCGCATCAATGTAAAAGTAATTAAAATTTGTCAGTTCTTCAGTAGACAACCATGGTGGGATCAAATTCTTTGGCCCAGGCGTTGACACCGCCGGCCAAGTTGAATATAGGCCCATGGTAGCCGGCCTGCTTGAGGGTTCGGATGGCGAAAAGGCTACGTTGACCGATTTTACAGATGACGACCAGGTCGCGGTCCTGGTCGAATTCCTCCATTCGTCTGACCAGTTGTCCGAAGGGAATCGGTTTGGTTCCATCGAATCTGAACATGGTCCGTTCGTGAGGTTCGCGGATATCAATGATCTCAATAGGGGTCCCGGCGTCTAGTTTGACTTTGAGCTCTTTGACCGTGAGGCTCTCAATTATTTCTTCCGGCTCGGCCTTAAGGCCGCAGAAGTCGTCATAGTCGACCAATTCCTTAATGGTCGGGTTCTGACCGCAAATCGGGCAGGCGGGATCTTTTTCAATCTCTAACTCGGAGAAAGTCATTTGCCAGGCGTCGAACAAAAGGAGCCGACCAATCAGAGGCCGAGCTCCGCCGACAATGATCTTGATGACCTCAGCCGCCTGAATTGAGCCCAAGATGCCAGGAAGGACTCCCATGACCCCGCCCTCACCACAGCTGGGGACCAAGCCCGGTGGCGGGGGACTGGGATAAAGGCAGCGGTAGCAAGGGCCTTTGGCCGCATCAAAGACGCTGGCTTGACCCTCGAATCTGAGGATGGAGGCGTAAACGTTGGGTTTTCCGGCCAGAACGCAGGCGTCACCCACCAGATAGCGGGTGGGAAAGTTGTCGGTACCGTCAGCGACGACGTCATATTCTTTGATAATTTGAAGGGCGTTGGAGCTGTTAAGCCGTATATTATAAGTCTGAAGCTTTAAAGAAGGATTTAAAGCTTTGAGGCGATCAGCGGCTGAGGCCACCTTGGGACGGTCAATATCTCGGCTCGAATGGATGATCTGGCGCTGGAGGTTGGAGGACTCGACGACGTCGAAATCGACCAAGCCCAGAGTGCCGACTCCGGCGGCGGCTAAATACAAGGCCAAAGGGGCACCGAGTCCCCCGGTGCCGACGATGAGTACTTTGGCGGCTTTAAGCCTCTGCTGCCCGATGAGCCCAACTTCCGAAAGCAGCAAGTGGCGGCTGTAGCGTCCCAAGTCCTCAGGCGTCAAATCTTCCAGCCGACTGTCGGGTATCAGGCTCATCAATTGTCCCCGCTGCCCCCGGCAATGGCTGGAACCAGCATCAAGGTTTCGCCGTCGGGTACGGCGGCCAGGATTCCGCCCGAGTTTTTGACATTTTTACTGCCGACAAAGACGTTGACGAAGCTTTGAAGCTGACCATCATCGTCTTTGAGGTGGGGGCCGAGGTCGGGATAGCGTTCCACCAGAGCATCAATAATCTGGCCCACCGTCTGGCCTTCCAAAGCCAAATCGGAAAGGCCGTCGGTGTAGGCTCGGAGAGCGGCGGGAATTTTTACGGTAACGGACATGGTTCCTCAATTTTAGGTTGATATTTTAATCGGAATCCTTTGGGCAAAGGTTTTGGTCAGCCTCGGGGGTGACTAAAACTTGTTCTTGAGTATAAGATTTTCGGTCGTCATTGAGCCGCCAGCTAGTCGGAAAGCCGACCTGGCCGTTATCTACGGCGACGATCAGGTACGAGAAAAATGGCCAAGCCTGGGCCAGATCGTTGGCCGAGGGCCGAGCTTGATGATCGGGATGGGAGTGATAGATGCCCACCACCGAGAGATTTTTTTCCGACGCCGCAAGTTCGGCCTTTAAAAAGTCCTCTGGTTCAATGCTAAATCGGCGCCGCCTGATGGCTTCCTCCCGCCGGTTGACGGCCGGGATTACCAAGGTGATGGTCCGAACCGAAAGTTTTTCCGGCGTTGGTCCTGCTTTAGCGTCGGTTATGTCAAAAGAGTTGGCATGGTTGGTAGCGGTGGCAATTGAATTAGTTAGCTCTGAGTTTGGTCCGCTGCGATCAAAGCCTAAAAGAAGACCGCAGCATTCGTAAGGGTAACAATTGGCAGCGTCTTGCTCTATTGCCCGCAGACACTCCGAACTTATCGAAATCATCAAACCCCCCAAAAGCTTTCACTCAAGTACCGGGTACCGGTATCGGCCAGGATGGTAACTGCAGTTGAGCCTTGGGGCAGCCCGGCCGAATAATTTAAGGCGGCGGCTACGTTGGCACCCGACGAGATGCCGGTTAAAAGACCGCATTCCCGGGCCAGCCTTTTAGCCATACTGTAGGCTTCAGCAGTGGAAATTCTCACCAGCTCGTCAATGAGGGCTGCATCATACAAACCGGGCTTGATGGTGGAATCCATATGCTTGGTTCCCTCAATACCGTGAAGCGGAGACGACGGTTCAACGGCTACGCCTTTAATGGCCGGGCTTAGTTCTTTAAGGCGCCGAATGGTCCCCATAAAGGTTCCACTGGTGCCCATGGCACTTATAAAGTGGGTGATGCGGCCGCCGGTTTGCTCCCAAATTTCCAAAGCCGTTGTATTGTAGTGAGCCAGAGCGTTGGCGGGGTTATTGTATTGATCCGGAAAAAAATATTGATCCGGGTTTCTTTCCACTTCTTTAAGGACGGCCAGATAAGCCCCGTCAGAGCTTTCCAGGGGGTCGGTTTCAATAATTTCTGCCCCATGGATCTTAATCAGGCTCTTACGCTCTCGGCTGGCGTTGGCTGGAAGGTACAGGACGACCGGGCAGCCTAAAAAAGCTCCCATCATGGCCAAAGATATGCCGGTGTTGCCGCTGGTGGCATCAATTATCGTCTGACCCGGCTTAAGGCGGCCTTTGGCCAGCCCGTCGAGGAGCATAGATTTGGCCGCCCGATCTTTGACAGAGCCACCGGGGTTTAAAAATTCGGCTTTGGCCAGGACGTTTATGCCCGGAGTTTTGGCGGTCAACTGACTTAGTGAGAGCAAAGGGGTATTTCCAACTGCTTCGAAAAGGTCCATGTGGTTAATATCCGGGCGGTACGGATGGTAAGGCCGATAAAAAAGGCCGAAGTTTCTAAAAAGAAACTTCGGCCTTCAGATTTATTGATCGGCAGAAAGTTAAGCTATAAATGGTTTAAGACGCAAGCTTTAACCAGCCCCAGTCTCGGGCCAGCCAAAACGAAAATTTTTTAACTTCGTTTTGTTGGATAAAATTATACTTTCCTTTTGACAACTTGGCAAGTTAAAAACTATCGACTGGTGGAACCCTTGGTGGGGCCAAGCTGTTGACCTTGGCCTAACAGGATTTGCCGTAACTTTTGGTAAAAAAAATGCGGCGCTCTCAGGTCTCACTAATTCGAAAATTTACCGTGTTAAGGAACAAGTTTGACTACCTGGATCTCGTTAAAAGTTCCTAAGCGCATCCAGGGCCCAAAGGTACCGGCCCCCTGGGAAACCAAAAGAGTGGTCCGGCCAAGGTTAAAAAGGCCTTTGGAATAGGGGAATCGGAGCTGGATAAACAAGGTCCCCGGAAAGACCTGCCCGCCGTGGGTGTGCCCAGAGAGCATAACATCAATGTCCCCCTCTTTTACGTACTCCAGCCCTACCGGGCTGTGATGGGCCAAAAGGGTTGGACGGCTACGGCTGCGGAGTATTTTGGGCAGTTCCTCTTCAATCGTGAGGTTGTTGACCTGGTGAGGGTCAGAGGCGGCCTTATCAGCGTTCATATACTCAAGCCCGATAAGCTGAAGTCCGTGGGTTTGGACCATCTCTGAACGAAGGACTTTTAGACCGGCGCCTCGGGCCAGGGCCAGAACCTTGTCGGTATCTATATAGTATTCATGATTGCCGGTGGTATAATATTGTTCGGCTTTAACTGTTTTAAAAAGATTAAAAATTTCTTCTCGCAAGATAAGATTGTTGTCAGCTAGGTCTCCATTATAAATAACTATATCTGGAGAATATTTTTCGATTTCAGTCAACACTTTGGTCAGATAGCCGGCCCCTCTTTGAGAGCCCAGATGGAGATCGGGGATATGCATCACCGTCACCGGGCGACTCAAGTTCTGGACCTTAATCTCAAAGTGGGTAACGGTAAAGGATTGGGCCTGGACAAATCCATAAACAACCAGGGCCACCGTGAGGAGTAAAAATAACCGACCCAGGATTTTACCCGGTATCAGCCGGGTCAGGGGCTTATGGAAAAAATGGGCGAACACTAATACAAACAACAGGTAGCTTTGAGCCATCAGAAACAGGCCAAAAACGTTATACAGCAGCGCCCCGATGGAGCTGGTCACATAAACGCCGGTCATTAAGGTGGCGATAAATCCGGCCAGAAAAATGAAAGTCAGACCTTGGGCCAGCCAAATTTTTTTTAGTCCCAGCAAAGTTTTTAATCGCCAGGGAGTGTAAAAGGCTGAGGCGGCCAGGATGATAAGTATTAAAATTGTCAATGTGCTCACCGCGAAGGTCATTCAGAAATTGGCTTGAGGTCGGAATCAGTATGGCTGGGGTCAACAAGTGGGGGGCAATAAGATTGTGTCAACAAATACGGTCAAAAAAAAAATTCCAGGGGCATTAGGCCAAGGTTAGCCGGAATTTTTTTTTCGATTGTCTTTGAGCTTAATCACGATGCGGAACATGTTTTCCATGTTGGCTTTGCGGTTGCGGCTAAAGATATTGGCCTCAAAAATCTCCGTATACCCAAAATTGAGCATCTGGCTGACAAGGCTATTTTTGGCCCTGGGAATATATCCGAGCTTATATTTCTTGTAGTAGATGGATACCGCATCGGGGTCATGCGGATTAT
Source organism: Deltaproteobacteria bacterium (assembly GCA_031271165.1). Lineage (GTDB taxonomy): Bacteria > Desulfobacterota > Desulfarculia > Adiutricales > Adiutricaceae > JAISWF01. The sequence goes on from JAISWF010000225.1 coordinate 12,059, forward strand.
CTGGCTCTGCTTTGAGCCTGACCGGCGTTCCGAGCTTTAGTTTTTTAATAACATCAAGCCCGTCATAGTAGGTGAACCCGGCAATATGGCAATCAAACAGATTGCGGCTTCTTTCGTACATGAACATTGCCTCCGTTTCATAAAATCATGATCACAGGCAACCAAGTGATTTGTCGGCCTCTTTGAAACTAGTTCTATTATACCACACATCTTGATAAGTCGGAGGTCAAGTTTTATAGGTTTATTCGTTGACTTAACTCCAAGGAGCATAGGCCGCAAGGAGCGTGAGCATTTCAGGTTTTTCAACATTAAATTAAACAAAGACGTCCGCAAAAGCCTAAGGCGGCCAGGCCTGGTCAGCTAAAGGGTATTGAACCAGAAGTTTAGATGGAAGAGGGACTAGCCGAGTTCACCGGCCGCCTTTTGACCGAGGAGGTTGGATCTTTGGACTGGTTATTCGGTCGGTTCAGTCACGGTTACGGTAGCTTCGGACTGGTCAGGTGGAGCCTTTTCTAAAACTACGGCCGGAGCATCACTTTTCGATTCGGCCGGGTTGCTCACTTCGGCCAAAGCGCTCGGGTCGCTCGAAATATCTTTGGCGTCGCTGAGCTGGGCGATTTTTTCCTTGTAGGCCAACGCTTCGGCTTGATAGCGGCTGGCTTCAGCCGGGGAGGAGAAATCAAGCAAAGCTGACTTGCGATCTTTTCTTTCTTCCCAGCCAAAATAGGCTAAAAGGCCGCCTAAGCCGATTACCGCCAGTGGTAAAAGGGCCTTGATTAAAAACAAAAGGGCGCTAAACCAGTTAATTAACAAAGCCACGCCTGAGACAACCAGAAAACTTCCGATTATTAATAATAGCGGCATAATGCCTCCAAATTGTGATGCCAATAGTGATAGTGACAGTAGCGAACGTTTTTTAGACCTCTGGTCAAAAATTTTTATGGCCGCTGTGGCCTACGGAAAGAGGACAATAATAATTGCCATAATCGCAATAATCTAAATAACTATCAATGACTAATAAAATGACCAGCGTCTCATCCGGCTGCCAGCCAAAGGTTTAGGGTCGTTTTCCGCATTCGGTGCAGACTCCGTCTTCGCCGATAATTCCGATGCAGCTCTCATCAGAGCAGAGCTGGCGCTTGGTCTTGTTCTTAGAAACGCTGGTCCGTTTGGGGGCTAGATCATTTCCGCAGTTGGGACAGAACTTGGCCCACAGTGGGGCGGGGTTTTGACATTTTTCGCAAGTGTCACTGGGTACGGGAGCCCCGCACTCTTCGCAAATAAGCTCCATGAAGGTTTCCTATGTAGTTGGGGAAAAAGAGCCAGGCACCGGGTGATTCACCGGGGGTTTAACCGGACTTTGGCCTTATTTAAAAGTTGATTTTCAAACTAAAGGGCCGCCTCAGTCCCCGGCGACCTAAAATGAAACTGGACTTTATAGTGCTATTATTGTAGATTTCAATCATCAACTAGGGGCTGATGTCGCAAGGGCCGGCAGGGAGGTAACATAAAAAATCCCTGTTTTTAAGCGACCGGTCTCAAACGAGCCCAAAAATGGTATAATAAATACTGCTAAGTCAGGGTCAAGCCCAAAACCATTTGGGTTGCAAACCAAAGCAATCTTACAATTTCGGCCTGAAAAAATCCAGAGCTCGACCTCTTTATGTTAGGTGGCCGACCGCAATTTGTTTTTCCAAGGTTCCAGAGTTCTTTTTTTGAAAAATCCCCGCAGGCTTGTCCGTTAGCTCTTTGGTCTGAGCGGCGGGGCCAGGAGGTCGGAAAAAGTGAAACGCATTCCCATTGACAAGGCTGTCCCAGGTCAGGTCCTAGCTGAAAAGCTAACCCGTCACGATGGGGTGCTTCTGGCCGGTCAGGGCTCGGCGATTACCGAGGGTCTGCTGCGGATGCTGGCTAGAATGAATATTGATTCCGTTGTCATTGAAGAGGAGGAATCCAGGAGCGTCGAAGAGGTTCTGGAAGATTTCCGGCGTTTCACCCAAGACCTTGACGCCCGTTTTGTCCGGATTGAACCGCAGTCGGTTCTTCAGGCCCTTAAAAAAACTATGCTTTATCTGGCTGAAAAAGATAGAGATGAGACTTTGGCCCTAATCAATAACCCCGTCTCCGCCTCGGAAGGCTCTGCTGAGCCGCCCCAAGGTGCGGCTGAGTCGGTCAATGCCTAGTCAGCCGGCCATTCAGGATCGGGTTCAGGCCAAAAGGGAGGTCCGGCGGATCAAAAATTTGCCCACTGTGCCCGGCATTGTGGCCAAGATCTCCCGGATGGTGGAAAACCCCGAAACCAGTGCGGCTGAAGTCGGCCGCCTGATTTCTCAAGACCAGGTCTTGTCGGCTAAGGTGCTGCGTATGGCCAACAGTGCTTTTTTTGGGATGTCGAGAAAGATTAGCTCAATATCCCAGGCCTTGGTCATTTTGGGTTTTGAGGTGGTCAAGGGCTTGGTTTTGACCAGCAGCGTCTTTGACATGATCCAAAAGAGCATGGCTGGTCTGTGGGAACACTCCATCGGCTGTGCCGCCGCTTCCGGGGCGGTGGCGACCCTTCTGGGCCGCGATGACGCCGAAGAAATTCTGGTGGCCGGTTTGCTGCATGACTTGGGCAAAGTTGTTTTGGCTCTAAATTTGCCTGAGGAAATGAATCTAGTCCGCGAGAAGGTTAAAAACGGGAAAGTGCTTTTTTATGAGGCTGAAAACGAGGTTTTGGATTTTGATCACAGCGAGTTAGGCCAGTGGCTGGCCGAGCACTGGAACCTCCCGGAGAGTCTGGCCGAACCTATGCGCCTCCATCACCGTCCGGAAAAGGCGGTCCTCAAGCCTGAATGTACGGCTATTGTTCATATCGCCGACATTATCATCCGAGCCAAAGGTTTCGGCAACGCCGGCGATCTTTTGGTGCCGCCGGTGTCCATGGCCGCCTGGGAAATGCTAGGTCTCAGGAAGACCGATTTTCTGCCCATCCTGGATATCTTAGAGCCCAAGCTCTCCAGCCTCTGCGACATCACCTCCATCGACTAAAGCCTCTTGGGAATTTCCCGCCATGGGATTTTTTTGACCTGGCCGGGCGCTTGGTTGCGGCCCCGGCGGTCATCACGAGTTAGCCGGAAGCGGCTGAGTGATTTTTTCCCTGCGCCTTCTAACTATAGACCATTTTTGATTAAGTTTTTTTTGAAAGGCACTTTTTGAGTTTGCGCAAAGCATTACTGGTTTTAATTCCGGCGGCTATATTTTTGGCTCTCGATCTGGCCACTAAACAATGGGCCCTCGTTAACCTCAGCTTTCACGAAACCCGCTCGGTAACCTCATTTTTCAATCTGGTCCTGGTCAATAACCAGGGAGCGGCTTTTAGCCTCCTGTCCTCCAATGGACCGGGCCAGGGGCTCAAAATGGCCGGCCTGGCTCTTTTGGCCATGATTCCTTTGATTTATTTCTACCGCTTGGCAGAGGCCACCGACCGCAGCTTTTTGGTGGGATTGGGTCTGACTCTTGGTGGGGCGGCCGGCAACATCCACGACCGGCTGCGTTACGGGGCGGTAGTTGATTTTCTTGATTTCCACCTCGGCAGCCGACACTGGCCGACCTTCAATGTGGCCGATATCGCCGTTTGCGTTGGGGTGGGTTTGTTGGCCCTGTCCATCATTTCCGGCCGGGGCCCGGCCGGACGACGGTCCGACCGAAAATGACGGTCGCTTCCGGACTTTGTGGGAACCATAATGGCCAAAGTGTTGGTAGTTGAGTCCAGTAAAAGCATAGCCGATTACGTATCTGAAGTCCTCCAAGAGGCCGGACATGTGACAATGGCTACCTCCAGCTCGTCGGAAGGGTTGGCCATTTTTCAGGAGCGTCATCCTGAGCTGGTTCTGGTCAACTATTTTTTGACCGAAGGCGATGGTCTGACTTTTTTGGAAAGTCTGCTGAGGTTGGCTCCGGGGACGGCTGTGGTCATGGTAACGGGATTGGGAAATGAAAATACCGCCAGGCAGGCCATGCGGCTGGGGGCCTTCGACTACGTTGTCAAAGGGCAGACCTTTTTTAGGGATCTGCCCAACATTGTGACCGAATGCTTAAACCACCGCCAAGTGAAGGATAAAAAAGCGGCCTTGGACAACATGCGCCTGCGGTTGTCGGCCCAGACCGAGCTGGCTAAATGGTTTGATCACAATTTTAAAAACATACTCTCGGCGACCTTAGGCTTTATGACCTTGATCGAAGAAGCAAATACAGAGCAAACCAGAGAAAAACGCTTCGAATATCTCAACGAGAGTTTGGCCAGCCTTAAAACCGCCTTAACCCTTCTCGACCGACTTGGGCAGATGACCGGTGGGAGCTTCGCCGAAGACGAACGAAGTTTTTCGGTTGCCCAGGCCGTCGATGAAGCCTGGGGGGCGGTCACTGGACTTTTGAGAAACGGCCCGACTGAGGATTTTTCCTCTGCCCCCCAACTTTTGGAGAACATTACTTTTATTAACGGCGTCGGCGCTCTTCCGCCCCAGGAATTGGCCCATAAAGATTTTATGACTATCCTTGAGGCCCTGATTAAAAATGCCATTGAGGCCGTTAGTCAAACTCGGCAGCCCACCATTGAGATCCGGGCCCGGCTTTCAGATGACTATCTCATGGTTTCGGTTAGCGATAACGGCCGGGGTATGGATGAGCAAGTGCGCCGTCATGCTTTTGAGCCTTTTTTTTCCACCAAAGGCCGAGTGGGGGTGGGCTTGTCTCTGACTACGGTCTTGGCTCTGGTCACTCGCCACGGCGGTCAGGTCACCGTTGAAACTGCCTCGGGCCGGGGGACAATGGTGGAGTTTTCCTACCATCTGGCTCCATCAATTTAAGGTCAATTGACAGCGTGTCTGGTCTTTTGGTACATGTCTGCTGCGCCCCCTGTGCCGTCTATCCCCTGATGACGCTTACGGCTCGGTTGCAAGATAATTCCAAGACCGAGCCAAATCCCGCCAACCCTTCCGGCCAAATCTTTGAGACCATCGTCCCTTGGTTCTACAATCCCAACATACACCCGCTGGAAGAATTTATCAGGCGCCGCGATGGGGTGGCTTTCTTAGCCTCCCAGATTACCGCTTCGTCCGGCGGTTTTCTGGCTCCGGTGGATTTTTCTCCCAAATATGAACCCCAGGTCTTTTTGGCCGCAGTTAGTGATACTCCCCAGGAGCCGGAACGATGTCGCCGCTGTTACCGCTTAAGGCTGCTTGAGGCAGCTAGGGCCACTAAAGACAGGGAGCTTTCGGCTTTTACCACCACCCTTTTGTACAGCCGCCGCCAAAAGCATGAGCTTATCGCCGAAGAAGGAAGGTTAGCCGCCGCTCAATTCGGGGTGCAATTTCTTAACGAAGATTTTCGGGTCGGTTGGAAAGAGGGCATTGAGCTGGGGAAAAAATTAAATCTTTACCGGCAAAGGTGGTGCGGATGCGTTTACGGGGCTGTCTGAAACGCAGTTCAGACAGCAGGGAAAGTTGAAACTCCTTTCTCTCAAAGACAAGCGTGAAAATCGAATCATCGGCTACTTCTATATTCTACTTAATACCGTATCGGGATAGAGTCAGCATAGTCACGTCTCGTCAAATATATTGTTAATCTTTCGGTTGTATCGAGCATTTTGTTCTGTTTGCTGCCGAGAATCCATTCAATTTCCATGAACTGTTTTTCTGTTTTTTCAATGACAGCCACGCTACCGACTTTTAGCTGGTCCTGTTTAAGACGGTATATGATTTGCTTGGCGACAGCCTTGTTGCTCTCTAATTTAGTATAAATTAAATATTGCAACATTATAAAGCTGCTTTTATCCATAAATTTTCTGAACCGACTGTAACTACGCCTGGCCTCGGCGGTTTCGGTTGGCAGATCAACAAACACTATAGTTTGCAGACAGACGGCTACGGTGAAGAGTGGAGTGAAAATTTACACTTGACTAGAGCATAATTTTAATGTTATAAAAAAGTGTCCAAAGTTGTATGTGCGAGTTTAGATAAATTTTTTACAAATAGCCGTTTAACCATAACGGCAAACTGCGAGGAGCAGTTTTAGTTTTTATCGATGGCGTCTGAGAGTAGTGTAATTTTGGACACCTCTCTGGCTTCATCCTGGAATGGACCACAGCAGCGGTGGTCTGAGAGTAGTGTAATTTTGGACACCTCTCTGGCCCCGCACCCTTCATCGTGTCCTCGGCGTATGTCTGAGAGTAGTGCAATTTTGGACACCTCTCTGACATGCAGGTGGGGAGAGCACCCTTTCAATGGGTCTGAGAGTAGTGCAATTTTGGACACCTCTCTGACTAACGATATCGCCGTTCGACAACGGGCTATGTCTGAGAGTAGTGCAATTTTGGACACCTCTCTGACCCAGGCTATGGACGAGGAACGTGCGGACGGTGTCTGAGAGTAGTGCAATTTTGGACACCTCTCTGACCGGTGCTAGAGAACACCTATTCAATAAGTAGTCTGAGAGTAGTGCAATTTTGGACACCTCTCTGACCACGACAGCGGGCTTATAAGCTTCAATCTCGTCTGAGAGTAGTGCAATTTTGGACACCTCTCTGACGCTGGCCAAGGCGCTAAACTACGATGATTAGTCTGAGAGTAGTGCAATTTTGGACACCTCTCTGACTTTTCCGTCTCCACAAAAGAGATTCCCGCAGTCTGAGAGTAGTGCAATTTTGGACACCTCTCTGGCGTAACAAAAAACACGTTGAAGCTCTCAAGAGTCTGAGAGTAGTGCAATTTCGAACACTTAAAAGCCAACTTTAGAGCAAGTCCAGGCTATCAACTTTACAAATTAACAGATGAAAAAACAAGATTAAGTTCGAGTTAGAGAACACCAAAGAAATTATTGCTAAACAGACTCTCAAACTTGGCCTTCCCAGCTGCGAATCCAAGCTACAGCTCCAAGCGAAGCTCTTCGTATTGGTAAGAATCCGGTCCCTAGAAACTGAAAACTATGGCAAGAAAATGAACCGTGGAGACCAGAAAGGGAACAAGCCTTAAAACCCCACCAAATTATTCACCTAAGAACAAATCACGAAAACCAATGGAAATGAGCCTCAATCTACAATCTGTGAATGTGTGGTTGTAAGATGAATCGTTTAAAAAAAGGTGACAGAACAAAGCAACAAATTTATCTTCCTGATACCCCTTCTGAGATAATTGAATATCGCAGCCAAGCTTATAAATTCCCGAAATAGGACCTTTAGCTAATTTTCAAGGACTGCTATTTTTCTTTGCTCAACAACGAGATTTCGTCTTTAACTCTTAAGAAAATCCTCCCCATCTTTTTTCATTCATAATTGTAAAGTAAATGCTGTCAGGGTTGGTCCAACCCGAAGGGGGATGGTTCCCTCTTCGATTAAGTCATGTTAAGATGGTCACGTTTGGACCGCCGAATGACTTTGACTCAGGCTTCACAGGCATCGGTATTCAAGAAATGTCAGTTTAAATTTAATCCATCAGTTTTGTCATTGATAGTGGCCTCGTTGAACGCATACCCCAGCTTCACTATGATTTGGTGGGCGCAAATTCACCCCCGACTTAAGGATTAACATTCATCGGCTACGTTTTTGATTGCGTAAATATATGAATAATATAGGGTTAAAGGCTGACCTAACTTACGTCCGTTTGCCTTGACCCGTTTGCCCCAAGGTAACCTTTGGAGTCGTCCCCATGCGTAAATTTTTGGTGTTGGTCCTCTTTATTGTTTTGACCGGCGGCATTTGGCCGGGCTTGCTTTTTGGTCAGTCAAAACCAGGTGCTTCAGAAAACACCCCGGCTTCGGCCGCTCCGGCCGAAGCCGAACTGGCGGAAGGAAGCGAAAATATCGTTGACCCCCCGGCTCCGGTCAAGGCCGATGAGCAGCTCTGGCGAAATAGAGCGGCTGATTTGATCGGGCTGGCCAGCGAGGCTGACTCGGTCTTGGCCGAGGCCAAACAGACGGCCGATTCATTTGATCAGCAGCTCACCAATGTCCAGAACCAATTTGCCCATTTGCAAAGAATCTACGGCATCTCCCGAGGGCACCCCAGCGAGCAGGAGGACATCCTAGGTCAGTTGCGAGCACTCAAGCGCGAGCTGGAATTGGAAGTCGACCCCTTGACGGTGTCTCTGGCTGAACTCAACCAAAGACTCGACGAGGTACGCTCCATCCAGGACTCCATGGAGAACCAAAGCTCCCATGAGAGCCAAGAGGACTCCGGCGACGGGTTGGTCAACTCCTACAAAAAAAATCTTCAGCTGGCCAAAAGCCAAATGGAAGCGGCGGTGGCTGGTCTGGAAGCCATCTTGGAGCCGGGCCAAGCGGCTCTCAAACTCATCGGAGATTTTGTAGCCGAAATTGAAGCCGAGCTCCCCAAAACCTGGCATGACTATTATTCGGCCGGGGCCGGAACAAGTGGCGTGGCCCGCACTCATCAGGACCTTTTTAAATGGGCGGCTTCCTTAAAATCACGCGCCATGTTTATCTATCCTCAAACAGGAACAGACTGGTCGGGGGCCTTGGTGCGTTTTTTGATAACGGTTGCGGTCACGACTTTACTGGGTTCTTTGGTCCTCAAGGGGATGCCTTTGGTGCCGGTCAGATGGCGCCCGGTCCTTACGTCGGTCATCAAAGGGCCCGGGCTGTGGATGGCCTTAGGACTTTCGCTGCTGGCCGCTTCTGCTTCCAGTTTTGGGGGCAGTTACTTTGTTTTCAAACTTCCCGGCATCCTCATCTTGGTTCAAGGACTAGCCACTCTCAGCTGGCGTCTTAGGGAGACTACCAATCCCATGGTCGCCGGCACCAGTTCGCCTCTGGCCAGGCTGTACAAACCGGCCGCCGTTGGGGTGATCCTGCTCTTTGTCGACATGCCGGCCGGGGCGGTCAGCATCGTCTGGGTGGTGACCTTGGTGGTCTTTATTTATTACCTGCGCAAACGCCCCCCAGTTAAGCCAGACGGCCAGGGCCTCAAGCTCCCGGAGCGGATAGCCAGCAGCGGGATCCCTCTGTTTGTGGCGGCTTCTCTCTTAATTGGCCTGGCCGGCTATTCCCGGTTGGCTATATTGGTTTACATGGGTCTCTACGCCTTGGTCAACATTCTCATCCTCGGCGGAGCCCTGGTTATCCTGGCTGCCGAAGCCTGCCGCCGTTTGTATGACCCCGAGGTTAGTCCCGTCAAGCATGCCATCCTTCATTCTCTGGCGGTGCCGGCTTCATCTCTGGTTTCTCTGGTTTGTGCACTTCCTTGGCTGTGGGCTGTACCCGGTTCCTCGCCCCTATTATCAAATTTGATGACCAAAGGTTATACCGTTGGCGATGCTTCCTTTGACTTTAGCCGCATTATTTTTATCATAATGCTGTTCTTACTTTTTCGTTCCCTTAAGGGACTGGGGATGACTTCTCTGGCTCATCTGCCAGATACTATGCCCAATATAGAGCGGGGGCTTATTCCTCCCCTGCAGTCGCTTTTGACCTATCTTTTGTGGGGAATATTTGCCGTCGTGGCTCTCGGTATGGTGGGAGTCAATTTCTCATCTTTGGCGGTGGTCCTAGGCGGCTTGAGCGTGGGCGTAGGTTTTGGTCTTCAAAACCTCATCAACAACCTGGTGAGCGGTTTTACCCTTATTTTCGGGCGAACTATCTTGGTCGGGGATTGGGTCGAGGTCGGTGGGATCTCTGGTTATGTGGTCTCGGTCAATATCCGCTGCACGGTAGTTGAGACTTCGGCTAATTCCCAGGTCTTCGTTCCTAACAGCGTTATCATGGGCGGTCAGGTTACCAATTGGACCCGCAACAATCGTCTGTGCCGTCAGAAAGTAAATTTTAACCTGGTTTACGGCTCAGACGTCGATGAGGTCATACGTTTAATGCTTAAGGTTGCCGAAGACAACCCCGACGTCCGGAAAGTACCTTTGCCTACGTCAGTGGCCATAAGCGACCTAACCGACACCGCCATGATTTTTACCCTTACCGCCACCGTGAGCGTGGATATGGCTGCGGGTATAGCCGCCCAACTGCGGCAGGATATCTACAAGATTTTCTATGAAAATGGGATCAAATTTTACACCCGGACCCTGGAGGTCAGCCTGCCTGACCAAACCCTCAAAGTGACCACTTAATTGACCTGGCTTGGTCTTAAGTGAGATCCGGCAGGGCTTGCCAGAAGATTTGATTAAAAAATTGAGATTCGTCGGTGTCAGGGGCTATTAATTGGCGGGCTCTCCACTGGTGAATGTAGATTTTCAGATGTTCCTTGGCCTGACTGACTCTGGGCATCCACATATAGGCTGACAATTTTTCGGCCGCAGCACTAGACGACCACAAGCCTTTGGCCAGACCGAGCTGGGCGGCCGCCCCTTGGTTTTCTCCCACCCATTTGGCTCCTCGGATTAAAGCCCTGGTTATGGAAGCGGCGACGGCTGGATCTCTATTAATGGTGTCAGGCAAAATAACGACAAAGGACTCATAAAAATGGTGGTTGGAGGTATGTCCGGCGTGAGGATTTTCACCAATAACTCCGGCCGGAGCCTTGGGAAGATGGTCAGAGGCCCGGAAAATAACGGTCAGCGGCTCAAAAGCGGCGGCTGATTTGGCTGCCGGCTGATGATGGCTTGGGCTGCTCGGGGCTGCCTGGTGATGGTGGCTATGGTTTGCCGGCTCGGTTCGGGATTCGTTTTCAGTTTCAGCTTGATCGCTACCAACCCCGGACAATGTTTCCGCCGGGGAGCTTCCATGGTGATGGGCCGCTCTTTTTTCCCACCGGGCCAAGACGGTCGCTTCTTTGGTTAGGACCGCCCCTTCAAGCTGCTCGGCGTCTTTGGTCAACCAGGTAATGTCGGTTGCTATATTTACTCCCTTACTCTGGTAGTATCTGGCCGCCGCAGCGGCCGGTCCCCCGCCGGGGTCGGAGGTGACCAGCGTAATTTTGCCGGGATTGGCATTTTGACCCAGGATTTCCAAAAAACCACTGTAAAGGCCGGCCGTGACCCCGACTTTGACTCCGCGACCAACCAGCTTTAAAAAGCGGTGATTGCCGACCAAAGCCGAAAATTCTAAAGGATTGATGATTTCAAGATCGCCGGCGGTCAAAGGCGCCTTTGATAACGTTAAACCTTCTTGCTGAAAATAGCCTTCAGCCTCCGCCGCTTCAATAATCAGTCCGTCTAAGGGCTCAAGATAGCCGATTTTAATGGCAGCTAAATTTTCGGCGGCCGCCGAAATGCTACCCCCAGAAATCGACCCAGCCAGGCCTAAAAAGAGGGAAACAAACAAAATAGCATACGGAAGTCTTTTGGGGACGGGAGAAGGGGACGGTTGGGACATTGAGTTTCATCTCCTGAGCTTTGGTTGACAGTAATTGCGTTCGGTAGTCGATGGAGGTTTCAGAGAGCCCAAAACCTTGGGCTTGGCAATTAGAGTTTTCCGCCTTGAACGTAATTGCTTAAAAGAATTTTTTAGTCTCCAGCAGTGTTGACGGCCTCCCGTGGCGCCAGCTGGGGCCAGAGTTTTAGCGGCAGCCACACAAGGCCGTCTAAAACCAAGCCCGCTAAGGCGATAACCAGGACGCCGGCATACATGTTGTTGAGCTGAAAATTTTCCTGACTGTTTAAAACCAGCCAGCCCAGGCCGCTGGAAGCGCCCATCATCTCAGCGGCGATGAGCATGAACATACTATAGCCTAAGCCCAGCCTCAGGCCGGCGAAAATTTGGGCGGCCGAGGCCGGAAGTACTATTTTGGTAATCAGAGATAATCCCCTGAGACCAAAAGCCCGTCCGCTTTTGATTAAGCTGGGATTGACCTGGCTGACCCCGGTCATGGTGCTGAAGGTTATGGGCCATAAACAAGTCCAGGCCACGATGGTAACCTTGGGCGGCTCGCCGATACCCATAAACAAGATGATGATGTGAAAGAGCAAAAAGGGGTTGAGCTGGGATAAGACTTCCAATGGGAGTTCGAGCAATAGTTCAAGTTTTTTGGCGTAGCCGCCCAGAAGGATTCCCAAGGGCACCCCGGCTAAAGAGGCAATGAAAAGGCCGCTTAAGGCTCTAGCCAGACTGATTTTGAGGTGCAGCCAAAGTTCGCCCGAGGAAATCATATCAACGACAGTTGTAACAATGGTGGTAAAAGGCGGGAAAAAGATTGGGTTAATGAGCTTAAACCGGCTCAAAAACTCCCAAATCAGGAGAAAGGCGGGAAAGCAAAGGTATCTGATCATGATCCGAGGATTACTCTGTCCAGACCCGGTATTCGGGGATAACCGTGGGGTCGTTTAATTTGGCTTCGGCCATGATGATCTGGTAAATGCCCAAACCGATGACTACGGCAACCGTTAAAGTCACCGCTTTAAGGGTCAGGGGGCTGATGCGGGTCCGATTCTGGGGCAGCAGGCTGTCGCGGCCGGAGAGAGAGGCCCGGCCCCAAAAAAATAGCCCGTCTCGCACAAATATCAAAAAGCGATTAATGGTAAAGCCTAAGAGCACGATTATCAGCCCTGAGGCATAGATCCTGGATACTTGATAGAGAGCCCCGGCGTTGTGGACGATCCAGCCCAGACCGGCTGTAGCTCCGGTCATTTCAGCGGCAATGAGAATGAAAAAAGCCATTTCAACCCCGATCCGGGCGCCGTTAAAAATGGACGGTGCCGTGGCCGGGATGATGACTTTGTAAAAAATTTGAATTTTTGAGGCTCCCATGCTGCGGGCCAGTTGGAGCAAGGCCGGGTCGATGTCTTTTAAGCCGGCTAGAGAACTAAAGAAGACCGGCCATAGCGCCACCCAGGCCAAAATAAGGATCTTTGGGGCTTCCCCCAGTCCAAAGAAAACCACCAACAGCGGAAACAGGCAATAGGGATTAATCAAGCCGAAAACCCTAAAAAGGGGTTCCAAAGTCCAGCCCACCGACGGAAGCACTCTCCCCAAAAGATAAGACAGAATCGTTCCCGAAACCACGGCCAGACAAAGCCCGATCATGACTCTGGTCAAAGAGACCATGGTGTGGGTAAACAGAAAAGATTTTTGGAACATAACTACTGTGGTGGCTATCGTTTCCGAAAAGGAGGGCAGAAAGCTTTGGTCGACCAGGTTAAATCGGCCCGAGAGTTCCCAGACAATAACCAACAGGGCCAGCAAGCCATAGCGGGTTACTGGTCGGGTCAGAGCCTTTTTTGGGGACAATTTCATAGTCCGGTATCTTGCCGCCAGGTAACGACCTTGGCCTCAAGGAATTTAAAAAGAGTGTCGATTAAAAGGCCGAACCCGACAATCAGAGCGGTTCCGGTATAGAGCTGGGGGATTTGGTAGTTGATCTGGGCGTTGATGATCATCCAGCCCAGACCTCGGGAAGCTCCGAGCATTTCAGCGGGGATCAGCATAAAAAAGGCCGTGGCCGAGGCTTGACGCAGGCCGCTGAAAAGAAAGGCGGCCGACGAGGGGATGACGATGCGCCAAAGGATGCTGATTCTGGTTAGCCCCATGCTTCGGGCTAGCTTGATGTGGAGTGGCTCGACTGATTTGACGCCCAAAGAGGCATTGTAAAGAATAGGCCATAATGAGACCCAAAAAATCATGGCCACCTTGGAAAATTCACCCAGCCCAAATAACAGCATGAACACCGAAAACAGGGCAAAGGGGTTGAACTGGCCTAAAAACCGAAGAAGCGGACTGATTAAGCTCTCAAAGTTTTTAAACCAGCCCCCCAGCATGAATCCCAGCGGAACTCCCACCGCTACCGCCAAGATAAAACCGTAAAAGGCCCTGGTCAGCGAAATAAGACTGTGCTTGACCAAAAAGCCGTTGCCAGCCCATTTTAAAAAAGTTTTAACGATGACCAGAGGGGAAGCCACAAAGGTCTCCGGAGCCAGTTTGATCGAGCAGGCCAGCTGCCAGACGATAATAAACAGGACCAGAGAACCAAATTTATAGAAATAGTTTGTGAAAATACTTTCTTGTTTAAATGTGCTCATAATTATTGCCCGGTCACCTTTTAATTGGTCTTGACTTCTTCTTTGTAGCCCAGGACGACCGCTTCCAAACGGTCGATCAAAAAGCTCAAAAGAAGACCCATCAAGGCTATGGTCACCACTCCCACGTAAATTCTAGGGATGTAATTGTTCATCGCTGAGTTGTGGACCAGCCAGCCCAGGCCGGCATTGGCGGCTAGCATTTCAGCGGCAATGAGAAACAAAAAGGCCGTGGTCGCTCCCATCCTCAGCCCCACCAAAAGCGAGGGCAAAGAGGCTGGGATGACAACTTTTCTGAATATAGTGGCCCGGCTGGCGCCCATGGATTTGGCGGTTTTAACCAAGAGAGGATTAACTCCGCCGACACCGTTGATGGTAGCTGTCAGGACCGGAAAGAGGCTGGACCAGAAAATAATGGCGAATTTGGCCAGTTCTCCGACCCCGAAAAGGAGAATAAATAATGGAAAAAGGGCGAAAGGGTTGATGGAGGCTAAAAGAGAGAGAAGCGGATTTATAAACCTGGTAAACCTGGGCAGCCAGCCCGAAAGGAAGATGGCCAGAGGAATGGCCACCGCCAAGGCCGCCACTAGACCCAGCAAGGCTCTTTGAGCCGAAGTGGCCGCATGAATGAACAAATCCCCTCGGCTGACCAAAGAGAGGGCATCGGCGCCGATGGTAGTCGGAGGCGGGATGAAAAGCGGATCGCAGAGTCCCAGCATCGGCGCCAGCTGCCAGATAATCAAAAAACCGATGATTCCGTACCAACCCATAAACTGCCTCAGGAGAGGCTCCGGCTGTTGTTTTGATGGCGGGACGGCGGGGCCGCTTAAAAGGTTTTGGGCTTCAATTGGGGTGGCGGCCAGCTCCCCTTTTGTGGAATGTTGTTCAATCATTGCGGCTCCCCAGCGGCCGGTCAATTTTGAGCGATGTTTGTTTATGACCAACGTCTGGACCAAAAAAGACCGGCTTGGTTTCCCAGTTCAGGTTGCTGAAATTTTCAGCAGATAAAGGTTATATAAGGGTTATTTGTTCTCAAAGAGATGTCTGACGATTGGCCTCAGACTGGTCCGGCAAAGCTGTGGGACATATCCTCCAGAAGGCCGATCCCACCACGAAAGCCGGCGTAGCTGCGATCGACCACCAGCCGATCGTAAGTTGGGTAAGAAACGCTCAAGTGGTGAGCCTCGCTTTCGGTTTTGGCGATGTACTTTTCCAGTGAGCTCCCTAAAACAACCTGGAGGGGCTGCTCCCTCATGGCCAGACGAATCCGGTGAGAATCATAGTCAAACAGGACCCTGGGCACCGAAGTCCCTTCCAGGCCGGTGGTAATCAACCGCTGGATTTGCTCTCTTTGTTCCAGAGGCGGATCGTCGGTGACCACGGCCAATTCTGGGTTCCAACCAAGTTCGTTGGCTCCGTAGCGGACCAGTGAGATGACCGTGCGGCTGTCAGCGATAACGGCGGTAAAAGAATGAGGCATGGCGACCATGAACATCTCGGTTAAGTATTCCATAAACCGATAAACGTGTTGCTCTTCGCTGGCGATGACGGCTTCAATTTTTTTGCTCGGGACTTTGAGTTTTTTGCCCACTCGCCTCAAAAAGGCCGAGGTGTCTTTGGGCCCGATGGGTACATAACCAAAATGCTCAAACGGGGTACCGAAGCGGTCGTAGAGTTTTTGGGCGGCTTCCAACCCCAGCCAGGGGTTAAGAACCAGGTTGAGGGAGGCTTCGGGAATAGCTTCCAGGGCTTTAAGGGAGGCAAAATCGGTAAACAAAGTGTTAACCTCAAGGCCGATGGAGTTAAGCAGGCGTTTAATGACCGCCAGTTCTCCTTTCCAGAATATGTGCTGGTTAGGAGCGATTCCCAAAATATTGACCAGCTTTTTGTTGGTTTTTTCTTTTTTAACCAACAATCCGTCGATTACTGAGTCCAAAAACATGTTGTAACCAAGGTAGCCGTTGCCGATAAAACCGCTGGTTTTAACGTGAATTACCTTGGCTTGGTCCTTAAACTCGGCCACCACCGAATCGACGTCATCACCGATCAGGGCCGGAACGCAGCCTGAGATGACCACATAAAGTTCAGCTTTCATGAGTTCGATGGTTGAAGCGATCAGACGGCGGAGTTTATCTTCCCCGCCAAAGACCACATGCTCTTCAATCAGCCCCGAGCAGGGCGTAGTGGTGGGACCGATGGTCCCACCACTGTTGAGGCCGGAGGCATAAGTCAGACCGTGGGCGTTGGCCATCCCGCAACCTGACCCGGAATGGAGAATTGGTACGGCCCCGAAGACGGCCAAAGCTGCGCCGTAGGCGCCCCCCAGAGCGCAAGTGAACCGGGGGGCTTCGACCACTTCGGGGTAGGGGTTATTTTCCAACCCCTCGGGAGAACTTTCCACCAATGTTAGACCCATGTTGAGTTAAGCCTCCTTGCGGTGGTAGTAGTGAGGATCGGGCTGCTGATACCACCAGTCTTTGTAGGGATCCTCGGTCTTGGCCAACATGGTGTTTTGAAAAGAGCGGTTTTTGGTCGCCTGAAGCAAAAATGAGCCGCAAGCCACCGCCCCGGCATAGCCGGCCTGAGTGCTCCAGATCCGGCCGTCACCTCTTAAAGCGTGGATTCTGGTCATGCCCTTTTCGCGTTTGTAGGCGCTTCCCTGGAAGGGGCAGGACAAGATCATGTCGGGATCGAATTTCCGGGCCGTGTGAGCGACTTCGGCCGCCTGGAAGGTGTTGACGATGATATCGAAGTCGCCGATCCTTTTGAGGAGCTGTTCGACATCCTCCAGTAGCAGATCATCAAAGTCCTGGCAGAGAGCCACCGGAGTGGAGACGCCCAGTTCGTGGAAAAAGGGCGTTTGGGTGACCAGCCGGCCCTGACCCAGGGAGCCCATGATCCGGAAACTGCCGCCGTTTTTGGACTTGATTTCGGCAAAGTCGCTTTTGATTCTGTCCATCCTGGGCTCCCAGTGGGCCCTTTCTTCTTTGATGACCTTTTCGACTTTCTTTTCCAAGTTCAGGAGCCGGCCGATGGTTCTGAGCCATTCATCGGTGTTGGCCAGTCCAATCGGAGAAGGATAGAGGAAGTAGGGCACTCCAAACTTTTGTTCTAAACCCCGCGACAGGTAATCGGTATAGGTAGGGCAGACCGGAGCGGTCAGGGCCGCTTGGCTGAGGTTTTCAAAGTCCTCGACTGAGGCGAATTCCGGGACAAAGTTGGCCCGCAGGCCGATTTTGCCTAGGAGCCGGGAGATTTCCTGGCGATCCTGCCAGGTGTAGCTGAGCATACTGGCCACGTTAATCAGGTCAGGCTGCTTTTTGGTCGGTTCCTTGACCAAGTATTTGAGTATGCCGTGCCAGAAGGCGTCGTACCCGGTTTGGATGATGCGCGAACGGATGCCCTCGCAGTGGATCGGAACGATGGTGGCTTTAATACGAGGCTGGAGATCGCCGACCACCCCTTCGACGTCTTCACCGATGATGCCGGAAGCGCAGGAGGTGAGGATAAAGATGGCTTTGGGGTCGTGGCGGCGCTGGGCTTCCTCAATGGCGAAACGCAGCTTGTCGGAGGCTCCGTAAATAACGTCGCGCTCGTTTAAGTTGGTAGTCAGCCAGTGAAAGTCGAAGTCGGCCTTGCGATTAAGACCGGTCCACAGTCGGCGGTAGACCTCCCGGTAAATGTTGGCCGGAGCCGAGCAGCCTACCGGGCCATGGATAATCATGACCGAATCCTTGATGGTGGCCACCCGTACGGTCAGGTAGAAGTTTAGAAGGCAGCCGGAGTTCTGCTGGAAATTGCGTTCGCAATTTCTAAGCGTTCCCTCCTTGGCTTGGGCTATCAGTTCGCTGGCCTTACCGCTGAAAGCGTTAATGCCGTTGGCTCGCTGTTCCCTGGTTGGGCAAGTGTTGTCGTCGAGATTGATCACTATGGCCTCCTTGGTCCGGGGGTAGCCCGGGCAGGAAATTGACCCTGACAAGGGTTAGAAGAAATATTTAACTTAACCAATCAATTAAGCCTATTAAATCAAAGCTCCAGGCGAACGGACCTCACCTTGTTCAATGGCAAGGATCTGATCCGACCATTTGGTGGCCCAGTCCCTGAGTTCCTTGGGGTCCAGGGGTTTGGGGGTGACCGAAACATCGTGGGCCTCGACCCGTTTGGCCAGCTCGCGGTAGACTTTCGCCTGCTCGGAATTAGGGGCCGCCTCAATGGTGGTCTTGCCTCCCAGCTCACTCTGGGTGACGGTAATGGAGCGGGGAACATACTGCAGGACCTGGGTTTGGGTTTGAGCGACAAAATCGTCAATGATGGCTTTTTGGTAGCCGCTGGAGACGGAATTGGCGATCACTCCTCCCAGAAGAGCTCCCCCGCTGTTGGAGTACTTTTGAATGCCTTTAAAGAGATTGTTGGCCGCATAGATGGCCATAAAATCCGACGAAGAGACTGTAAAAACGTGCTGGGCAATGCCTTCTCGGATGGGTACGGCAAAACCTCCGCAGACTACGTCCCCTAAAACGTCGTAAATGACATAGTCCAAATCAAGTTCTTCGTATATATTTTGCTGCTTTAGCAGCTGAACGGCAGTGATGATTCCGCGCCCGGCGCAGCCCACCCCAGGTGAGGGCCCCCCGGCTTCGACGCAGTAAATACCGTTATAGCCCTCAAAGATGGCCTCCTGGGCCTCGACCCGGCCTTTTTCCCGTAAAAGATCCAAGATGGTGGGGATGTAAGTTCCGTCTCGCAGAGTGTTGGTGGAATCGGCCTTGGGGTCGCAACCGAACTGCATGACTTTGTAGCCCAGATCCGAGAGGGCGGCGCTGAGATTGGAGGTGGTAGTGGATTTACCGATGCCTCCCTTACCATAGATAGCAATTTGTTTGAGCTTTTTAGGCTTCTTAGTTCCGTTGCCCTTGCTAACGCTTTTAGCTCCGCCTTTGCCGTTACTTTTTCCGGCCATAGAATTAAACTCCATTAATGGTTGAATAAATGATATAGCCAATTAAATTGGCTATATCGGAAAAAATGACCCAAAAATGATTTGGGAAGATTATTTTTTTAAAGCCTCCGGCTAAAATCAAGGGCCAAGTTGTTATTAATCGGCCGGCAGCTGCTGCGGACCAGGAAAACCGAAGGTTTATGGGGACTCCCGGTTAAAAACCCTTTCCATACAGCTTTGGGCCGGGCTTTTTGACTACTTGCGGGCCAGAGTTTGCTCGCCAATCACCGAGCTGTTGGTTTGGTTGGAGCTGGTATTGGTGATGGTTTCTATTTGGGCCTCGGTTTGCGTTGTTTCGCCAGAGTGAGCTGAAGGTGAGATTGTTCCTTGAGCGGACTGGGAGTTCAGATTAGAGTTCTTATTTAAAGCGGACGGGTTGACCTCATACTGCTCAAAGTCGTGAACAACTAGATCTGATGGTTTAAGTTTGCCTTTGGGAATGACATCGTGCTCTTCGAGATCTTCAAGCCAGGGAATGATCTGATTGTCGATGATTTGAAGATCGGTTGCGTAGTAATGATTGGCTGAAACTGGGACTCCAATGACTTCCTGGGTCCAGAGCCGGGCCTGCTCGGGGTTTTCGTTTATATATTTTTGACCCCTGGCAATGGCCCGGGCAAAGCCTTTGACGGTCTCGTGGTTATTTTTGATGAATTCTTCGGTAAAAACATAGAAGTTAAGTCCAGCTACCTGAGGGTCCAACCCGGCTTCCAGGGAATCGGCTATTTTAAGGTTATTGGCTTCCAGCATTCCTTTGTAGAATGGGGGATGAACGCCGCCGACATCGGTTAACCCCTGTTTGAGGGCCTGGATGGCCTGGACGTCAGGCATCATGACCCATTCGACCTTGTCTCTGGGGACCCCGTAGTGATCCAAAATACGATTGGCCAGAAAATCAGAGCAAGACGAGGTGTTGATGATGGAGAACTTCAAAGTTCCGGGAATGTCTTTGAGATCAGCAAAACTTTTGACGTTGGGATATTTTTCTGGATTGACAAACCACCACATGTGCCGGAAAGTAGGATCGATGTCGTCAGCAGGCTCAATGTCGGCCCGGACCACTCCTTTAAATGGAGCCCCGCCGTTAATGGCTACGGCCAAAGCGTTGGGATGGAGCGAGGTGACGTCGTTGTCTCCGTTGATAATGGAGGGCACTCTTTGGGGCGGCTGCAGTTCTCCGGTGAAAACCAGTTTGATGCCTTCTTCCTTGAAGTAGCCCAGCTTGTCGGTTATCAGCCAAGGAGCCAAAGAGCAGTCCTTTCGGCTGAAGGTCTTGATGACTTTGAGTTCAGGTTCGCTGTTTGGAGCGGACGGTTGGGAAGCGCTTGGCGCAGCCTTTTGACCGGCATTGGCCGATAAATTTTCGGAAGGGGAGGTATCCTTGGTGCGGCCCAGGAAAGCCCCGACCACTATGAGCACGACGACCAGCGCAGCAAAGGCGATGGTTATTTTGCTCTTTTTGGTGACAGCCATGATTTTTTTCTCCTGTATCGGGCCAATTGGTCAAAGCCCGGTTGGAATTTTTAGAAAGATTAAAATGAAAGTTATTTCCGAGAGGCCAGACCGAAACCAGGCTCTGGAATTGACGTTTGGGGTTTATCCTGGAGGAGCTCCCAAATTTGTTGCCTTAGAGAAATGTAATTTGGAGAAATCCGAGTTTTTTGGTTGGTCCTGGGTCGGGGCAAATCAATGTCGACAATACTTTTGATGCGCCCGGGGTTAGGGGTCATGACCACCACCCGGTCGGCCAACAAAACGGCCTCATCAATGCTGTGGGTCACAAAGATTATAGTTTTGCCGGTTTTTTCCCAAATCCTCATGACTTCATCTTGAAGAGTTTCCCGGGTTTGGGCGTCGAGAGCGGCAAAGGGCTCATCCATCAAAAGGACTTTAGGATCGTAAGCCAGGGCCCGGGCGATGGCCACCCTTTGCTTCATGCCGCCGGAGAGTTCGTGAGGATAGCGCTCTTCAAAACCTTTGAGGTTGACCAACTCGAGGTATTTTTGGCTGATTTCTTTACGCTCCTTGGCTCCCAGTCCTTTGATTTCCAAACCAAACTCGACGTTTTTTCTGATTGTCCGCCAGGGAAACAGAGCATAACCCTGCATAACAATGCCTCGGTCGAGATCTGGTCCCGAAACACTTTGCCCATCAATGAGGATGGAGCCGTTGGCAGCACTGGCCAGGCCAGCGATGATGTCCAGTAAAGTGGATTTGCCGCAACCGCTAGGTCCGACGATAGATACAAATTCACCGTCATGGACGCTGAGGCTGAAATCATCAAGGGCCAAAAAATGCCTCGGTCCAGACTGGTCCTCAGCCCGCAATTGGAAATGTTGACTGAGGTTTTGCAAGACAATTTTGGGCTGACGGGGCGCCCTCTCCAAATCGGTTTCTATTCTGGCCAGGTTGGGGGTCATTGATTATCTCCTGCTGGCCGCTTGGTTAAAGCGGCGGAATATTTTTTGGGCTCTATTACCTTGAGCAGCCGGTAATATAATAATTTGTTTGGAAGTCGGCCTTTGGCCGCTTTCCTTTAAGGCCAGGTTGGGTATTTAGCCACACCAACGGGGACGGTCGGTCCGTCCCCGTTGGCACCTCTGGTTAAGGTCGTCGGGATGGTCGCTTGAGGGTGAGAACTTTCCCGGGTCCTTGGGATAGTTTGGTTTTTGATATCTAGCAGCTATTTTTTTTGTTTTAAACATTAAAAATATATTTATGCTGCATATAGCTTGATATGGTATAAATAATATAAATTAAAAAAGGCTAGGTCAACCTTTCGATTGACCTAGCCTTTTTTACAAATCAGCTATATAGTCGAATTAAATTAAAAAATTATCCATAAATAATTGAGTATTAACAGATAAAATACAATTTATATTTTGACAACAATTATTACAGCATTTCATTTGGCAGCCTCTTAGAAATTTAAAGAAATTAAGTTAATATTTTAAAGTATAAACAAAGATTATTGACGTTAAAAGATTTTGTAGTTTGTATTAATAGTTTTAAATCTATATAGATGTCAATTGACAATAAAATTGAAATAAGGATATTGTCATCTAGGCTTAAGTCTGTTTTCAAGCACTATTTTGTTTGTATCAATCATTAAAAAATTTGTCAAGGCTTTTTTTGGATAAATGGAAAAGTTTTTTTAAACATTTATATAAACCGAAGATCAAGGGCCAACAGTCGTCGGGAGGGACATCGGGACTGGCCCAAAAGTAAAAGTTAAAACAATGTAGAGCTATATGGTTTTTAACAACTATTTTGGAATTTTCTTCTCTTAAGAGGGCTAACCCTGTTGATTTAGCTGGCCGGCCAAGATGCTACTTCTGGCTTAGGTTACAAGCTGGCCGTTGACAAACGAAGCGAGCCGTCTTTACTGAAAGCTGGCCATTATTATCAGGCTCGGCTGACTTCTCGGTTGACCAGAACTCCAGATTGAGGCCAAAAAAAAGACTGCAGTTTCCAAAATATGGAAACGGCAGCCTTCAATTTATTTGATGAGCTGGGCTAAAATTTTAGGATTTACGAAAACCCAAGTTTTTTTGACAATCGCCGAGAAGAAATATGACAACAAACTTGTTTTAGATGCTTGATTTGACAATAACTCATCTTAAATTAATATTTCACCCAATAACCAGGCTAAACACAATAGTTGACAATAAAGCATTTTGTGAGATTGGATTCTTTTTGTATCATTGTCAAATTCAATATTAAATCAAACAAAAAGAAGTCTAACACTCAGTAAGGTCTATGTCAAGTCTTTTTTCCGCCGTTAAAAATATGGTTGGTAGTTTAAGCCGCTGGATTGGATGGGGGGCTGGTTTGGAGTATCGGCCGATGAAATATCATGTTGACAAAATTATTTAAGGAATTGAGGAATGGCCTAAGCCCCTAAGCTTGAATGTGGATTTTTGGTCTTCATAGGCGTACAATGATCGGCAGTAGTTGGCTTTAGGTCGGCCAAGGTGTCTTGCGGCTCGGATTATGCGACCGTCGCCTTGGCCAGTTTTTTTGATCGGAAAACAATTTACCGGTTCGTCACCTCAAATCTCAAAGCGAGGAAGTTGGGGGGCAATTGAGCCGCTTGGCTTTTAGGAGCTATTTTAATGACCATTATCAGGCCTGGAGAGACCAAGGCCGTCCTTTTGGACTTTGATATGACCTTGGTTGACAGCAGTTACGCCATAGTTAAAGCCCACAACCTTTTTGCTGAGGATCTGGGGTTGAGGAAAATAACCCGCGATGAACTCCTTAGTTCCATCGGACAGACCTTGGAAGCATCCTGGGATGATTTTTGGGGGCACCATGAGCCCGAGTGGAGTCAAATCTATCAAACCAAATACCAAAAAGTGGAGACCAGTAATTTTCAGCTGTTTTCCGACACTATTTCAACCCTGAAAACTATCCGGGCGGCCGGCCTTAAAACTGCGGTCGTCACCAATCGTTGGCTGGCCGGCCAAGCGGTAGACCAATGTGGGCTAAACGGTTTTTTTGATGCAGTGGTAGGGGCTGAGGAGGTCGAGCACCCCAAACCCAATGCCGAACCGATCCTCAAAGCTTTGGAGCTTTTGGAGATCGCCAGACCGCAGGCTGTCTATGCCGGAGACTCCGATATTGACATGAAAACAGCCGTAGCTTCTGGTGTCGATGGTATCGGGGTAGCTACTGGAGCCAAGACGTCTGAAGAGCTACTTCAAGCCGGGGCCAAATGGGCCGGTCGGAGTTTAGGCGAAATTTTGCCTTTGATTGGATTGTCTTAGGGTCACCAAAAACAGTAACCCAGCTTTGGTGAGGCCGAACTTTTAGAGCGCCCGGGCTTTAATTTGGCCCTGGGCCAAGTTGGAATAATTGAGTCTGGCCTGGTGAGGCCCAGGACTTTTGACCATGGCCGAATTTACGGCTCGCCAATGGATGTATCTTAGCCCTTGAGCCCGGTCAGGGCCGGGTAATACTGAGCTGGTAGTGAAAAAAAAAGCCCAAGGGCATTGTATACTTTGTTAAATATGAGTACTAACCAAGTGGTTGCCTTAAGGAGTCACTTGGTTTTTTTTGGGGGAAGTCCTTGAGCTGGTCAAAAAATGATGTCAGGGTATAATTGATCAACCGGTAAAAACCCTCAAAAACCTGAATCCTTAATTTTTTATGTCAGTAATTTCAAGATGTTAAAAATGATAAAAACGAATAAATAGACTTTTTACTGGTCGATCATAATTTAATGAGGAAAGGATTATTTTACTCGGCAAAATTTGGTTAAAAGCCGTTTGGTCCAGAGGTTAAAACCAAAAATCGGGCCCATCACCATAGGCTTGCTCTGACCAAAATTTGGCTGCAGCGTTAAACCAGTACCATTTAGGGTAATGGTAGCTCACTAAAATCTGAGGCAGCATAAGTAATCCAGTCAGCCAAAAGCCGGCCATATCTTTCCAGACGTTTAGAGCGGCCGGACTGACCATTTTCGAAAATCATATGGCCGTAACTCTATTTGGCGGGCCGAATCAGGCTTTTTGAGCCGGTCCCAGGTTCAATTCCTCGATTGAGTACGGTATTGAGTATCCCGGGAGAAGCACTCGCTTGGGGCTCTTATGTTAAAGCCGGTCAAACAAAGTTAGAGCACAAACTTGATTAGGGCGATTTGTTGTTCGCCCTTTTTGATGGCCCGCAAACCACGGTGGTCCCGTTTGGGCAGCTGGCCCCAACAACAATATCGGCTACTCAGCAGCTTGCGAGACGATTTTTTTTAAGAGCGGTTCTATAGCAGCCGCCTTCGTCTCATAAAGGGCCAGATCATCAGGTGTCACTACGAGATCGATTTTGCTAGCCTCCTCAATCAGCTTTTCGCCGGAGAGGCCTAACTCCTGAAAATAATAGATCATCGACAGTTTCATAAGGACGGTTTTCATGTGATTATCATCGATGTTCTCGTACTTGGCCGCAGCTTTTTCCATTTCCTCGGGGGTGTCATGGGAGAACAAATCAATGAATATATCAATGTCGGCGGAAACCATGGGGGTCTCTTCTTGGGCGAAGAGGGGAGAAGCGAACAGAATCAAAACAAGGAAAATGGCTGGGAAATTTTTTAACATTTAAAAATCCTTTCAAGCAGGGGAAGTTGTTTGAGGAGCTGTTTGGCGCATCAGACGGTTAGGGAGTTGGGTACTACAAGGTCAGTTGGACTCAAAACAGTACGTTTTTAAAGTCTAAAAATTATACCACAAGTTGAGTCAGAGTGAGTTTATCTGCAGCCAGCGTTTCATGTATTTCCTTAACTCATTTTTGAAATTCCTGAGTACCCGTTCTCGGGTGATTTAAAACTCATAATCTGGGGGGGCAGATTGCGATAGTTTCCCTCCCCATTTTTTTGGTTGAAAGCTCGTTGACAATTACGATCATAAAGCCAGTTTGGCACCATATATCTACTTGGCTGCCAGCTCGCACTGAGATTGATTATGAGTATCTGCTCTTGACGTTGCCTACTAAGCGTAACAAATAAAAAAAGCCCTAAAAGCTTCGCTTAAGGGGCTGTTACAAAGACTATTGGACCAGTTCAGTCATTATCTTTGTCTATCAGGGAGGGATACTTGTCTTTTAAGCCTATAAAGGCCTTAAGTGAGTCTTTGATAAAATCAATAGCCGACCTATTCTGGATGGAGCAAGAAGATATGACCGTCTAGATTCACTCGCACCTGGACCGCTCTTTTGGGTTTCTGGTGCCTTGTGTCAGGTGGCGGTCTATGACCACGTACATCACACTCTGCTCGGCCGCATTATTGGGGGGCTCAATGTCCAGAGCCAGCCCTACATCAGTCAAAAATGTCTGATAGAGTCAGCCGGCCAATCGGGTAACCCGCGTGGCTAAGTTCGTGGTCTTCTTGATATCAGGGCAGTCTAGGGCCTCTGGTCTAAATCTCTGGGCGGTTTCTCGCCTTGGCTTCAAAACTTCGCCAGCCTTAGCTATCTTGCCCTCACCATCAATGTCGGGAGCATTGGGAGCGTTTGGATTGCTCGGCCCTTTGAGCTTACGTTACTAGTACATAGTCAACAGGTTACTTGTGGGTAAAGGCGAACCAGGATAATTCGGGCTTCTTCCACTGTGAACTGCCAGATAACTTTTTTGACGGCCGCATTCCGTTTAATTGTCCAAG
>JAISWF010000278.1 GCA_031271165.1 Deltaproteobacteria bacterium
GCAATTCAAATGAACAGGGTTAGCCAAAAAATGGGAAAAAAAACCTGAGCCATTATGTCTCTCATTATGACTCTAACACTCGCCTTGGACTCTCAAAGGGGGGGCCTGAACGCACACAAAGATTCAGTAGAAAAATTTCCTATGTCTAACGAATTAGTGTTGGCGGCAATATATTGATTATTTTGAAATAAATTAAAGTATAAACTATTGTTTTTAACTAAATTTATAATAAATGAAGGCGTCCCAGTTTCAAACCAAAAATTAGAAAAGTCTTTAGTGTCCAAAACCTTGATAAGTGAAAAAGGATTGAGGAGTTTAGTCTTTCCGTCCCAACTGTAGCCGTTATACCAAGCAAGAATTTCGTTAATCAAGTCATCTGTTGTCGCGTCAACAGGCATGGATTCATCGGATTTTAGATCGTATAAAAAATCATTTAAATAGGCATTGAAATATAAATTTAATTCATCTGAAGTAAAGCCACAGATATTAGCATAATAAGGATTAAGTGTTATATCGTCGAGTTGATTTAGTTTTGAAAAAATAGATGCTTGAGTAAATTTAGAGACACCCGTGATAAAAATAAATCTTATGTTCTTTTCAGAGCTTTTAAGGACAGCGTAAAATTCTTGGAGAGATTTGCGCATTTCTTTGGCTAAATATTCATCTTCAATATTGTCAATAATGGGAGCGTCGTATTCATCGATTAAAATAACAACTCTTACATGGCTAGACTTCAGATATAGTTCTAAGATCAGGGAACTAAATAAACTAACAGGACTTTCTCCTGTAATTGTAATATTTTTTTCTAAAGCGATTCGATACAGCTGCTCCTTTATGCTTTGCTCTAGCTCCACCCGACTGGTCTTATTGGTTGCGCTCATATCCAGGTGAACCACTGGATGTATTTGCCAGTCATATTTGATCGAACAGTAAAAAGTCTATTTTTTCGTTTTTGTCATTTTTAACATCTCGAGATTACTGACAAAAAAAATTAAGAAATTAGGTTTTTGAGGGTTTTTACCGGTTGATCATATTTAGGTATAGGCTCTGACTCAGTCCTGGGTTTTGGGTCAGCTATCCACAGCCCTTTAAAAAGTTCCCGATGGCCCAAAAATATATGTTCAATGGTACTAAGCAGTAAGGATTTTCCAAACCTCCTTGGTCTTGATAAAAAATAAGGTTTATCTAATGAAATAAGTTTGTGAATAAGTTTAGTTTTATCAACATAAATATATCCACCATTGATTATTTGATCAAAAGTTTGATTGCCAATAGGTAATAATTTCATGATCAAGTATTCTTTATATTTAACTGCATAAAAATAAGAAAAATTGCCCAATAAAAAGTTCTAACAACCAGATTCACCAGAGCTAATGTTAAAATTTTATACCACCTTTAAAACAGGAAATCAAAAGTTTTTTTAGGCGAGCTAAATAGGTATAGGGAAGAGAAACCATCCCTCAGATCCGTACGTGCGGTTCTTCCGTATATGGCTCTCCGGTAGATAAGATCTCGTTGAGGTCAACACATACGTTTCACCCGTGGTCATCAAGGTCAGCGGCCTTGATGACCACGGGTTTTTAGCTTTTACGGTTGGTTGACGATTCCGCTAAAGAGGACTAACCGGGGATTATCGCTGGTCTTTTGGTAGACCACAAAGACGAACGGCTGGTCGCAGAGCATCTCAAAAGGTTGTTGGTCGGAAAGCATACTTCGAACGGCTATACCCATGACGGTGGCCGCAGCGGCAGTCAGACCATTTTCATCAACTTCGATTAAAGCCTTGTGAAGGGCTTGGGATAAAAATAATGGGTGGTCACCTTCAACGAGACCGCCGGTTAAGGCCGCCAGCTGGGGGTCAAAGAGAGTAACGCCCAGTTTAGTCAGGCTTGGTTCCAGATCCAAAGTCGGACTTTCGATTTTAAAGCGGGGCAAAACCAAGCGTCCTTTCCGCAGGGTGGACAGTTGGTCTATTTCGGACAGTTTTTTGTCAGAAAGAGAGGCCAAAAGACAGTTGACGTCTCCGTCTTTAGGCAGGAGCACAAGTAATCCCTCACCGCCGGAAAGTATCAGTGGCAGGGCTTGGATCTGCTCGTCTTCGTAGTACCTGGCCTCAAGCTGTTGCTCCATCAAAAAGGCCTCGACTTCGCCATTGGGTGATTTAAAGACGCCTTTTTTCGTTAGCTCCGGGTTAAAAGGCTTGGCCCAGGAATTACTTAAATAAATAGCGTTGACCAGTGCGATTACAGTATTGGGGTCAAATTTTGAGACCACAGAGGTGATTTTTTGCTCAGTTTGCTCGGCTATCCAATCGTTAACTAAATCGGCGGCGTTCGAGGACCGAAAGTCAATGTTTTTAGCTTCACCATGATAAAAGTCGAAAAACTTTTTAGCAAAGTCGGCTTTTAACTTAAGATCGGAATTGACAAAGACGGCATTGGCAATTTTAAGAGGGTCCTGGTCGGTATTCGGTCGACGCAATGTGGTTAAATTCAATATAATTTTAGAAGCGCTTTGATCGAGATCGCCAGGTTGGAGACCATTTTTAGCCAAAAGAGCGATCATTTCAGTTCGGGCCGGCTCTTGGGCCTCACCGGTCAAGGCGGCTAAGGGTAGCCAAACGGAAAAAGGCGAGGCAACCAGGTTTTGGTTGCCGCTTTCGGCGGCTAAAGCCTGGGTCAAACGGAAGGCAAAGTCGTTGGCCCCTGACGATGTTTGTTGATCGGTCGTAGCGAGTTCTTCGGGACCAGTGAGGGGAGCTTGCGGGGATAGAGCAACCGATGCGGTTTCTTCAATACGGCCTTCTGGGGCGTCTGAGGCGGGGTTGGGCTGCTCATCATAGTCAGTTGAAAAGCTGGCGTCGGCGGCTATCGGGAGTTGGACCAAGGTGACTGGGCCCGAAGGGGACGCCCCTAGGCTGGGGTCTTTTACAGTTGGGCTCTGATCATCGGCTGAGGCCGAAGTTGATAAGGCGACCAGGAGCATTAGCAGGCTCAAAAAAAGTGATTTCATGATTATCTCAATTTTCTAAAAAGGTTAGTGGTAATAAGGCCAGATTTTAAGGACTATTAAGGTTGGTAGACTATTCCGGTAAAGAGGACCTGGACCGGATTGTCAGTGACTTTGGCGTAAACTACAAAAGCAAAAGGCCGATTGCAAATCATTTCAAAAGGTTTTGGGTTGGCAATTAGGCTGGAGGTGACCATGCCCATGACCGTTGAGGCGGCGGCGGTTAAGCCATGCTCATCAACTTCGATCAAGGCCTTGTGGAGGGCCTGGGACAAATAAAGAGGGTTATCGCCCTCCACCAGACCGTGGGTCAGGGACGGCTTTTGGGCGTCAAAGAGGGGGACGCCAAGTTGTTTGAGGCTTTCTTCGAGAGCCAAAGCCGGACTTTCTATTTTAAAACGTGGCAAAACCAAACGACCAAACCCCAAGACGGCTTGGTCGTCAATGGTCCGGATTTTTTCGGCCGAAAGAGAGTTTAAAAGGTCTTTGACGTTTCCATTTTTTGGGAGAAGTAGTAAAAGCCCGCCGCCGCCCAAAAGCCTCAGGGGCAAGGCCTGGAGCTGGGCGTCTTCGAAGTAGCTCACCGAAAGATTTTGCTCCATTAAATCGGCCTCAACCTCTCCTTCTGAGGTATGAAAAGGGCCCTTTTTAGTTAAGGCCGGGTCAAAAGGTTCAAGCCAGGCATCGCTGAGGTAGATGGCATTGGTTAAGGCCACCACCGTATAGGGTGCGAATTCGGAGACCAGCTGGTTTATTTTGCCCCCAGTGTTGGCGGATATCCAGGCGTTAACTTCGTTAACCGCCTCAGGGGATTTAAAATTGATATTTTTGGCCACTCCGAGGTAAAAGTCGGAAAATCTTTTGGCAAATTCCGGAGTTAAGGTAAGCTCGTCGCTTACAAAAACCGCATTGGCGATTTTAAGTTGATTTTGGAAAAGGTCGGGGTGGCGCTCCTGGTTTAAAGTTGAGTTAAGATCGGACAAAAGTCGTAAAGCCCCTCGGTCAAGGTCATCGGCCTGAAGTCCGTCACCGGCTAATATTTTGATCATTTCGGAGCGGGCCGGCTCCTGGCTGGCTCCGGTCAGGGCGGCCAGAGGCAGCCAGACCGAAAACGGGGAGCAGACAAAATTTTGGTCTCCGGTTTCAGAGGCCAGCTCTTGGGCCAGTCGGAAAGCAAAGTCATCGGCGCCGGAAGCTATTTTTCCATCAGCCCTCGTTGAGCTCTGGGCCGGAGTATCAGTTCCATGGCCTTGGCCAGTAGCCGGGTCAGAGGAGGCAGTCAGCACCAAGAGCAGGAGTAGGCTGAAAAAAAGTGTTTTCATGTAATTCTCAATTTGCTGAAAAGCTTCGATTAAAGTTGATGTAATTTGAGAGGCTTTCCATTTTACCAAAATCTACTAATGAGCGTTTGATCTTGTTTGAGCGGAGGCCGCTTTGGTGGGGCCGCCCAGGTCTCAGGCTGACCATAAAGTCCGGTCTATATGGGCAATTTTTTTGGGGATCGGTCAGCCCTCACGTTCAAAGCGCCGCATTGAGCAGCGGTCCAGCGGACAAAGCCGGCAGTTGTGGAATTGGGCCTCGGTTTCAAAATAAAGGCCCGAGGAACTCATGTCCGGGCTCATCCACATGGCCGGCAGTTTAAGGGCCACACCCAGGGCCTCCGGCAGGGGGCTGAGTAATTCAAAAAGCTGTTTTTGGCCGGTCAGCGGCCAATCGGGGAGAACCCCGGGACACATGGCGCCGATGGTTTTAAGGCCAAAGTTGGCGGTTAAAAAATCCTCGGTCCTTCTTTCGGCCTCCTTGAGGACTGCGTAGCGGACAAGAAAGCCGGCGGTCTTTTTTTTGAGAGGCAGCGACTCAGCCCAGGCGGCCAGCTCGCCCCCTTCAGTGGCTAGAAAGGGGAAAACTCGGCCCAAGCCATTTAAGTTCTTACTTAAGAGAGTGCTTTTAAAGACAATGTTTCCGATGCGGACCGTACCGGTTTTGTCGCTGATCCGCTCGACATGGGCCAATTTCCAGGCCGCTTTTGGTTTAGCCACCAAAGCCGCCTCAAGCAGGAGTTCTTCGGCGGCCGCCCGGATGGTTGTTGAGCCAATCGGGAGAGGGCCGAGGGAGTCAAGCCTTGGGGAAACTTCAATGTCTGATAACAGGCCCCAGGAGCTGGAGACCTCTGACTGGCCTTCTTCGATCACTAATCGTATTTGGTCGGGAGCTGGCATCAGTTAAGCTTCCAAGGCCAGCCAAGCGTTGATGCGTTCTTCCAAAAGGCTTGACAGGACCAAAGATGCCCCTCCAAGTTGGTTAAGGATGAGTTGGCCTTCTTGAGCATAACTATGGCATTTTTTGGGGGTCCAATGGGTGGCCGGGACCCCTAGGTTGGCGATGCGATCGGCCAGTTTGACCATGGCTATTTCGGGAGGATTTTTTAGAATCCGTCTTAAGGAATCGGCCATAGCCTCCGGTCCCTTGAGGGCCGGGTCTTTGGTAAGAGCGGCGACCCCGGCGGCCACATCTGGCCCGAAAGCAGATTCCAGCTCTTCAACCGTGGTGTTGGTGTCCTCCACAGTGTCGTGGAGGATGGCGCACAGCACCGCCAAATCGGCCCGAGCAGCGGGATTGGCATCCAGCCCAGGCTGGAGAGCTAAAACCACAGAGCCGATGTGGGTCAGGTACGGTAGGTTCGTGCCTGGATAAAGCTGCTCCCGATGCCTTTCGGCCGCTAAAAGCCAAGCCTGTCGGCGACAGGCGGCTGATTTTTGTATGTGTCGGAGGTCGCCAGGGGGAATGGCGGCGGCGGGCTTGGTCATGGGCAATGACTCCTTGGCTTAGCAGCAATTCTAATTTTGGAACCCCTGATTTTTGGCATGATTTTTGTCGGGAACATGCGCTTAAAGCTTCTCATATCGTTGATTTTAAAAACGCATAAATTATTCTGTTTTGCTATGAT
>JAISWF010000280.1 GCA_031271165.1 Deltaproteobacteria bacterium
GGATGACCTCATAGTACCGTAGAAGCGGCCGAACAACCAGACTTGGGCGGAGGCTGTGGAGGGAAGGGGGTCACGGAAGGAGAACATGGTTAGTCCTAACACTTCGCATACACAGAGATGCATAAACCAACCTCAAACATGGGAGGCTGAGGTGCCAAGCGGGATTAAACATGTACGTCAAGCAGCGAGAAGGGAACCTTCCCTAATCAATGCGGATCGTCAACATCTAACCGAGGAGCCCTGTGCGCTAAAGTGTGCCCGCAGGGATCTGTGCGGGGGGACGCCCGAAAGGGCGTTCCCTACCGCGACGATATTGGAATCAATAGCTGGTAATTCTCGGTTTAAGGTTTTTATTTTAATTCTTGACAAGCTTAACTGAGCGACCGGTAATAAGTCAATTTTTGTGATTTTGCCATTTTTAAAATCCTGAAATTACTTATAAAAATTTTCAGAATTCAAGATTTTGATGGTTTTTTACCGATTGCTCATAATTAGCCAGTGCCGATAAGTCAATAAAATTTCGTCCTGATATGGTTGCAAAGTTAAATTGATGACGGTCACTTAATCCAGGACAGTCTTGTTTTCTGGATCGACTCACATTAGTTCTGGCGATGCGTATATTAAAAAAATAAGAATAAAAAGTGATAAATTGAAGTTCTGTTTTTGGGTATGTTCAAAAAGAGCTCTTCAATTGATACAATAATTGTCTAAGGACTGCCTCTGTTGGCTTTAACAGTGGTTTTGGCTGTCAGTCTTCCCAGGACTGGATAAAATCACCGACCTCAATATTGCCTTCGACAATTTTAAGTGTAGCTGTTTGGTCAAAAACTTCACTGACCTCCAGGCGAGCCTTGGCGCCGCCAGGGATTTGATATTCGACATTGATCTTGTTAACAATAGTCTCTGGATGGGTTAGAGCCACAAAATCCAAGCCTTTTTTGAGGTCGACGTCTTTGCCATAGGCTATTTGGACCGATTCCCCCTGATGGGCGACTACAATGGCCTTAAAGGGGGTATAAGCCAGCCCGTCGAGGGTCCGGTAGTAAGCGTCATCAATAGCCAGCTCCAACCCTTCTTCGATGGACTCCTGAGAGGGAGTTGGGATGCCGCGATCGGTGTTGAAGGGGTCGCTTTCGTGTTTGCCGACTTTGTAAATGCCTTCTCCGGCCCGGGCTGAAATAACCATGCCGGTGGATGTATCAAAGGCAACCAGGGTCAGCACGGCGTCGAGGTAGGTCTGCTGATTAGTAAAAAATCTTACAAGGTGGCGCCAGCCGACGCGTTGCCGATATTGGTCAATCTGAGAAATGGCCCCGTCCATGATGATGTTTACGTTTAAAATGCGTCCTAGTTCAACAGCTTGCTCGGCTGTAAGTTCAACCTTTGGATCAAAACCGGTTGAAGCAAAAGCCCTGGCCGCTTCGGCCGGGGAAATTAAAACCAGTTGACTGTTTTCAGCAAATCGTTCAGACATCAGGACTGCTAGGTTGGGACCGGCATCTGGTGTGCCCAAACCAACCTCGTCGCGGAATGGTAAAATACCAACTTTGAGTTTAACGGGACTTATAAAATCCTGAAGACCAAGAGAGCCGATGTGGAATTGGTTGTCGCGAGCAAAATCGGAAAAAACACCGCAGCCGGAAAAGAGGGCGGCGGATAAAACCGTTAAGGTCAACAAAATCCTGGTCAAAGCTGAAGATTTGATGGCAAAATTAGGCATTATGGCTACCGCTGAGTATAAGTATTAAAATAAATTAAAAAAACCGAACTCTGACCGTTAAATATCCATAAAGATCAGGAGCCGGGCCGACCGTTTAGTTTGACTTATTTAACTGCATCGATCTTTTAGCGTCACGACTTACTGAGCGTAAGTGGGTGATACATGTTGAGCAGTGATGAGCTCCTTGACCAAAGCCGGGATTACGTCCTGGGCGGCCAAGATGTCCGTCAAGCATACGGCCGTATCACCCGGTTTAAGCAAAACCGTCCAGCCTAGTTTCGGTTCGGCGGCGCTAGACTGGCCAACCAAAATTGAACACCGAGGTTTCCAAATAGGTTTTTGGTATTAACACAGCGGTGCTCACATTACAATTATTATACTTGGCTGCGGATTGAATTTCAATAATATTCTGAACGAGGACAGGGCGAAAGAGCCAAAACGCTCAAAAAAAATTCTTTATGTCCGAGGGGTTTAGATTTTTACCTGGACCAAATTGGTGTGCTAACTTGAAGTCAAACTTAAGCTCACGCTGGCCGATTGTTTTTGGCCAATTTTTCGAAATGCCGGCTGACAGGTTTAACAACATCGTCAAGCTATAATGCGCTTTCCATTTTTGATTTTAAGGTTAACAATCATGGAGCCGATCCAAAATCCCACCTTATCAACGGTCCTTTAAGCCGCCTTTGAAGTGCTATTTTCGGCTCGCTTTCAAGAGCGCCGCTGCCAATAATATAGTTTTTGCTTCTATATGATTAATAATCAATGGCATAAATATTGTTTTACAAATAATTTAACAAATAAAATTGTATTTTTATTATTATGCTTTTTTAAATTTTCTATAGCTCACTAATAGTATCTAAGAGTTGATAATTTTTTAATATTTTCTTCCTTCTTTTTAGTCGGCCTTCAGTTTTCGGTTTGTTATTAACAAAAAAATAATTACTAAAAGCACAATAATTTTAATAAAAAAGGTAGAAAAATTAAAAGTAATTTGATTTATTAAATAAAAATTTCTATTAAATTTCTTGTTTAGGCTAATCTATTAATTATTAATGATATTTAATTAAATAAATCAAATACATTGTATTGTAATGATTAAAAAAATATTTATTAAAATTTTAACATTGTTAATATGGCTTTAATGATCATTTATAAGATTATATAAGTTTATATGCCTGGTTTCTTGTCTTTAAAATGGCTAATGCTGTCTACAATAAATATTTTGCATAATTTAATCTTGAACCAAGTTGAATCATCTTGTTCTTTAGAACGAGTATTTATTGGTTATTCATTTATTTTAATATGTAAAGTTTATTGTTAATATTAATTATATATATTAGTTTATTAATTAAAAAGGTTTTAAATTATTAAGGTATTTTAAATAAAATTTTACAATATTGTTAGCTATATCATCATTGACATGTGCAGTATGAACTTTAAAATAGACTTTTCAGCGGCTTAGTGTAAACTTTGGTATTGGATCCAGATTGAAACTTCAATTATTATCAGATATGATGTTTTTAAATGCAGTCTATTGATTTATAAATATTAATCTAAATGAGTAATTAGTTGAATTATGCTGTTAATTAATAAAATATTATTATGTATCGAATTGTTATAAAAAAATTACTTAAATACGATAATGTAATTTTGTGAAGCTATATTTCTTTTAATTCGGCTATTAGTAGGCAAATATATTTATATATTTTTGATTTTCATATTTGATAATAAGATTGTTTTAACAAATAGTGGCAATTTCTTCGGCTAAAAATCAATTAATATCTATTTTAACTGGATGATATCTTGTTATGAATCATTAAATAATGTATTAAGAGGGTGTCAATCGGTGTTTATAATGTTTTAAGATGTTTTTGTATTGACTGACTTTTTGCGAGTGATATATTTTATCAAAATCATT
Organism: Deltaproteobacteria bacterium; assembly: GCA_031271165.1. Classification (GTDB taxonomy): domain Bacteria; phylum Desulfobacterota; class Desulfarculia; order Adiutricales; family Adiutricaceae; genus JAISWF01. The sequence goes on from JAISWF010000280.1 coordinate 3,639, forward strand.
GGGCGGCTGTTGCTCGGTCTGATGGTCTTCTGGCGGCGATTGGGGAGAGAATGAAGACGCTAGTGGGTTAAGGAGGTTTGGTTGGGCAATCGTACAGATTTTTCTGGGAGTATTTTTTCTTTGGCCATGGGCTAGCTCCTCCATGCCGGCTATAAGCATTTGAACAAAAAATTTAAAAAAGGCTAGGAAAAAAGCTACACTAACTCCCATGAAAGCCATGATTGACCAGTAAATAATGATAAGTTGTTGGCTAGTGGCAATTATGTAATGTTGGTCAATGGCCCAACAAAAAATATTAAAACTATGGCCAACAAAATATGGTGTATGATTTAAATTATAATAATTTATAAAAAAATAGACTTTTTAAGGTCAGTTTTCCCAAAACATCTTGTTGGCTGCTTCCAGGTGGGGCAGATTTAAAGACAGGTGTTTGGCGATCAAGTAAGCTGAGTGGATGGAATAATATCCTTCAGCACCAGGATCTGGCCAGATATCCTTGAGGGGTCGTTCTTCAAGGTATTCTTTGAGGGCCTCGGGTCCTTTAGTGATGGCAATTCTGACGGTTGGGTGGGGGGTGGTCAAAAAAGCCGTTAACAGTCCCGGCAGCCAAGCGGGGCTGTCGGCCTCAAAAGTTGAGGGCTGCCCGCCCAAGGCGATGGCCAGGGTCTTGGCTTCGGCACTGATCTCTCTTAAAAATTCAACCTTGTTTCGGGCGTCCCGGAGGCTTTTGTTTTGGTATAGAACTGAGCCGTAAAGGGCGTAGGCATCAATGAGAGAGGCGGCGGTTTGGACTCCAATGGGGTCGTCACTGACATGGACGCCAAAGGTTTTGTATTTAAAAAGCGAGGCCTCCGAAGCCCGGCCGGAGGAGACCGGTCCGGCCAGGATAAATCGGCCGCCATTTTCCGACAAAAGCTCTGACGGACTGAAACAACCTGATAGGACCAAAATATTAATTTTGGGGCGGCCGGCAGCAACAGCGGCCTCCCAGGCCATTTGGATGGTCAGGCGGTGGCTGAGGCGTTCAAAACCTTTGCTGGCTAAAATCAGGCTTCGGAGTTGGCTGGAAGAGGAAAAGATAATTTTAAAAAGTTCCCCGCAGGAGTCGGGACAGGTGGCCACGACCACTTCAGTCGCTTTGCGGAAGGCTTCGGTGTGGTCAAAGGATGGGAAAATATTTTTCGGAAGCCGGGCTTCGGGAAAAATTTCCAGGGTTCGTTCGTAGGCCAGCGGCTGGATGGCTTCTTCGGAGGGGTCATAGAGAGTCAAAGAGGAATTGTGGAATCGTTTGTCGTTGAGGGTCCGTAGACCAACCAGGTTGACCAGAGAAAAACCCCAGGGGCCGGCACCGCAGACCACCATGTTTTCTTTAGCTGAGGGGCTGTAAAGGCGGCGATCGCTGTGGGTGGCGTAGTAGTCCAAGGCGTGTTTGGACTTGATTTTAGGGCGTTTGAGCCACAAGGGACCTTTGTCGGCGATGACCTGCCGGCGGGCCAAAGAATTCAGTCCGTCGTTTAAAGCATCACCTGTCTTTGAAAATCTGATTAAGTCCTCAAAATCAGGCTCAAGATCAAAAACCCTCTGGTGATAAGCGGTAATTGTTTGGTGGGCCCTTTCCCAGGATTCCTCCAATGAGGCCCGGTTGCGGCCTTCGGCCCCGTCAAGGGCCAAGGCGGCCAAGTGGGTGGCCATGATTTTTTTGTCCCTGGCAATCTCTTTGATGGCGTATAGGGCGGCGAATTCGTCAATGGCCAGTTCCTTGGGAGTGGACTCCCACTCATTTTTGAGGTCCGATAAAAGACGTCCTCGGCCAAAACCGACGTAGGTGCGTCCAAAAAGACCTTTGAGACCGTCGGCCAGGCTAACCAACGGTGACCAAGGCCGGCAGAGCAGGCTTTTAATCATATGGCTGCCGGTAATCCAGGATAAAAGACCTCGGCCTTCCGAGAGATTGAAATCCTCGGGCACTCGGCTGTAACTTATAACCACAGGTTGAATCAAAACGTCTGACCGGGCCGAGAGAGCTCCTTGGATAGTCACCAGGCGCCGGGGATACCTCAAGGAACCATCCCTGGTTCTGGCGCCGCCCGACCAGGCCTCCAAAAAAATGCCTTGGGGTTTGCCCATCTCAGCTAAAGCCTGGCAGTAGTGGAAAAGAGATGACAGGTAAGCCCGGCTGGCCCCTTTGCGGACAATGACGTAGGAGCCGAGCATGAAAAGAGAAGTCAGCGACGGGGTGGCCATCATGTTTTGACCGGCGGCAAATAGGGGCAGGTTGAGACCGTTTTGATCGATGAACAGGTTGAAAATAAATTCGTCAAAGTGGGAGGAGTGATTGATTAGGTAAACTATGCCCCGGCCCTCGTTTTGGGCATCAAGCAAAGGCCCAAGATGATTGAGTTCCCTTTGGTCATCGGACAAAAAGGCCCGCTCAGGATTGGACGATTCAAAGATGTGGTTGATGAGGTTATAGCTAGCGGCTTTGGCCTTGCGGTGGAGTTCATAATCGTAGCGGCAGCTGATCAAATCGACGTAGCTGACGATTTCCTGGCGGTTAACATGGTCACCGCGTTGAGCAAAGGCCCGGATGGTAAGCTCGACTGCAGTGTTGGCGATGGCCTCCTGATCGTCAAAGGCCGGCCCCGGACGGCTGGGATGGAGAGAATATGAGTTGCCCGGCTCAATACGGGCCAGATAATTGACCAGTCGGACAAAGTCAACCCGTTTGACCAAAGATATCAGCGGGGCCTCCAAAAGTGAAGATAATTTCACCAAAGTCTGTTCCTTGGGAGTCGCCCTGGCCAAAACCGGTCCTGACGTAGGTTGAAGATTCAATAATTTGTGCTAGCCGGAACTCTCAGCCTGGAGCGGCCTGAAGCATTCCCGGAACTGCGGGGTATTTTTGGGGTTTTATTATAAGGCTCACCAAATAATTCGGCTGCTATTGACCGGACGGCCGGCTTTGGTTGCCCAGATTGCTTAAGGCCTGGGAAGCCTGGGTATAACTGATCGGCTCGATCACGTACTCGGTGATATCTGGCGGAAGTTTATCGAAAACAAACATAAAGGGGACATCCTGGCCAGGCTGGATGTTTAAATTGGAGCCGTCTGTACCGCCGCGAAGAGCTAAACGGGCCAGGATTTCTTTCATTGACAGGGTGGTAAGTTCATTTTCTTCAAGGTAGTTTCCAGCAAAGACCTGACGCTCAGCGATTACCTGGCCCTGGCTGTTTTTTAGCTGGGCTTTGACCCGGATGTGGCTGATGCGCTCACTGTAGCCGTTTCGGATTCGGCCGATGAGCACAAGGATTTGGCCCTCGGGATGCTGAAGATAATGATGGGTATTAAGTTCGTTAAGAAAGATAAGATTGATGACGTCGGGGCTACTGGTGGAAGAATTGCCAGCGGCTGAATTATCAGCAGCTGAGCCGTTTGGGTCGCCCGAGCTGGGGTTGGTACCCTGATCGGAACTGGCTAATAAAGGCCGCTGGTTTCCGATGTTTTCAGGTCCGGGCCCGAAAGAACTAATCAGGGTTGATATAATCAAAACGGCGGCCACCACCGATAGAACTAAAAGTAAAGTCTTTTGTCTTTTGGAAAAAATGCTGGGTTTGAGAGTTCGCAAAGGCTGCTTGGAAGAGGTTCCGGCTGGAGTGCTCGCCTCGACCGAAGGCGCAGCCAGTGGTGAGTTGACCAGCGGGACGGTCGGTGTTCCCCGCAGAGGGACAGCCGGGCTGGCGGGGGGCAGCTTTTGGTTAATGTAGATCGGGTCGTCGTCGAGGCCAAGATCGGAACCAGCTTGGCGCATCTGAGGGGTGCGGCGGTCGGCCTCGCGGACGAAATCGTCTCCGTCGCCTTTGATCATACTGATAGGGTTGTTTTCAGCAGGTCTCGGAGGTCTGGCCGTAAGCCGCGGTCGGCGGTCGGCGGTTGGCCTGGGGGCTGGTTCGTCGTCTAAATCGTCGACAAAATTATTAACATTATCGTCATTGCGGCCAGCATATAGACTTTCCAAACGGCGGTCAACGGGATCCTGGGTTCCAGCCGCCGAATCAGTGTCAGACTGAAAATCAATTTCTTCTTCCGGCAGGGGCCGAAAGACAGTAAAAACGGCCTGACAGTTTGAGCAGCGGACCCTGGTCCCAGTTTCTCTGATGAGTGAGGGGTTGACCCTGAACCTGGTCTGGCATTGCCCACAGGTTATAATCATCTTGTCACCCAAAGGTTGTCGGTTTCAGGACCGGTCCCGATTATACCGGTCGGGGCCCGCCGGTTGGAAAACGTTGGTCTGGTTAGAACGGAAACTGGACGCCAGGCGGCATTTTTTATTTTAACTTTTTTTAATTTACCACTCATTAGATTTTAAGTCCAGACCCTGACAGATGTTGCCTTTGGTAAGATTAAAAATGACCATCGTTAGAAAAATTTTCAGTAAATGAAAGATAAATTTTAACTAAACACTCCAGAGCTGTAAGTCAGGTGTTTTTCAGAACACAGATGTCGGATTTCTCTCGATACCGCCGGCCGAAATCCAGGCCGAAGCCCACCAGGAAGCCATCTTCAACTTTAAAGCCAACGTAGTCAAGGTTTAAGGATACCTCCCGGCGGGCCTTTTTGTCGACAGCCACTGCCAGCCGGATGGAAGCCGGTTGGCGCTGTTGTAAATGATCCAAAAGCCAAGCTAAGGTTAAACCACAGTCGGCAATGTCTTCGACCACCAAGACGTGGCGGTTTTTTATTTCCTGCTCCAGGCCCTTGAGTTGGACTACCTCGGTCGAAGAGGTCTGGTTGTCATGGTAACTCGACAGACGAATAAAATCTATTTCCAGGGGGACGGTTATGGTCCGGATAAGATCGGCCATGAAAACGAAAGCCCCGTTGAGGATTCCAACTACCAGAAGCATTTCCCTAGGAGCCAGAAGCGGGGCTACGTCGGCGCTGATCGCAGCGCCGAGTTCAGAGACCCGTCGGGCGACCGTTTGGCGGTCATAGAGGATTTGAAAAGATTGGGGATCGTAACTCGGTTCCATAATATCTCACGTCCGGTTTTAAGAAGTGACCGGCATTTTGGGGAAATAATCGAAAAAAAAACCCAGCCTGGAAGGAAAATCCCAAGAAAAACTTCGAAAGTTAAGCTCTCCGACGTCCTGTCAGCTCGCTAGCAATTTGGGGCAGCTTAATCGTCTCGGTTTTGGTCGATTAGGCCTCCCTTTAATGATGGCCTCTGAAATGCTGAAGATCTTGGGGTGAGCAGCAACAGTTACAATAAACCAGCCGGCCATAAACCAGCGGCCAGTTTTAGCCGGCCGGATATGGGCCATGAGATCCGTTTACCTTTATCGGTTATTATATTTGATTTAACCGCTGTTTGCCAAGAACGCCAAAGGGTAAAAGGCCATCTTTAAGTCGCTTGTAGAGCGGCCAGATAAATGTTCGGCCAAAAAAATACAAAAAAACCTGAAACACAGCTGCTATTAAGTGGTCCGATGGCCCTGCTCCATCAAGCGGCATAACTTTTGTAAATGGACGTTTTGTTGTTTGAGGTCCAGGCTGATCGCTTCTAAGCTCCTGGACCTTCGCCAGGAGAAAAGGATGAGGTACAGTCCGAAGATGACCAGCAATATGTTGATGGTCAAAAGTGGTACCAAAAGAAACAACACTTTTGCTGGCTCATAATACCGGGATATGGCGATTAGGACGCTGGCTACCGAAAGGGGCAGAACCATGATGGCCAAACCCGTCCGCATGACCGAAAGGGCGGTGCGTCTTTCAGCCAAAATTAGGCTCAGTTCATTAATCAGCATCGCTTCATGGCGGACCATGGCCTCGGTGGGGACGTCGATTTCGCTTTCGCTCCTGCCGTCATCAAGCCTGGCCTGTTCCAGAGAGACCTCGGCCAAAAGGTGGAGGTGATTGTTTGAGGGCAATTAATTAGCCTTTTTATCTTTGCATTATTGGGTAGGATAATGCCTCCCCCCACGGAATCCTGCTCCTAGACCGGGGGTAAGGATCATTTGGATAAACTGTTCGTCATATAGGGTTTTTGAGAACGATCGATAGATTGAGTCGCCGGGTCTTTAATGATGCTGGATGGTTTTTTGGGCGGGGAGGCCCGATTGAGTCGCAGCCGGGCGACACGATTCAATTCCTGTTCCAGAAGGTCAAAAAAGATTTTTAAGACCCTGACCAGCCCTTCGCTGGTTGATTTGACTTGGCCGTTTTTTTCGTCCATGTACAAGTCACGCCTTAAGCCGATGTTGAGGGCTTTAAGACGAGGCTGGCCAGTCATCAGCTCTGGTAGGTTGGCCGTGGTCAGCGGCCAGTTGAGCTGAGGCCATAAGCCTAAGGCCCGAAAGATGGTGCCTGAAAGAGCGGCTAGCCCTTGCGGGGTGTGCTCGGTTGAAGAACCCAGGCATACCTGAGGCCGGGGCCGCTGGCGGTGACGCTCGTGGCGCTGGGGCTCGGTAAAAAAAGAGCGCAGGGTAACCAGAGCCACCATGTTTTCTGAAGCTAGAAGTTTCAAGCAGGCCTGGCCTAGATCCTGATGATAGGGATTGACCGTTTGAGCCATAATGAACTGGCGGTCAGACTCACTCCAGCCCGGCAGAGCCTTTCCGGTGGTGTCGATGGTCAAAAAACCTGGTTTGAGCCCATTTTCCTGACCGAGTTCAGAAATTATCATCCCCAGCGGGTCGACCACCAAAGGGCTGTAGTTGAAGATGATCAGGGGGCGGCTAGGTTTTTCGCTGCCTGGGTCAACCGCCTGGCGGGCAATATCCAAAAGGATGGGATCGGTTAAAAACCAATGTTCCCGGGCTACTTCCTCGCGGTTAAGCGGGAGGCGCTGTAAGATCGAGTTTGGGACAAACATGGAGCCGTAGGGTACGGTTACAATAAGGCCAGCCAAAATCAAACCCCAGGGAGAGGGGAGCGGGCCGGAGCGGCCGGAAAAAACGGCCTGCTACCCTCGGACGTTTTGAACAGGGGAAAAAGACAAAATGAAATCAACCGCCGTCTTTACTGGCGACAAAGATCACGTTTAGTTTACTAAATTTTAACCGGAAATAAAAACATTAACTTAAAAAAAACCGGCCGCCGAATTCCCGGGGAGGTAAAATTTGTCTGGGAGCGATACGAATCTGGAATCGGTTGGAGGACCGATCTGGCGGTCAATATCCTGATAAGTGCTCAGGCGGCTTGGTTTTAAATCTAAAGTCGCTTAAGGCCAATCCGGCGGCCAAAAAAGGCTTCAAGGGGCTTAAAAAATAACTCTCTGTGCTGGCCAGACGTCTGATTGTAGGCTATAATTTACCAAATAACGGGCCCCGCACCCGATGACCGTGGCCAGTATTTAATATATTTATTTCTGGAGGTTAGCTTATGACCATAGACAGCGGAGAAGTCGTAGAAAAAAGAGTTGAAAATTTAAGAAAATTAATAAAAAAGCATAAGTTAACTGGCCTATTAATAACTTCTCCGGAAAACAGAAGGTATTTCTCGGGATTTGAAGCAATTGACCCCAGCCTCAATGAATCCAGTGGTTGTTTGTTGATTACCCTTAAAAAGCTGCATCTGTTGACTGATTCGAGGTACACCGAATCGGCCTTAGCTGAAGCCCCTCTTTATACCGTCGGTGAAGGCGGCCGCCGCTGGGCTAAAACGGTTGCCTCTTTGATCGGAAAAACGGGCCTTCTGGGAGTTGAAGATCATTATTTGACGCTGGCCGGATTTAATGAACTCAAAAATGCCTTCGGTCAGACTGAAATAAAGCCTGCCCCTTTTAATCCCTCCAGCCTCAGGGTCTCCAAGACGCCCTCTGAACTAGCTTTGATCGTCAAGGCTCTGCGGATTACTGAAAAGGCCATTTCTCTTTTGTGGGATCAATTCAAGCCCGGGACCACCGAAAAATGGGCCGCCTTTTTTTTGGATCGTCATTTTAAGGAACTTGGTGGGGAGGGGCCAGCCTTTGAAACCATTGTGGCGGCCGGCAAAAGAGCTTCACTGCCCCATGCGGTGCCTGGCAGCAAGAAATTGACCTCCCAGGAAATGGTGGTCATCGACTGTGGAGCCCGGTATCGGGGCTACGCCTCCGACATCACCCGGACTCTGGTCGGCGAAAAGCCTCTTGAGTGGCAGAAGTTAATCTACCGGACGGTTCGGGAGGCTCAGCTCAAGGCCTTAGAAGTAATTGGCCCGGGCGTTCCAGCCTGTGAAGTGGACTTGGCCGCCAGAAACCACATTGCTCAAGCCGGGTTCGGCGATTATTTCGGTCACAGCCTGGGACATGGGGTGGGGCTGGCCGTCCACGAAGAACCAAGCCTGAATTCGGTCAGTAAGGTCCCGCTGCCGGTCGGGGCGGTGGTGACCATTGAGCCGGGCATATATATTCCGGGGAAGGGCGGTGTCCGCCTGGAGCAATTGGTCGAGATCACCGAAAACGGCCGGAAGATTTTAAATTCAGACCTGCATTTTTATGAATTTTGAGTTTAATGGTATTTGTTTTGATTAAATTGTCTTCACTGTCAAAAAGTATTCAAGCCGTAAAAAGAGCGGGAGTGCAGCGGTCACAAAAGGCTGGCTGGGTTTGTGAATTTGGACCGCAGATGTTAATACGACTGCCGGCGAGAGCCGGCCCAGTGTTAAAATAATAAGGGGATAACAACGTCTTCGGTCAAACGTTTTCTGTCTCCAAGGCAATTAGAGCGGCCAATCATAAAGACAATAAGAAAGGCTTTCTTGATAAACTCTTGGCCTTTTTTCCGATAGGCTGCATCTTGAAGTACTAGCACATCTCTGAGTCAGGAGCTCTGTGGCAGAGATTGCCGCCGCCAGGCTCAAAGAATTGATGTTTAAGCTGCGTCTGGTCAGAGGTCGTCGGAAGTCCAGTCCGTTAGGCCCTGTCTTGTCCGGCCAGGACCGCAGCTGGAAATTCCAGTCCCACCCTGACCAGTCGAAACCAGGCCCAGACTCCATATCCTTGACGAAATGCCAGCCCAAGCCTAAAATGAGTTGAACTTTACGGTGGAAACATAGATTTTGTGGTTTTTTTGGAAACGAGGTCTCTATTTTGTAGCCCGTTTAAAGTGACCCAGGCGATAGTTTTAGTTCGCGCCTTGATTTAGTTGGGTGGCCCTTTCATTTTCGGTCGTTTTAATTTTCTCTATGATATTATGACAAAAAAACCTGTTCTAAAGCGCCGGCCAACTTGGCGGGAAGGTGGCGGCCTCAATCAGGGTTTAAGGCCGTCTATTAGAAGGCTTTTTTGGAGAGTTTCAGACTTTGGTCCTGGTTTTGGAATTGGAAATAATCAAGGCTTTACAAAACAGTCTGCTTGTGGTTTTATTGATAGGCTTCTTTTTTTTACCCGGCTTTATTTTTTAGAGGTAACCATTTTAGTTGCCAATCGCTGGTTATCTGGGGTATGGTTGACAGGGTCAGCGGCACGGTTATCCAGGTAAACCATTGCCCTGGCCGATCCTTAATTTCCGATCCAACCAAACGTTGGTCTTAAGAATATTTTTTGGAGTATAAATTGTCCCATTGCGACGAGCAGCTTTATGTTAAGCTCGGATCAGCTGATGCGGTTTTCCGCTCCGGCCGGATCTTGACCATGGACTCCCAATGCCCGAGGGCTACCGTTATGGCCGTCTCGGGGGGGAGGCTGACGTATGTGGGCGATGATTTTCGAGAAGCCTTAACCACCATCAACGGTGATGCCGAGGTTGTCGATCTCAAGGGCCGGCATATTATCCCTGGGCTTATTGACAGTCATGCCCATATCCTCCATGAGGGTCTAAGACTGGCCCAGCTGGACCTGAGCGATTTCGACTACGAGGAGACCCTGGAAGTGGTCGGCACTGAGGCCGCCACCCGCCGGAAAGGCTCGTGGATTCACGGGCGGCGCTGGGATCAAAACACCTGGCCTAATATTGAATGGCCTCACCGCAAGGCTCTCGACCGGGTGGCGCCAGACCACCCGGTGGTTTTAGACCGCATTGACAAGCATACCATTTGGGTAAATTCTCTGGCCCTCAAACTGGCCGGAGTGGATGCTTCCACTCCCTCTCCCGACGGGGGAGAGATTTTAAGAGATCCCAATGGGGAACCGACCGGGGTACTGATCGGGCAGGCCATGTTTTTGGTTTACGACCGAATGCCCTATCTCGACGGCCATGACTTTTTGGAGACGTATATTAAGTCACAGGCCGAGGCCCTGGGTTTTGGACTGACCACCTTGGTGGACTGCGCTTCCCGGCCAGGAGAATTTGAGCCGCTTGACCAGGCCATTTGCGCCGGTTTAATTAAGGCCAGGCTTAGGTTGTACATGGTGGCCGACCCGTGGGACGAAGATTTTTTAGCCCCAGGGCCAAGGCTGGGTCGGTTGAAGGACCGTCTGGCAGTGGACGGACTAAAGATTTTTTCCGACGGCTCTTTAGGGTCCAGAAGTGCTTGGCTTTTGGATGACTACGCCGATCGCTCCGGCTACCGAGGAGGTCATATTTACAGCCATGAGGCCTTGGTTGAACTTTTGAGCCGGGCCAGAGATCTGGGATTCCAGGTGGCCATTCACGTCATTGGGGATGCGGCGGTAGCCCAGGCCATATCGGCGATTACGCAGGTGCTGGGGCCGGAGAGGACCAACCGTAACTGGCGACTAGAGCATTTCCAGGTGGTGGCTGATGCCGACCGGGAGAAGGTGCTAAGCATGGGCCTGATCCCTTCGATCCAGAGCGTAGGCTTAATGACCGATCTTCATATGGTCAAGTCTCGCTTGGGGTTTGACCGTCTCAAGAGAGCTTATGCCTGGCGGGATATCATTGACCGAGGCGGTTACATCATCAATGGTTCCGACAGTCCCATTGAGTCGGTTAATCCGTTTATGGGCATTTATGCGGCGGTGACCAGAAGGGACCTCAAAGGCTTCCCTAAAGAAGGTTTTTTGCCCGAACACGCCTTAAGCCGTTTGGAAGCCATCAGCAGTTACACGGTCTGGTCAGCCCGGGCGGCCTTTCAGGAAAATAATATAGGCTCTCTTTCGGTTGGTAAATTGGCCGATTTTGCGGTTTTGGACCGCGACATACTGACCTGTCCAGAGCGGGCCATTGCTTCGACCAGAGTATTGGCTACCGTGGTGGGCGGCGAAATGATTAAGTTTTAAAATCCTAAACAGATCGCTTTAAAAAATCATATAATCTTAAAAGTAAACCAGCAGCTCCAGTCCAAGGAGTAATTATGTGGGGGATGGCTAGGCTCTGGTCTTAAGAACCCAGCAAACCCAAGGCTGTCAACTTTTTATCTTTGGCCAAGGGGGTCAAAAAAAGATTATCGATTAAATGAGCGGCCAGTTTATGGTCAGGTTTTTGTTTCGTCCGCCTAAAAATCATCTCTTTTAACCCCGCCTTCAAAGAAGAGGCTGGGTCAAAGCCAGTCTCCACCAACTCCGGCTTGAAATCTTGGTTAGCAAATTTTTACTCAGACGTTTATGAGTAAATTTCGCCTAATATCTTTAAATCAAACACTTGATTGATGGACACTAAAAACTCAAAAGAGCATAGTCTGATTCTGTGAAGGCCTAGCCGCTAGAGCGTGAGAACTCAATTGGGGCCGAAAAAATAAGTAGGACCTCAAAGGCTTTCAATGCTGCAGCGCTAGTATGCGGTTTGGCTATTGAGCTATGTATCAGGTGAGTAAGGGTTGCTTGCATCCTAAGTCACTTGCGTTTTGACAGTTACCGGCAAATGAGGCCAGCATGGTCTAAGATTGTTTTTGGGAAGATATGGAAGAAGGGCTGGGGGTGAAGATTGAAGCTCAAAATCCTGGCCGCCGGATTTAGTGGAGATAAGGGGCTCGGAGGCGGAGAGAGTACGCCTCCGAGCTGGTTACAGGCGGCGGCCGCAAAAAAAGCCGCCGCCAGATGGTTAAATGATTCTCAGCCGACCACTGTAGCCGGGTAACCGGCATCAGTGACGGCTTTGGTCAGGACCGCATCATCAATGGCCTCAGAGAGTTTGACCTCGGCCGTCCCGCCTTTGAGATCAACCTTGGCCGATTTAACACCGGCCAGCTCTTTGAGTACTTTTTCAACCCTTGCTGTACAGTGGCCGCAGCTCATGCCCTCGACCTTTAGCTTTTTTGTCATCTGTGAATCCTCCTTGTTGTCTGACCAGGCGGCCAGGCTGGCGACCGGAGCAGTAACCCCCACATCGCTTAATCGGACTGGTTTGAAAAATCTGAGCCTCAGGGCGTTGGAGACCACGCACACCGAGCTTAAACTCATGGCCGCCGCAGCGATCATGGGATTAAGAGTCAGCCCCCAGAGTTTGTAGAACGCTCCGGCGGCAACCGGAATGCCCACAAGATTGTAGAAAAAGGCCCAGAAAAGGTTTGCTTGATGTTTCTAAGGACCGCTCGACTAAGGCGGATGGCTGAGGAAACATCGGCTAAATCACTTCTCATCAATACCACGTCGGCGGTTTCCATGGCAATATCGGTGCCGGCCCCGATGGCGATACCAACGTCGGCCCTGGCCAAGGCCGGGGCGTCGTTGACGCCGTCGCCGACCATGGCCACCTTGCGGCGGCCGCCGTCTTGAAGGTTTCTAATCTCGCGTTCTTTGGCGTCGGGCAGAACTTCGGCCAGGACCTGGTCCACACCCACCGAGCGGCTGACCGCTTCGGCCGTGCGGACGTTATCGCCGGTAATCATAACCACCAAAAGGCCAAGATTTTTGAGTTCGCTGATGGCCCAGCGGCTGGTAGGTTTGACGGTATCGGCAATTTTTAATAGGCCCAAAAGGGTTTGACCCTCGGCCAGATAGATGGGGGTGGCTCCTTGAGCCGATGCCAAATCGCCTTGCTCAAAAAGTCCGTTCGGATCGGAGACAATTGATTCGGTGATCCGCCGATTGCCGACTTTGAGCTGGCGGTTTTCAATCAGGCCCGAAAGACCGGCTCCAGGGGTTTGGACATAGTTTTCAACCGGCGGCGGTTCAAGGCCTCGCTCGGCTGCCGCTCTGACTACGGCTTGGCCCAAGGGGTGTTCACTTAGCTTTTCCAAGCCTGCGGCCAGGCGCAGGACTTGAGTTTCATCAAGGCCTGCGCCTGGCACAATGCCCACCAATTCCGGTCGGCCGGAAGTGATGGTCCCGGTTTTGTCCAAAACCACAGCCCCAACTTCGTGGGCCAGTTCCAAAGCTTCGGCCGATTTAAAAAGGATTCCGGCCCGGGCTCCCTGCCCGGTTCCGACCATGATGGCTGTCGGCGTGGCCAAGCCCAAGGCGCAGGGGCAGGAAATGACCAGGACCGAGATGACGATGTTGACGGCAAAGGGCAGACTCTGGCCAGCCAGCAGCCACAGGCCTCCGGCCAGAAGGGCGATGGTGATGACCACCGGCACGAAAATACCGCTGATGCGGTCGGCCAGCCTGGAGATGGGAGCTTTGGAGCTGGTGGCCTCATCGACCAAACGAATAATTTGGGCCAGGGCGGTGTCCTGGCCGATCTTTTCGACTTTGATTTTTAAAAAGCCCGACTTTAAAACTGTGGCTCCGGTGGCCCGGTCGCCGGGGTTTTTATCGACTGGCAGGCTTTCTCCGGTCAGATTTGATTCATCAACCGCCCCATTTCCGAAAACAATCATTCCGTCCACAGCCACTGTTTCCCCAGCTTTGACCAATAATACGTCCCCGACCAAAATCTCGGAGGTGGCAATATTCAGTTCAGTTCCATTGCGCTCGACCAAGGCTGTTTTCGGGGTCAAATCCAAAAGGGAGGCCACCGCCTGGGAGGTGCGGCGGCGGGCCCGGGCCTCAAAAAACTTGCCCAGGGTCACCAGGGTCAGGATGGTGGCTCCGCTTTCAAAATAAAGGTTCATGGCCGCCGAATGGACCAAGTGGGAATCGGAATGGCTCAGGCCCCAGGCCATTATATATAACCCGATCACCCCGTAAAGGGCGGCGGCGCCCGAACCAATGGCGATTAAACTGTCCATGTTGGGTCCTAAGCCCCAAAGAGCCTTAAAACCAGAGCGGTAGTATTTGAAATTGACGGCCATGACCGGGATTAAGAGCAAAAACTGGGTCAAGGCCAGGATCATCAGGTTATCTTGGCTGAGAAATATATCAGGTAGAGGCCAGTTGAGCATGTGACCCATGGCCAAGTAAAAAAGAGGGACGGTGAAAAGAAAGGAGACCTTCAGGCGGGTCTTCATTTTTTTTTCTTCGTCTTCAGCGGCGGTATCCGGGCCGGCTGGTGCCCCATCGGTCTTGGCTTCCCGGGCTCCGTAGCCGGCTTTGATTACGGCGGCGACGATATCACCAGCCCCAGTCAGGTTCTCATCAAAGATGGCTTCCATGGAGTTTTTAAGAAGGTTGACTGAGGCAGACTTGACACCGGCAACGGCGGAGACAGCTTTCTCAACCCTGGCCGAACAGGCGGCACAACTCATGCCCGAGATCTCAAATTTTTCTCTGGCCATCTGTTTTCCCTTTGGGCCGGTTTAAAGAACTGACCGACCTAAATTTTTTCAAATGTTTTGGGGACTATTCCGCCAAGATTTGGCTGCCTCCGAACGTGGGTTATATCAACGGGCTTTCGTTGGGCCTATCCCCAAGTGGAAGTCGCTTTTGGCTTGGTTTTGGCGGTTAAGCCTGCTCGAAGTCTCATCTTTCAGTCACCCAGCTGTCTTGCGACCGTCTGAGCTGCTTTTCCAGGTCGGCTCGGTATTAACATGGTCATGTTGTTTAGCTGGATTGTCGCGACTGTAGCTTGGCGGCTATTTTGAATGCCTGATTAAAATAGCCTGTCGGTAAAGGCTGGCCCGGTCGACTGTTTGAGCTTTTTGGGAGGGCAAGGAGCTACTGGGCGATTTTTTGATTATGCCCAAGTCGAGGAGAAAAGTCAAAGCCTAGGCAAGTTAAAAGGTATTTGATTGACATATATTTGACGTTAAAGCAAGTTTTAAGATTGCTTTTATGGTTTGCATATTCATAAGTTATAAAATAATTAAATTTAGAATTATATATCAGTAAAAAATTATGTTGAGAGCCTGTCTGATTTATTATATGAGAAGTTGGACTGATTTTTACAAGCCCCTTTTTGGACACTTGACAATTGAATGCTGTTTTGTTGTTTTGGTACCGTCATTAGCTTAAAGGCATCGCTATCGATTAATATATATGGCAAAACATATTTATAATTTTAAATCAACCAAATAAATATTAAAATATTGTTTATTAAGTATTCTCTAGAACATATTTAACAATTATTTCAACTATGCTTCCCATGGTGTTGGTGTCAAGTTTTTGCGAATCTGCAACAAATAAACTGATACTTTTATCTTGTGAAACGATATAGTAACTGCTTTCCGTTTTATCCGGTTCCAAAAGGAATCCAATGCGAAAATCTTGGAAGTTCCATTCCAACAATGGCAGCCTCGTCTTCCTGGCGAACAAGACTTATACGAGAAAGGTAATTGCGTATCGGTCGGCGTTTGCTTGCATGTTTTAATGTAAGATAAATATGGAGTAAGACTTGTTTCACCTGCTCCACTACCTTATCATCATCGAAGTCAGTTAAATCGACATTCTTAATACTTGAAAAGATATCAATGTTTGACGAAAAATGTATGTAGTATGGTTCTATCATTGAATAAGAGTTTAATATATGACATTAAATTGGTTTAAGCGCTTTACTTATGTCTCTGTTGTAAAAAATTAATTGTTTTTACAGCACAAGCAATCATCATATTACCTCCGGCTCCATCCCCTCATGAAGTTTTTCGGTAATTATAGACCGAATGAGTTTCGTCGCATTATTGTGGAAGTATTCGAGCGAATCCAAAACTTCGTCTTTGTTGTTTTTGAGTACATACATATCGCTATCAACTATGAACGATTCTTCTCAGCCAAATAGAGGTATCGGTAAGCTCATAGGAGTGTGTGCGTTTACCCTAACTACCCTTGAAGAGTCCGAGGCGGGGGTTAGAGACAAAAGGCCTCAATTTATTGTTACCATTTTTGGCTAACCATGTTCAATTTAATGTAACCGTTCACGGCTGATGCGATCACTACCAACTTCGCAAACCAGAAATAACCTCACGATTACTAAGTCAGGCTGAGCCAATATTGATCGACCTGTAAAAAATCTATTTTTTTCGTTTTGTCATTTTTAACATCTTGAAATTACTGACAAAAAAATTTAAGAATTCAGGTTTTTGAGGGTTCTTACCGGTTGATCAATATTGTTATCCACTGATATTCAGTCTATAAACCTCATTAGGGTTGGTAGTTTCTGGTTAGCTTTTTTTCAATTTTGTTCTTGCCAAACGTAATTAAGTTAGAGAAATCCAAACGATCCCGATGCTCATGATGCTCCCTACATTGATGGGGAGGGCAAGATAGCTAAGACTGGCGAAGTTCGAGGCTAAGGCAAGAAACCGCCCAGAGATTCAGACCAGGGGCCCTTAGACTGCCCTGATATCAAGAAGGCCAAGATCTTGGCCAAGCGAATTACCCCATTGGCCGGATGACTACTATCAGAAACTTTTAACTGATGTTGGGCTGGCTTTGGACATTGAGCTCACTAATATGCCGCCGAGCAGGGTGTGAGGTTCGTGGTTATAGACCGCCACCTGACACAAGGCAACAAACCATTAGCGATTAGATGCGGCATCGTCTGGGCTGGGCCGCTTTAAGGTGGCGGCCGGCAGAGGCTGGAAAGAGTGTCTTTAGTGCAATCAAACCCATTTGGTGAAGGGGCTTTCGTTTTTCTCGACCGAGCCAGACTTACCATTATCTAGTTCGGATGTAGTATGGCCACAGAGAGCGATCTTTTTTCGATTCCTCGCCGCCATCAGTAAACTCAAGGCCTGCCTACGAGCTAAAGCCCGTTACCCCAGTCAGTCCATTAGCGTGGGTACTGAAGTGAATTAGAAGTGGTTTATTCTGACATTTAGTACCAAAACATATATTTAAAGCCTTAATTTTTTGTGGTTTTGAGGCACCCGACTTTTCCTGCTCGAACCCGCCAACACTCATCAATTGATGTTGTAAAGCGTACCAAACTTTGCCATAATAAACTATACTAGCGAGCGTTTGAAATTCCAGTAAATAAAAATTTATGGTATAAAAGGGCAATCAAATTATGGAGGCGATTGCTCTATGAACGAAAAGTGTACCCCGAAACGTGGAAG